>NZ_BPRB01000121.1 GCF_022179685.1 Methylobacterium trifolii
ACCGTGGCGCGCAGGTCCGCCAGGGAGAAGGGCTTGGTCAGCACGTCGGTGACGATCGCGTCCAGGCCGCGGGCCCGTTCGCGCTGGTCGGCGAAACCCGTCATCAGCAGGATCGTCAGGTCCGGGAAATCGCGCTTGGCCGCGAGCGCCAGGGCGATGCCGTCCATCAGCGGCATGCGGATGTCGGTGAGCATCAGGTCGAAGCCGCCATCGGCCTCGTTGAGGCGGTCGAGCCCATCGCTGCCGTCGATCGCCGTGACCACGGCATGGCCGTCGATCTCCAGGCCCCGTTTGAGGAAGCCGCGGATCGTGTCTTCGTCATCCACCAGCAGGATGCGCGCCATGGTGTCCCGTGATCGTCCCTAGTGATGAAGCATTCGGCCGACAAGCGTCCGAATCGCAAGAAAATCCGCCTATCTGTCAAGGTGGAACAGGCTGGAAGGCACCCGGCAATCGGCCCGCGTGCGAAAATGCCGCGCTCGGCTACGATATCCGTACGATGTCGGGCGTGAAACTTCAGGCGCCCCCGAACAAGTCCGGGTCCGCGTTGGCGTAATCGACCACGCCGACGAAGGGCAGTTGCCGGTAGGCGTGGGCGGCATCCATGCCGTAGCCCACGACGAATACGTCGGGGCAGGTGAAGCCGACGAAGTCCGCCTCGATCGTCACCGCGCGCTTGCCCGGCTTCTCGAGGAGTACTGCCGTCAGCACGCGCTTGGCGCCGCGGGCCATCAACAGGTCCTTGGCGAAGACGACGGTGCGGCCCGATTCGAGGATGTCGTCCACGAGCAGCACGTCGCGGCCGCGCACCTCGCTCTGCACGTCGCGCAGGATCTCGACCTGCCCCGAGGAGACGGTGCCGGTGCGGTAGCTCGACAGGTGCACGAACTCCACCTGCGGCGACAGGCCGACCCGGTGGAGCGCCCGCAGCAGGTCGGCCGCGAACATGAAGCTGCCCTTGAGCACCGCCACCACGAGGAGGTTCTCGGGATTGGCGGCCAGGATCGTCCCGGCCAGTTCCTCGTTGCGCCGGGCGATCGTGGCTTCGTCGAACAGGACGCGCACGCGTCGGGATGGGATGGTCATGGGCGTTTCATAGACATCTTTGCGAGGCGCGGCCACGGTCGGCCGCAAAATCCGTGATGTCCGCGACGGAGGGTCAGTGCCGGGAGGCGTCGGCCGCCGGCGTCGCGCCCTCGGCGAAGCGCACCTCCAGGGACCGGCCCTGCGCCGGCGGATCGGGGAAGACGGTGCGGAAGCGCGCCGTCTCGCCGGAGGCGAGGACCGCCCGCGGGGCGGGGATGGCGAGGGTCCGCAGGGTCCGGTCTACCCCGTCGCGCACCGCGACGGCGAGCGGCGGCACCGGCGCGTCCCCCTTGGCCACGCCCACGAGGTCGCCCTCGACGACGAGTTCGGCCGTGCGTCCGTCCTCGGCGGGATTGCGGAAGGCGACCACGTCGCGGATCTCGATGCCGCGCAGGTTCACCGGCAGACCGATGCGGGCGTAGAGGCCAGCCGTCTGCGGCATCGCCCGCACAACGCCCGCCCGCGCGAGGCAGGCCAGCGGCAGGGCCGCCAGCACGGCGAGGCCCGCCGCGACTACGGGAGACAGGCCGAGGACGCCTTTTCGACGCCCGGCCGCAGGCCTGCCGCGGGCGGGTTTCGGGCGGGGGCGGGGCGGCACGTTGTCGACCACGGCACCCTCGCCCGCCGCGTTGCGGACCGCGGCGGAGGCGTCCTTCCAGTCGGCGTCGGAGGCCGCGCCGGACAAGGCCTCCGCCTCCTGCGCCGCGTCGAGTTCGGCGGCGCGGGCGGCCAGCACGTCGGCCGGCGTGATGAACCAGGTCTCGCGGCAGGCGGCGCAGCGGACGGAGCGGCCCTCCATGCCGACGCGCTCGGCATCGATCCGGTACTCGCTGGCGCAGGTCGGGCAGACGATCAGCATACGCTCGACGCTCACGTGCGCCCGGAGGAGACCGGGGCGGCACTCATGGGCGGAGTGTCGCGGATCACGGTTAACCCCCGATGAAACGCGCCGGGCCGCCCGTGTCGCGAAATCGTGCCGGGGCCGGGCTTGAAAACGCCATCTCCCGAGGCCATCCCGGCACCGAGCCCCGGCGCGGGCGCGAAACTTCGAACGCGGGACGGCCTTGGGCGCTCAGGTGAACACCAAAAGCCTGCTCTCCGGCGCGGAGGCGGCGGTGGTCCAGTTCGAGAACGTCGGGATGCGCTACGGCCTCGGGCCGGAGGTGCTCTCCGACGTGAGCTTCCGGATCGCGCCGCGCTCGTTCCAGTTCCTGACCGGGCCCTCGGGCGCGGGCAAGACCACCCTGCTGCGCCTGATCCTGCTCTCGGTCCGGCCAACGCGGGGGCTGGTCTCGGTGTTCGGCGAGGAGGTCAGCGGCATCTCCAGCGGGGCGCTCACCGGACTGCGGCGGCGCATGGGCGTGGTGTTCCAGGATTTCCGCCTGCTCGACCACCTCACCACCTACGAGAACGTGGCGCTGCCGCTGCGGGTCCAGGGCCGGGCCGAGACCAGCTACCGGGCCGAAGTCGTGGAGCTGCTGCGTTGGGTGGGCCTCGGCGAGCGCATGCACGCCCTGCCGCCCCTGCTGTCGGGGGGCGAGAAGCAGCGGGCGGCCATCGCCCGCGCCCTGATCGCCCGGCCGGACCTGCTGCTGGCCGACGAGCCCACCGGCAACGTCGACCCGGGCCTGGGGCGGCGGCTGCTGCGGCTGTTCCTCGAACTGAACAAGCTCGGCACCTCGGTGATCATCGCGACCCACGATTTCGGCATCATGGACGCCTATCCGGCGCGCCGGATGGTGCTGGGCGAGGGCCGCCTGAAGGTCGAAGGCTGATGGCGCGGACCACGAGCGGGCCGGGCGCCCCCGAGCCCGCGCTCCCCCCGACGCTCCGGCGCAACGCGCCCCTGGTGCCGACCGATTCGGCTGCGAGCCGGTCGCTGGCCGCCGTCATCGCCATCCTCACCTTCCTGGCGGGCCTCTGCGCGGGCGCGGCCGAGATGGTCGCCTCCAGCGCCGGCCAGTGGCAGGGCAGCGTGGCACAGGAGGTCACGATCCAGGTCCGCCCCGGCCCCGGCCGGGACCTCGACGCCGACATCGCCCGGGCGGCGACCATCGCCCGGTCCGAGCCCGGCATCGGCGACGCCCGCGTCTTCTCCAAGGCCGAGGCCGAGCGGCTGCTGGAGCCCTGGCTCGGCAGCGGCCTCGACCTCTCGGACCTGCCCGTGCCCCGGCTCATCGCCCTGAGGCTGGCCGCCGAGCCCGCCGCCGACCTGAAGCACCTGCGCGCGCGGCTGACTGAGGCCCTGCCGGGGGTGGCGAGCCTCGACGACCACGCCCTCTGGCTCCAGCGGCTCTCCACCATGGCCAACACCTTCGTCGGCGTCGGCATCGGCATCGTCGTGCTGGTGCTGGTGGCGACCGGGCTCGCGGTCGCCTTCGCGACGCGGGGCGCGATGGCCGGCAACCGCGAGGTGGTGGAGGTCTTGCACTTCGTGGGCGCTGACGACGACTTCATCGCCCGCGCCTTCCAGCGCCGATTCTTCGGCCTCGGCCTGCGGGGCGGGGCCATCGGCGCGCTGCTGGCCATCGCGGCCTTCGCGCTCGCCGGGCTGCTCGCCCGCGCCGCCCGCTCGGGCCCGGCGGGCGACGAGATCGAGGCGCTGTTCGGCGCCTTCCACGTCGGCTGGCGCGGCTATGCCAGCGTGATCCTGATCGGGGTCATCGCCTCGCTGGTGACGGGCGTGGTCTCGCGGCTGACGGTGCGCCGCTTCCTCGCTTGACGGTGTGACGGAACGCCCGGAATCCGCGTTGCGGATCAAGGGGCTCGGCCGTTCGTTAACCATTCGGAAAGCATTTCCCGACGCAATGGCCGGTGGAGGCGATCCCCCTTGGGGCGCGCCTCCGCGCCGCCGCAATCGGCGCCGATCCTCTGGAGGATGACCACGGGTATGATGCGCGCCAGCGACCCGAGCCCGACCGAAATCTTCGGCTGGCTCTGGCACGACCGGCGGCAGGCTACCGGGAACCGGACCTGCGGCCTGCCGCGCCGGCGCCTCGGACCCGCCCTGCGGCTCTGCCTGGCGGCGTCGGTCGCCGGCGGCCTCGGGCTCGGCGCAGGCTTCCTCGCCTTCGTGGGCACCCTGGAGCGCAGCGAGCGTATCCCGGTCGGCCGCGCCGACGGCATCGTGGCCCTGACCGGTGGGGCCCAACGCATCGGCGACGCGATCGACCTGCTCGCGGGCGGCTACGGCCGGCGCCTGCTCATCACCGGCGTCAACGAGCGCACCAGTCGCGACGAGATCGCCCGGCTCAACCCGAGCCAGCGGCACTGGATCGACTGCTGCGTCGACCTGGACTACCGGGCCCGCAACACCATCGGCAACGCCATCGAGACCCGGCGCTGGATGCGTCGGCACCATTTCAGCACCGTCGCGGTGGTGACGTCGAACTACCACATGCCGCGCACGCTGATCGAACTCGATCACGCCCTGCAAGGCGGCGACCGGGTGGTACCCCACCCCGTCGTCGCGGAAGGCTTCGACGCCGGATCGTGGTGGCAGAACCCGCCCGCGGCCCGGCTCCTGGCCTCGGAGTACGTAAAGTTCTTGGTAGCCTGGGTTCGGACCCGGTTCGAGACCGATCCGGAAAGTTCCCGCGCCGCGATCCTGATCGGCCGCGGCAAGCCGGTGAAGATGGTGGCCGAACCGCTGATGCGGGGCATGGAATGAGGTCCGCGGGAGCGGCGGATGACGCTTACGAGCCCCGACAGCGGCTCCTGATCGCCGCGGAGAACTCCTTCTCCGAACCCTGGACCTGGGCCATGCGCTCGGCGCGCTCCGAACCCGACAGGCAGCGTCCGTAGACGCCCGCGACCCGGCGCATGGTGTCCACGTGCCGGCGCCAGATGCGACAGTTCTTGGCCTCGTCGCCATCGGCCTGTTCGAGCTGGTCGACGGCCTGGCGCTGCATCGACTGGGCGACGAGGACGTCGCGCGGGCAGGTGCCGTCCGCCGCACTTTGGGCCAGGGCCGCGGGCCCGGCGAGCAGGATTGCGGTGCACACGAGCGGCAAGGATCGCGAGAGACTCATGCGGCCTGCGAGGCAGAGGTGTGGGTCAGGAGCGCGTAGAGGGCGCTGGCGTCGCGCGCCGCGCGGATGCGCTCCAGGATGCCGGGCTCGCGCAGGATGCGGGCGACCTGGGCCAGAGCCTTGAGGTGGTCGGCGCCAGCGCCCTCGGGGGCCAGGAGCAGGAAGGCGATGTCGATGGGCTGGCCGTCCAGCGCCTCGAAATCCACCGGCCGCTCAAGGCGGGCGACGAGGCCGAACAGCCGGTCGAGGCCGGGCAGCTTGCCGTGCGGGATCGCGACGCCCTCACCGATGCCGGTCGAGCCCAGCCGCTCCCGCTGAAGGAGGGTCTCGAACACCTCGCGCTCGTCCAGCGCCGGCAGGCGGCGGACGGCGTGGGCGCTCAACTCCTGCAGCACCTGTTTCTTGGCACGGGCGCGCAGCGACGGCACCACGGAATCCGGATCGAGGAATTCCAGCACTGGCATGGGAGGACCGTCGCCCCGTCAGACGAGGCGCGCCGGCTCGTCGCCCGCGTCACCCCCGAAGATCAATGGCCGGTCCGACATGCCGGTTCCGGCAATGTCGGATCACGCAGCGGCTTCCTGTGGATCGACCCAGCCGATCGCCCCGTCGCTGCGCCGATATACGACGTTGATGCGCCCGGTGCCAGCGTGGACGAAGACGATGACAGGGGCGCCGGTGAGGTCCAGGGCCGTGACCGCCTCGCTCACCGAATGGCGCTTGAGGGTCTTGGTGCTCTCGGCCACGATCGGGGGGTGGGCCGGCCCGTCGTCCAGCTCGGCCTCGTCGTCCTCGTCGTCCTCCGGCGCGGCGAAGACGGCGTAGGCCGCCTCGATCGCGGCGGCGCCGTTGGCCTGGCCGGCGGTGTGGTCCTTGAGCCGGTGCTTGTAGCGACGCAGGCGCTTCTCGAGCTTGTCCGCCGTCTGCTCGAAGCTCGCCCGCGCGTCGTGGGCTGCGCCCACCGCCTCGATGGTCAGGCCGGAGACGAGGTGCAGCACGCAGTCGGTGCGGTAGGCGCTGCCGTCGCGCCGCAGCGTCACGTGCCCGGTGCAGGTGCTGTTCATGTGGCTGTCGAGGTATTTCGAAAGGGTCGCCGCCATCCGCTCCTCGACGCGGCCGCGCAGGCTCTCGCCGAGGTCCAGGCCGTGGCCCGTGACGCGCAATGACCCCATGTGTCCCCCGGTTCGTTGTCCTCGATCTGGCGAGTTAAGGAGCCGGGCCCCCGTAAGTCAACGGACGCCCGCGTTCGAAGCCCGTCCGCCCTCAGCGGGCGGCCAGCATGCCCGCGTGCGAGCCCCCTTGCGCGTAGCGCTCGCGCCGGCGCTCAATGGAGGAGGGAATCCGCAGGGATTCCCGGTACTTGGCCACGGTGCGGCGGGCGATGTCGACGCCTTCCCCGCGCAGTTTCTGCACCAGGGCGTCGTCGGAGAGCACGTCGTCCGGGGTCTCGCCGTCGACGAGCTGCTTGATGCGGTGGCGCACGGCCTCCGAGGAATGAGCGGCCATCCCGGCTGCGCCCGGGATCGCGGCGGTGAAGAAGTACTTCATCTCCAGGGTGCCGCGGCTGGTGCCGATTGCCTTGTTCGATGTCACCCGCGAGACCGTGGATTCGTGCATGCCGATCGCCTCGGCCACGGTCTTGAGGTTGAGGGGCCGCAGGTGCGTCACACCGTGGACGAAGAAGCCGTCCTGCTGGCGCACGATCTCGGTGGCGACCTTGAGGATGGTGCGGGCGCGCTGCTCCAGGCTGCGGGTGAGCCAGTTGGCATTCTGGAGGGCCTCGGACAGGAACGCCTTGTCGCCGTCCGCCTTCGCGCCGCGCACGACGCGGGCGTAGTAGCTCTGGTTGACCAGGACGCGGGGCAGCGCCTCGCCGTTCAGTTCCACCAGCCAGGAGCCGTCCGCGGCCGCGCGCACGAACACGTCCGGGATCAGCACCTCGACGGCGCTCGCGCCGAAGGCCCGGCCGGGCTTGGGATCGAGGCGGCGGATCTCGGAGAGCATCTCGACCAAGTCGTCGTCGTCCACGCCGCAGAGGCGGCGCAGAGCCGTGAAATCGCGCTTGGCCACGAGGTCGAGGCGCGAGACCAGGGCCTGCATCGCCGGATCGAACCGGTCCTGCTCGCGGAGCTGGATCGCGAGGCATTCGGCCAGATCCCGGGCGGCTACCCCTGGCGGGTCGAAGCTCTGCACGAGCTTCAGGACGCGGGCCACCCGGTCGAGCTTGGCCCCGAGCCGCTCGGCCACGGCGTCGATCGATTCGCGCAGGTAGCCCGCCTCGTCGACCGCATCGATCAGGAAGCCGCCGATCAGTCGGTCCACCGGGTCCCGGGTGGCGAGGTCGAGCTGGCCGGCGAGGTGCTCGCGCAGGGAGATTTCGGCGGTGAGCGTCGCCTCGAAATCCGGCGCCTCGGAATCGAAGCTGCCGCCGGTATTGCCGTAGGGCGCGGGCGTCAGCGACAGCATGTCGCCGCAATTGGCCTCGCTGATCGGGCTGGGCGCGTCGTCGGGGAAGACGTTGTCGAGGCGGGCGTCGAAATCGCCCTCGATCCGGCCGCTGCCCGGATCGAGCTCGTCGGCCATCCAGGGCTCGGCCTCGGCCCCCTCGAACGCCTCGGCCTCGGGCGCGGCCTCGGGGGCCTCGGTGGCGCCGGGCTCGGCTTCGGCCCGCTCCAGGAGCGGATTGCGCTCCAGTTCCGCCTCCACGTAGGTGGCGAGGTCGAGATGGGAGAGTTGCAGGAGCTTGATCGCTTGCAGAAGCTGCGGCGTCATCACCAGGGCCTGGCCCTGGCGCATTTCCAGCCGTTGCAGCAGACTCATGCGACGCCCCGATCCTCTTCGAAAACGGCCCGCCAGCCAAGGCTACGTCGCCGACGGCATGGTTCTTGCTTCAAAGTCTCCTTTCCTCTGTAGACCCATCCCGATCGCGCGTCAAAGCGTGATCGTGTCTCGCTACGCCCGGCGGCCGGACGTGGCAGCGATGCCACAGGCTTATCCCCAGGGCACACCGCCGCCCGTCCGGTTGGATGGCGGCGGGCCGGAGCACTCAAGCCTGGAGCAGGATGCTCTGCCGGTAGGAGTAGCGCCTCAGCGCTTCGAGCCGGTAGGCGAAGTCGTCCATCATCTTCGCGACGGACAGAAGCTTCCGCTTGAAGACGTAGATCGATGCCAGCTGGAAGAACAGCATCTCGGGAATGCGGACCTGGACCTGGAAGTGCTGGCGCAGCATGTCGACCTCGGCCGGCGACAGGGGGAACTCGTCGTCGTCGCCGTAGCGGGGGACGCCGAACTTGCCCACGACGTTCCGGCGGAACCAGATCAGGAGGTTGCTCGCCGCGTTGTTCTCGAAGAAGTACGCCTTGCCCCCCGCGTTGAGGGTCGAGCGAAGCGTCCGGGAGAACTCGGAGAACGGCTCGATGTGGTGCAGGATGAACGACCCGAAGATGAAGTCGAACGTACCCAGTCGAGCGATGTCCCGGGCATCGGCCTGGATCCCGGTCAGGTTCGTGATGCCCGCCTCGCGCACGTGGCGGTTCAGGGTGTCGATGGCGACGGCGGAGAAGTCCACGGCCGTCACCTCGGCCCCGGCGGCGGCCAGGAACAGCGAGGTCCCGCCGTTGCCGCAGCCGAGATCGAGCACCCGCTTTCCCTTGAGCGGTCCGAAGAACGCCACCGCCTCGCTGACCGCGTGGCCGACCTCCTTCGACAGGTGTGCCGCCTCCATCCCCTCGAAGTTCCGGTCCCAGAAAACCTCGGCCTCGTTCTTCATCCTCGACTCCCCAGCATGCGAACCCGGCGCAACGGACTACGGAGCCTCGAAACGCCGTCCTGGTGCGGACCATAACCGATCGTCACCAACCGATTGATCGAGGAATAATGCTGACCATCGTCTTTCGGGGATCATGACTAATTTGGATATGCGCACCTGTAGTCGCTGCGGACGGCATGTAGACTGAGTCTTTGCCGCATATCGTTAACGTCCCGCCGCCGGACATTCGCACTCACCCTCAGCGAGCCGTCCGGCAACCCCGCAAACTACATACGACGCGATCTCTGTCGATCCGTTACGTTCGACCCAAATTCTCGGACGTTTTCGATATCCCTGATCCAGTCTCTTTCCGAACCGTTCCGGATTTCGCTTCTTCGATAAACAGGTCCGAAAGAGCCGAACGCTTGACTGCTTCCCCGAAAAAGCCGGCACTCCTTCCCCGGTTCGACCAGCCGAATCGGCATCGCCCCGCGTCAGGGATGCGCCATGGCCTTTCACAGGACGTACATCGCCGACCTGCTCGGTGCCATGGACAAGGACCTCGCACTCGGCGTGCAGAGCGAACTCGCGACCCTGATCGGCCCCTGCGTCAGCGACCTGTACGAAGGCAACTGGGTCTACTTCGCGGATGCCACGACGAAGGCCGGGGCGCACGAATGCCTGGTCTATTTCATGCCGCCCGGACGCAGCATCGTGCTGCAATCGCCCAAGCTCCCCAAGGGGGACTTCGAACTGGGTGGAGACCAGGGCGGCAACACCAACCCGAATTCGGGCGCCTGCGAGGTCTACGTCAAGTGGAAGGACGCCAAGACCTTGGCGCGGCTGGCGTTCCACGAACTCCTGCACAACCGGCTGAAGCTGGGCAACACTCTGCACAAGGAGGACGGCCTGCGGACGGGCGGGGTCATCACCTCGGCGACCAAGCTCACGGATGGCAACAAGCGTGACATGGCCAAGGGGATCAAGCAGCCCGTGCCGCAATGGTCGGACGGGATCATCCTCATGACGAATGGTTTCCACGATCCGATGTCGGAGTTCTACAAGCCCTGACGCATCGGACCGGCGATCGCCCTCAGAGGCGGAAATCCTCGCCGAGGTAGAGGCGGCGGGCATCCGCGTTGGAGACGATCTCCTCGGGCGTGCCCTCGGTGAGGATGCGTCCCGAATGGGCGATGTAGGCCCGGTCGATCAGGCCGAGCGTCTCGCGCACGTTGTGGTCGGTGATGAGCACGCCGATGCCCCGGCTCTTCAGGTGCTTGACAAGGTCCTGGATGTCGCCGACCGCGATCGGGTCGATACCGGCGAAGGGCTCGTCGAGCAGCATGAAGGTCGGCGATGAGGCCAAGGCGCGGGCGATCTCGCAGCGTCGGCGCTCGCCGCCCGAGAGGGCGATCGAGGGCGACTTGCGCAAGCGCGCGATGTCGAACTCTTCCAGGAGGGAATCGAGCTTCCTCGCCCGCTCCTTGCGGTCGGGCTCGGCCACCTCCAGCACGGCGCGGATGTTGTCCTCCACCGTGAGTCCGCGGAAGATCGAGGCCTCCTGGGGCAGGTAGCCGATGCCGAGCCGGGCCCGTTGGTACATCGGCAGGTGTGTGATCGGCAGGCCGTCGAGGGTTATGTGGCCGCGATCGGCCGCCACCAGCCCGGTGATCATGTAGAAGATCGTGGTCTTGCCCGCCCCGTTCGGCCCGAGCAGGCCCACCGCCTCCCCGGTGCGGACGGTGAGCCCCGCCTCGTGCACCACCGTGCGCGCGCCGTAGCTCTTGCGCAGGCCGCGCACGCTGAGGATGCCGGGACCGCCCTCCTCCGGTTCGGGCTCGGAGCCCATGTCCCGCGAAGCGGCGCCCGCACGGCCGAACAGGCGGCCGAGCAGCGACGGCGCCCGCGGGCGGGCCGGCGCGGAGGCGCCCGCGGCCCGGTTCGGGGACAGGGCCTGCGCGCCGGAACGGAAGCCGAGGGCGCTGCTCAATTGGCCTGGGCCCGCGTCTTCGCGGCATCCGCATCGGCCGGCTTGGGTGCCGCCTTGGCAATGCCGGGCGGCGGTGGGCAGCCCTTTGCGCCCCCCTTGGCGTCGGCCTTCTCGCCCGGCACGAACAGGGCGGAGACGCGACCGCCCGCCACCGGGTCCATGTTCGCCCGGCCACTGTTCATGTCGTAGACGAGGCGCTGCCCGCGGGTGACGTTCTGGCACTGGCTCAGCACGACGTTGCCGGTGAGCACGATGCGCTTGGCCGCCTGATCGAACACGGCGTTGTCGCCGGTGGCGACCTGGTCCTTCTGCACCACGGTGACGGGGCCGGCGCATTCCACCTTCTGGATGCCGTTCTCGCCCATCGCCGGCTTGTCCTCGGCCGCCTTATCCGCCGCCTCGGCGGGTTCGCCCTTCTTGCCGGCGTCCTTGTCCTTGGCGTCCTTGCCGCGCTTGTAGTGCACGGTCATGGTCGAGCAGCGGATGGTGCTGTCGCCCTGAACGGCCACCACGTTGCCGACGAACACGGCCTTGTTCTCCCGGTCGAACACGTCGAGGCGGTCGGCGTCGATCTTGATCGGCTCCTTGCCGCCGCCGAGCGAGCCGAGCGGCGAGGCGGAATCCTTCTTGGCGGCCGGCTTCTCCGCCAGCGCAGGGGCGGCGGCGCAGACGGCACCCGCGAGCGCGAGGGCGCCGACGAGCCGGACCAGCACGGGAGCGGTCATGGCCGACCGTCCGCCGGCTCGGCCGAGGAGGTGAGGATACGCAGACCCGCCTTGTCGGCGGGGCCGTCCTTCGCCTTCCTGTCCTCGCCCTGGAACACGGCGTGCACGTTGCCGATGAAGGAGATCACCCGCCCGCTATCGACCACGTCGAGCCCGTCCGCGACCACGGACCCGCTCGGAACGGTGACGGAGACGGCCTCCTTCGATTTCACGGAGCCGGCCTTGAAGTCGACGGCGGCCGATTTCAGCACCGCCTCCTCGCCCTTGTCGGTCCAGATCCGGATGTCGTCCTTGAGGTCCAGGGCCTCGCGGGCGGTGTCGAACAGGCCGGTGGCGGCCTGGAGCCGGGCCAACCCGCCCTTCTCGTCGGTACTAAGGTGCCCGCGCATGGCCTCCAGCTCGATCAGGCTCGGCTTGCGCATGTCCTGGAGGGCGGCGGTAGCCGTGACCTCGTAGCCGCGGTCCCCCTTGCGAAAGCCCGAGAGCCGCGGGTTCTCCATCCGCACCTTGGTGCCGGACAGGGTGACCGGGCCGACGCTGACGCCGGGAGCGATCGATCCGAACGGGTTGAAGAGGTAGGCGGCGAGCAGCAGCACCGCCCCGCCGGCCGCCACGGGAATCAGGCGGCGCAGGGTCCGGACGCGGGCGCTGTGCCGGTAGGCGCGGGCATGCGCCCGCGTCCGGCGCGCGTCGCCGCCCGCGGGCCCGTTCGTCTCGATCGCCGCGACCACCTGCATGAGACTTTCCAGCGTCGCCCGACGCCGCCCGCAAGACCTGAAGGGCGCTGCGACCCCCGTCACGCCGCACCGATTCCGCCCGGATGCGCCCATCCGGTGGCGAAGTTATGGCTCAAGGGTTTCCCAATGTTCAACCACGATGCGCAGTCGGCAGCGGCAGCCTGCGCGATTCCCGGCGGCCGCGTGCGCGGCCGCACACGGCCGGCCATGGGCCGGCGCGGGACTTCGTGTCCGGGAACACCGGACCTCCGGCGCGTCAGGCTACCCATCGGCAGTCCGATGCAGTAGCTTGGCCGCCCTGCCGATGCGAATATCGACAGGGCGCAGCGTGGCACGCAGACCATCGTGGCACCGAGGTCGAAACGCTCCGATGAACTTCCACCTCAGCAGACTGAACATCGGGCAGAAGCTGTTCATCGTCGGCGGGGTGCCAATCTTCATCGCCGGCGCCATCGCCGCGGTCGCCTGGACACTCATCCTCGAAGCCGAGCGGGCCCGCAACGGCGCCGTCCTGTCGAGCGAGAACTATCATACCTTCACGCTGCTCAACAAAGCCCGCGACGACTACGTCAACGAGGCGGCCAATTCGCGCCAGGGCACCGAGCACAAGTTCACGGATCTGGCCGGCACGGCCCACCGGCAGCTCGACGAACTCACCGCGCTCTCGCGCACGCCGGAGCAGTCGGACGCGATCCGGACCGTCTCCAGCAACCTGGAAACCCTGTCCTCGCAGATGACGGCCCTGATGAAGATCGAGGGCGACCTAGACGAGCGGGTCAGGGACATGGCGCGCCGGGCGAGTTCGCTCGTCGACCTGACAGACCTCGCCCGCAAGCGTCAGCAAACCGAGAACGCCACGCTCATCGCGATCCTGACCCGGACGGATACCGAACTGGAGCGGAACCAGTCCGTCGTCACGGCGCTCGGCCGTTTGCGGGAGGCGATCTCGGCGGTCGAGCTAAACAAGTCGCGCATCGGGCAGCCGGTCTTCCAGATCGAGTTCGACGAGCTGGACTCGGACCTCAAGCAGCTCGACGCCTCGGTGAAGGCGCTGGCCTCCGCCTTCGCGGCCGACGAACAGGCCGACAACGCCGGCTCCCTCGACATCCTGTCGAAATCGTACTGGGAGAGAAGCCGCAACAAGAACCGCTCCGACGGCTCGACCTCGGAAGGGTTCGAGCTGATCCGCACGAACCAGCCAAGCCACGCCCTGATCGAGTGGTGCAACGCCCGCATCAAGGACAACGTCACCCGCCAGCAGCGCCTGCACGACCAGGTGGCGGACCTGATCCGGGAATCCATCGCCTCGAACGAAGGGGAACTGGCGGCACAGAACATCGCGCTCGCCACCCTGAAGCTCGCCCAGCAGACCGGGGCGGCGCTCGCCCACCGGAACGCGGCGGAAGCCAAGGAAATCCTGCAGGAGAGCGGGGCGCTGGCCGGCAGCGCCCGGACGATCCCGTTGCCGCGCGGCATCCAGGACGACATGGGCGCGGCCATCGACGGCTGGCGCTCGCAACTGTCCACGACGATCGATCAGGTGAGCGAGCAGAACGCGATGATCCGCAGCATGGATCGCCTCGCCGCCTCCACCGGCCGGAACGCCCTGGTCCTCAGCAAGGCGTTCATCGAGGACGCCAACCGGCTCGGCATCTTCATCCGCCAGCTCCTGCTCTTCGGAGCCGTCGGCGCGCTGCTGCTCGGCACGGCCGCGGCCGTGGGCGTAGCGCGCTCGATCACCCGTCCGTTGCGCCGGCTCCAGACCAACATGCTGCTGGCCGCCGACGACGTGGCGGTCGGCCGGATCAGCGACGACGGCCGGCCGGACGAGCTGGGCGAGATCGCCCGGACGACCAATTTCTTCCTGGCGGAGATCATCCACCGCGAGAAGGGCTGGCGGCACGCGGCCAAGCGGGCCGACGACGCGCTCACCACCCTGAAGCAGGCGCAGGACGACCTGATCCGGGCCGAGAAGCTCGCCTCGCTCGGTCAGCTCGTGGCCGGGGTCTCGCACGAGATCAGCACGCCGCTCGGCATCGCGCTGACGACGGCGACGCAGATGCAGGTGGATGCCCTGGACTTCGAGAGCTTCGTGGCTGGGGGCCAGATCTCGCGTTCGCGGCTCGGCCACCATGCGTCGCGGCTGAAGGAGGGCTCGCGCATCCTGACGAGCAACCTGATCCGCGCCGCCGACCTGCTCTACAGCTTCAAGCAGGTCGCCGTGGACCAAGCCCGCGAGGACCGGCGCACGATCGAGATGCGCGCCTGGCTCGACGAACTCCTCAAGAGCCTGGGAACCCTGATGCGGACCGGCCGGCACGAATGCCGCATGGAATGCTCGCCCGACGTCGTCCTCGACACCTTCCCCGGCATTCTCGCCCAGGTGGTCACGAACGTGGTCAAGAACGCGGTCGACCACGGCTTGCGGGACCGCACCGGCGGATCGATCCGGATCGCGGTCGCACCGGCTCGCGAGGCCGGGGTCTCGCTGTTGATCCACGACGACGGCGCCGGCATCGAGCCGGCCGACCTCGGCCGGGTGTTCGACCCGTTCTTCACCACCGCCCGCTCCCGCGGCGGCACGGGGCTCGGCCTGCACATCGTGCACAACCTCGTGGTCAACAAGCTGCAGGGCCGGATCGACCTGAGCAGCAGCCGCGGCGCGGGCACGACCGTCCGGATCTGGCTGCCGGACACCTTGAGCACCTCCGCCGAGACGACGATACGGGAACCGGCGTGATGGCCCTGCGATCGAACCTGGCCCAGTTGGCCGCGGCCCTGGTGGCCGTCGCCCTCCTCGCCGTCCGGCCCGCCTGCGCGGCGATCGAACTCCAGGTCTGGCATTCCCTCGACGGCGCCAACGGCCTCGTCATCTCGAAGATGGCCGACGACTTCAACGCCTCGCAGGGAAACTACAAGGTCATCACCATCTACAAGGGGCCCTACGCCGAGACCCTGAGCGGGGGCATCGCCGCCTACCGTGCGGGGGCCGCCCCCCACATCCTCCAGGTGTTCGAGGTGGGCAACGGGACCATGGCGGCCGCGGTCGGCGCCGTGAAGCCGGTCTCGGACGTGTTCGCCTACTCGAACTCGCCCGTCACCCCGGACGACCTGCTGCCCGTGCTGGCGACGAACTACCTGAGCCGGTCGGGCAAGCTGCTCTCGCTGCCCTACAACATCTCCTCGATGATCATGTGGATCAACCGGGACCGCTTCCGGAAGGCGGGCCTCGATCCGGAGCAGCTGCCGCGGACCTGGCCGGAGGTGTTCGAGGCGGCGCGCGCGATCCGCAAGGCCGATCCGACCTCCTGTGCCCTGTCGACGGCCTGGCCGGTCTGGGCCAACATCGAGCAGCTGTCGGCCTGGCACGACCGGCCGGTCGCCTCCCGCGCGAACGGACTCGCCGGGTTCGATACGGAACTGGAGTTCAACCGGCCCGTCCAGGTCCGGCACCTGGAGAACCTCGTGACCTTGAGCCGGGAGGGCGTGTTCCAGTATCTCGGGCGCACGAACCTCGGGGAGGCCAAGTTCCTCTCGGGGGATTGCGCGATCTTCGTCACCTCGTCGGCGATGTACGGGGCGATCCGCGGCAAGAACACCTTCGACTGGACCGTTCTGCCGATGCCGTATTACCCGGACGTGCCCGAGGCGCCGCAGAACGCGATCCTGGGCGGCGGCTCCCTCTACGTCATGCAGGGCAAGTCGGACCTCGAATACAGGGGCGTGTCCGAGTTCCTGACCTTCATCCTCGGGCCCGAGGAGCAGGCGATCATGTACCGGAACTCCGGCTACCTGCCGATCACCCGCGCGGCCTACGAGGAAGCCCTGCGCTCCGGTGCCTACGGCGAGAACCCGCCCCTGCGGACCGCCATCGAATCCGTCACGCGCAAGCGCCCGACGCCGAACTCGTCGGGCCTGCGGCTGGGCAACATGCTCCAGATCCGCGACATCTGGGCCGAGGAGATCGAGGCGGCCCTGAACGGGGCCAAGACCGCGCAGCAGGCCCTGGACGACGCCGTGGCCCGCGGCAACGAGGTGCTGCGGCTGTTCCGGCAGCGGACCGCCAACTGACGCGGATCGCGGCCGGATGCCGGCCCGGCGTCAGGTATGGGCGAAGATGTCGGTCTCGGGCCAGCCGCCGAGGTCGAGCCGGGCGCGGGCCGGCAGGAAGTCGAAGCAGGCCTGGGCGAGGGCCGTACGACCCTCGCGGGCGAGCATCGCATCGAGTTTTTCGCGAGCGGCGTGGAGGTAGAGCACGTCCGAGGCCGCGTAGTCGATCTGCGCCTGCGTCAGGGTCGGGGCGCCCCAGTCCGAGGATTGCTGCTGCTTGGACAGGTCCACACCGACGAGTTCGCGGACCACGTCCTTGAGGCCGTGGCGGTCGGTGTAGGTGCGGGCGAGCTTCGAGGCGATCTTGGTGCAGTAGACCGGCCCCGGCATCACCCCGAACGCGCGGAACAGGACCGCGAGGTCGAACCGCGCGAAATGGAAGATTTTTTGGACGTTGGGGTCGGCGAGGACCTGGATCAGGGTCGCGGGCGGGGGGGCTTGCGGCGGAATCTGCACCACGTCGGCCGAGCCGTCGCCGCGGGAGACCTGCACCACGCAGAGGCGGTCCCGGTGCGGGTTGAGGCCGAGCGTCTCCGTGTCGATGGCGATGGCGGGGCCGGCCTTGTAGCCGGCGGGTAGGTCGCCGCGATGGTGGCGGATGGCGGCAGGGCTCGGCACGGGCAGGCGTTTTCCCTAACTGATGCGCACCGGCCGGGGATCGCCGGCTCCGGCACGGGACGAGGCGGCGTGCCTCGAACATGGATGCCGCCTCACGATGGGCAAGCGCGACACGAAGGCCTGGAGCCCTTCCCCGTCCGGGAAGGGCTCCGAGTCCCAAAAAATTACTTCTGCTTGGCGATGATCCTGTCCTTGATCCCGGCGTAGACGTTCTCCGGGATGATCTTCTTCTGGACCAGGTCGTCCTTGCCCTTGTAGGGCCGGCCCTTGATGATCGCGGCCGAGCGGGCGGCACCGATGCCGGGCAGGGCGTCGAGTTCGGCGGCGCTGGCGCTGTTGATGTCCAGGAGCACACCCTTTGCGGCGTTCGGTGATCCGGCGACGGGGGCGCTGGGCGCGGGAGCGGTTGGCTTGATCGGCGCGCTGGGCGCGGCCGGTGCCGTCGGGGCGGGCTTCGTCGGTGTGGAAGGGCTCGGCGTCTGGGCCAGGGCCGGGGCCGCACCGAGGGCGGCCAGAAGGGTCAGCGTACGCAGGAACGAGGCGGTCTTGGTGGACGAGGCCATGGTGGTACTCCCGAAGGACCGGCGGCCCGTTGCACGGCGCCGACAGGACAGGGTTTGGCGCCAGCGACTTGAACCCCGGCTTAACGCTGCGGCATGGCGGCGCGCCGGGGATTGCGAGCCGCGTGTCGTCCGTGGCAAGCCGTCGGCATCGTCGCGCTGCGCGGATCGATCCCGGCTCTAGCCAGGGCCGGGCGCCCTCGCTATAAGGCCGCCTTCGAATCTCCGTATCGGGCGGTGCACGAGGCGATCCTCGAAGGGGGAGTCGCTCGCGCAGCGCTTTGCCGCTATTTCCACGTCAAGGACATTCAGCCATGGCCGTTCCGAAGCGAAAGACCTCCCCCTCGCGGCGCGGCATGCGCCGCTCCGCCGACGCCCTCAAGGCCCCGACCTACGTCGAGGACAAGGACTCGGGCGAACTGCGCCGTCCGCACCACATCGACCTGAAGACCGGCATGTATCGCGGTCGCCAGGTCCTCAAGGTGAAGTCCGCCGAGGCCTGATTCTTCCGGCCACCCGATCCCGGCTGCCGGGATCGGGGACTTAGCGACCGCGCACGCCAAAGCCCCGGCGGGACCCTCCCGGCCGGGGCCTTGGCGTGCGCGGTCTTCAGGCGAGGCGGCGGTCGGTCTCGGCGTACAGGGCGGCGGCGGCGCGGGTGCGCTCGATCCGCGACGGGCGCAGAGACTGGTCGGCGCTGACGATCAGGTGCGCGACGAACTCCGCGAGCGGCCGTCCGCCGGTCCTCGGCGCCCGATCCTGCCGCGCATCCCCTTCACCTCCCCCGACCCGGCCGCCCGGCAGGACGACGAGGGCGCGGGCGGTGTCGGCATCGGCGGTGGCGTGCCGGCCGGTCTCGGGGGCCGTCCGGCGTCCCACCCGTACCGTTCCAGGACGGCCAACCGTCTCGATCCGCATCATCGCCCGCATCCTCCGCATCACAGGATGCGGTGGGGCAAGAGTTGGGCCGGCGTTAACGGTTCGTCAATCTTTTGCCGGGCCGGGGCCTACTTCTTCGCGAGCGCTTCGAGCCGCTGCTGCATCTCGATCATCTGGCGCTTGAGGTCGTCGAGGTCGTTGCCGGAGGCGGGCAGCGCCTGCTGGCCCGGCACGGCCGGCGTCTGCCCGATACCGGGCGCGCCGGGTGCGCCGCCGAAGCCCGTGAACATCTTCATGGCGTCGCCCATGAAGCTCATGTTGGTCCGCACCTGCTGCTCGATCGCGTTCTGGAAGGCGGCGGGCCCGAAACTCTGCGCGAACTTGGCGCGCAGGCCGTCCTGGTCGCGGGCGAAGTTGGCCATCGAGAATTCGAGGAAGCTCGGCACCATCGTGCGCATGCTGTCGCCGTAGAAACGGATCAACTGGCGCAGGAAGGCCACCGGCAGGAGGTTCTCGGCGCCCGCCTTGTTCTCCTGCTCGAAGATGATCTGCGTCAGCACCGAGCGGGTGATGTCGTCGCCCGAGCGGGCGTCGTAGACGACGAAGTCCTCGCCGTTCTGCACCATCGTGGCCAAGTCTTCGAGGGTGACGTAGGTCGAGGTGCCGGTGTGATACAGACGCCGGTTGGCGTACTTCTTGATGACGGTCTGCTGCGCCTTGACGTTATCCGTCATCTCTACGGCCTCTCCCGACCCGGTCCCACGGCACGAGAGACCCGCGAGGCCCCACAGACGCGGCCCGCCTTCGCACCTGCACCCTATCCTAAGACCTTCCACCGCCGCCGAAAACAGCTATCTGACCCGTTTTCCCGCAGAATAATGCATAAACGCGTTGCACTGCGTGCTTTTCAGTCCCGCGGAAGCGTCATGGGGCTCCCGCAGCGCTTCTTGACTTCGGCCATCTCAAGGCTTTCATCGCCCCAACGGCACCAGAGCGCGCGGACGAGACCCGTGAGGCGCGCCGGCCGATAAGAGGAGACACGTCAGATGGCAGGCAGCGAAGAGATCGTCATCGTCGGTGCGGCGCGCACCCCCGTCGGCTCGTTCGGCGGCGCGTTCAACACCGTGCCCGCGCACGAACTCGGCAAGGTGGCGATCCAGGCAGCCCTGGAGCGGGCCGGCGTCTCGCCCGACGACGTGGACGAGGTGATCTTCGGTCAGGTGCTCACCGCCGGCGCCGGCCAGAACCCGGCCCGCCAGGCGGCCATCGCCGCCGGCATCCCGGAGAAGGCCACCGCCTGGGGCGTCAACCAGGTCTGCGGTTCGGGCCTGCGCACGGTCGCCATCGGCATGCAGCAGATCGCCAACGGCGACGCCACGGTGATCGTGGCCGGCGGCCAGGAATCCATGTCGCTCTCCCCCCACGCCCAGTACCTGCGCGGCGGCCAGAAGATGGGCGACGTCAAGCTCATCGATACCATGATCAAGGACGGGCTCTGGGACGCCTTCAACGGCTACCACATGGGCACCACCGCCGAGAACGTGGCCCAGGCCTTCCAGCTCACCCGTGAGCAGCAGGACCAGTTCGCGGCCCGCTCGCAGAACAAGGCCGAGGCCGCCCGCAAGGAGGGCCGCTTCAAGGAGGAGATCGCCCCCGTCACCGTGTCCGGCCGCAAGGGCGACGTGATCGTGGACACCGACGAGTACATCCGCGACGGCGCGACCGCCGAGGCGATGGCCAAGCTCAAGCCCGCCTTCTCGAAGGACGGCACGGTCACGGCCGGCAACGCGTCGGGCCTCAACGACGGCGCCGCCGCGCTGGTGCTGATGTCGGCCTCCGAGGCCAAGCGCCGGGGCATCACGCCGCTGGCCACGATCAAGTCGTGGGCGACTGCCGGCGTCGACCCGAAGATCATGGGCACGGGACCTATCCCGGCCTCGCGCAAGGCTCTGGAGAAGGCCGGCTGGAAGCCCTCGGACCTCGACCTGATCGAGGCCAACGAGGCCTTCGCGGCCCAGGCGCTGGCCGTCAACAAGGACATGGGCTGGGACGACGCCAAGGTGAACGTCAACGGCGGCGCCATCGCCATCGGCCACCCGATCGGCGCGTCCGGCGCCCGCGTCCTCATCACCCTGCTGCACGAGATGAAGCGCCGCGACGCCAAGAAGGGGCTCGCCACCCTCTGCATCGGCGGCGGCATGGGTGTCGCCATGTGCGTCGAGCGCGCCTGAGGCTGGGAGCCGCGCCGCCGTCCGGCGAATTCGCCTTGAGACGGCGGCCAATTTATTTCGCGTGCGGACGCCATCCGCACGCGCCATGACCCACACCGCTATCCGCTTGCAGTCAGAAAAATACGGAGGAAACACATGGCACAGGAACGCGTCGCCCTCGTCACAGGCGGCACCCGCGGCATCGGCGCCGCGATCTCGAAGGGCCTGAAGGCCAAGGGCTTCAAGGTCGCCGCCAACTACGGCGGCAACGACGAGGCGGCCAACGCCTTCAAGGCCGAGACCGGAATCCCGGTGTTCAAGTTCGACGTGGGCGACCTCGCGAGCTGCGAGGCCGGCATCAAGGCGATCGAGGCCGAGCTCGGCCCGGTGGACGTGCTGGTCAACAACGCCGGCATCACCCGCGACGGCGCCTTCCACAAGATGACCTTCGAGAAGTGGCAGGCGGTCATCAAGACCAACCTCGACTCGATGTTCACCTGCACCCGTCCGCTCATCGACGGCATGCGCACCCGCGGCTTCGGGCGCATCATCATCATCTCGTCGATCAACGGCCAGAAGGGCCAGGCCGGCCAGACCAACTATTCTGCGGCCAAGGCCGGCGTGATCGGCTTCGCCAAGGCGCTGGCGCAGGAGAGCGCCTCGAAGGGCATCACCGTGAACGTGGTGGCGCCGGGCTACATCGCCACCGAGATGGTGATGGCCGTGCCGGAGGAGATCCGCAACAAGATCATCTCCACGATCCCGACCGGTCGCCTCGGCGAGGCGGACGAGATCGCCCACGCCGTCGCCTACCTCGCCAGCGACGAGGCCGGCTTCGTCAACGGCTCGACCCTGACCATCAACGGCGGCCAGCACTTCGTCTGAGTGTCTTCAGCGCCCGCGTTTCCCCTTGGGGACGCGGGCGCCCGGCCGTGGTAGCGGCGGCCATGAACTCCGCCACCGCCACGCTCCTCGGCTCCGGCGCGATCCTGCTGTGGTCGTTGCTGGCCCTGTTCACCGCCGCCTCCGGTGCGGTGCCGCCGTTCCAGCTCGCCGCCATGACCTTCGCGCTCGGCGGGCTTCTGGGCTGCGCGAGCTGGCTCGTACGGCCGTCCGGCATCCGAGCCCTACGCCAGCCCTGGCCGGTCTGGCTCCTCGGGGTCGGCGGGCTGTTCGGCTACCACGCCTTGTACTTCACGGCCCTGCGCCTTGCGCCACCGGCCGAAGCCGGGCTGATCAACTATCTCTGGCCGCTCCTGATCGTGCTGCTCTCGGCCCGGCTGCCGGAGGCGGGCGGCCTGCGTGCGGGCCACCTGATCGGCGCGGGCCTGGGCCTTACGGGCGTCGCCGCCCTGTTCCTCGGGAGGGGCGACCTGCGCTTCCCGGACGGCGCCCTGCCCGGCTACCTCGCCTCGTTCGCGGCCGCCTTCGTCTGGTCGGGCTACTCGGTGCTGTCGCGCCGGGTCGGAGCAGTGCCCACCGACGCGGTCGCCGGCTTCTGCCTCGTCACCGCGGCCCTGAGCCTCGCCTGCCACCGGGCGCTGGAGACGACGGTCTGGCCGGCAGGCGCCGCGGAATGGGGCGCCGTGATCGCCCTCGGACTCGGGCCGGTGGGCGCCGCCTTCTACCTCTGGGACATCGGCTGCAAGCGCGGCGACATCCGCCTGCTGGGCGTGGCCGCCTACGCCGCGCCCGTGCTCTCCACACTGATCCTGGTAGCGGCCGGCTACGCCCCCGCCACCCCGGCCCTGGGACTGGCCTGTGGGCTGATCGTGGCAGGCGCGCTCGTCGCTGTGCGGGCCTCGCGCCGCGTGCCGGGTTCGGCCTGAATCAGGAGCGTGGCGTCGGCCGCCAGTCCGGGGGCGCCATCTCGAAGCCCTCGAAGCGGAAGGCCGGCGAGACCGTGCAGCCGACGAGCGTCCAGGCCCCGAGGCTGGTCGCCGTCTGCCAGTGCCCCGCGGGCACGACGAGTTGCGGACGCTGACCGCGCAGGAGGTCCGGCCCGAGATGCTGGGCCGCCGCGTCGTGGTCGTTCGGGCTCACGGTGATGACCAGGGGCGCGCCCGCATGCCAGTGCCAGATCTCGGCCGCATCGACCCGGTGCCAGGCCGAGACCTCGCCCACGTCGAGGAGGTAGTAGATCGCGCTGCCGACCGAGCGCCCGTCGACTTCGCGGGCATCGCGGAACGTCTCGCGGTAATGCCCGCCCTCCGGGTGGGGCTGCAGCCCGAGCGCCGCGATTACCTGGGCGGCCTTCATCGCCTCCGGCATGGTTTATTCGCCCTCTACTCGGTGATGGCACCCTGGGGCAGGCTGAACCCCGGCGGCGCCTTGGTGCCGGTCTGCGCTTTGGAAGCCGGTGCCGCCTTGGCGGTGCCGGCCGCCTGGCCGGTCTCGCTCGGCTTGGCTCCGGTGCGCGGGGCCCTCTTGCGGTCCCGCTTGGCGGCCTCGGGCGGGGGCGCCTTCACCGCAGGCGCCTCGGCGCATTCGCGAAACCCCAGGGTCGCCAGGGTCTCGCCGGCCTCGGAGACGATGGTCAGCGGGTCGGGAAGCTCCGGCAGGGACGCCTCCCAGCGAATCGGGCTGCCGAGCTGCGCCTCGATCGCGCCAGGGGGGCCGCCACGGCGCAAAGCCGCCAGGTCCGGCCCGTAGGCGGTCGCGACCTTGCCGGCGATCGTCACCTGGAGCACCCGCGTGACCTCCGGCGTCAGGGGCCGCAGGGGGTTCGCGACCTCCGCCTGGCCGATCCGCGTCACGAACAGCCCAAAACCCTTCTCGCCCTCGTAGCGGGCGGCCTGCCCCGCGCAGGCCGGCGTGTTCGCGACGATCGCGGCGGGCAGCACGGGCGCGACGACCTCCGGCCGCGCGGCCTCGGTACCACGGGACGTTTTCTTTGCGCGCGGGGGGGCACCGGGCGGGGGCGTGGGGGTTTCGCCGGACGGGGGCGCGGGCTGTGCCAGGGCCGGCGCGCCGAGCGCAAGGGCGAGGGCCAGGGCCCGTCCGTATCGACGCATGTGTGTCATGGGGCTCCGCCCGGCGGCAGCGCGGGTCGTCCGGGTGGTTCGATCGCGCGGGCAGGCCGGGCCGGCTCCGGATCGATCACCTCGGCCGTGCGGTCGATCGGGCTCGTGGACGGTCCGATCTCGGCCAGGAGCAGGTCCTCGTCGCGCTCGTCGAACTCGCTGTCCATGCGCAGGGGCGGGCGACGGCTCCGTGCCGACAGGGCGGCGACGGCGAGCCCCGCGATCGCGCAGGCCACCACCGCGGCCAGGATCAGGACGAGTTCCATGCGCGGCCAGCGATAGACCAACCCGCGCCCGCTTGCACCCGCCACGCATCGCGAAAGCCTGACCCCGCGCACTCTGCCGAGATCCCATGCCGCAATGCGGAACGGTCCTTGCGTCGGCCTGCCGCACGGCCGATTGAGCACCGGACCGATGCGCTGCGGCGCACCAAAAAAAATCCAGCGAGGCTGATCGATGCGAGCGGACGACCAGGGCCGTGACCCGGCGGAACTCGAAGGGCATCTCCTCGGACTGATCGAGACCTCCCGCGAGCAGGCGAGCGAAGACCCGTTCCGCAACCCCGTCCTGGCCGTGACCCTGGCGATCACCCGCCGCTTCGACCGAGGCGAGATCACGGAGGCCGACCTCGACGCCCTGTTCGTGCGCCTGCGCGCCCAATCCCTGGCGGCCAGGGCAGAGCGCCTGCGCGCCTATGTCGGGCTCGACGGCGACCCGGATGGGGAGGCCGCGATCCCGGCCCGGCTGGTGGCGGCCGTTCCGGACAGGCCCGGCAGCTTCGAGAACCTGCGCGACCTGATCGGGCGCACGGCCTTCGCGGTGGTGTTCACGGCGCACCCCACCTTCGGTATGCCCAAGGCGGTGGCCGCGCTGATCGCGAAAGGGGCGAGTGTCGGCGAGGGCGAGGCGCGCGCCGGCCTGATGGAGCGGGCGGCCGCGCTCTCGACGCGTCCCGACCCGAAGATCTCCCTGGACGACGAGTTCGATCAGGCCTGCGTCGCGGCCAACCACGGCCGCGAGGCGCTCGACACCTTCAACGGCGCCCTGCTCGATGCCGCGCGCAAGCGCTGGCCCGACCGCTGGACCGAACTCGTGCCCAAACCCTTCGCCATCGCGAGCTGGGTCGGCTGCGACACGGACGGGCGCACCGATATCGGCTGGTGGGACACCCTGCGCTACCGCCTCGAATCGAAGCGGATGCAGCTCGACCGGGTGATGCGCCAGCTTCCCGCCATCCCCGCGACGCAGGTGGTGCGGGGCTTGGCCGAGGGGGCACTCGCGGCCGTCAACCGCCAGCTAGTGGTGGCGCCGCGGCTGGGCGCCAAGCCCTCGCTGGAGGCGGTGCACCGCTTCGCCCTGGCGCTCATCATCGAGCGCGAACGGGCACAGGCGGATTCGGCAGGCCTGCTTGCGGGGCTCGCCGGCGCGATCACGGCCGCTGAGGACGATAGCGACAAGCGCGCCATCGCGGTGCTGCGCTCCGGGATAGCCACTCACGGCCTCTCGAACGCCCTGCCCCATTTCCGACTCAACGCCAGCCAGATCCACAACGCCGTGCGCCGGGTGATCGACCTGGAGGGCGAGCCGACCGACGCGGCCCAGCGCCGCTCGCACCTGGCCACCATCCACACCCTGCTGAACGACGTGCAGCCGGTGGCGGTGGATTTCGGGGCGCTCGCGGCCGAGCGCGCCTCGGCCGCCCGCCTGATGATGACGATCGCCCAGATCCTCAAGCACGTCGACGGCACCCACCCGGTGCGCTTCCTCATCGCCGAGACCGAGACCGGCTACACACTCCTCGCCGCCCTCTGGCTCGCCCGGCACTACGGCATCGCCGACAAGGTCGAGATCACGCCGCTGTTCGAGACGGCCTCGGCCCTGGAACAAGGCATCCGGGTGCTGGACGACGCGCTCCGCAACCCCCATTGGCGGCGCTACCTCCAGCGCATCGGCCGGCTGACGGTACAGTTCGGCTACTCGGATTCCGGGCGCTACGTCGGCCAGCTCGCCGCGACCTTCTGGATCGAGCGGCTGCGGCTGCGCATCACCGAGATGCTGGTCTCGAACGGGCTTTCCGACGTGGAGCTCGCGATCTTCGACACCCACGGCGAGTCGATCGGGCGCGGCGCCCACCCGACCTCGCTGCGCGACCGCCTCGCCTACCTCGCCCCCGAGGATGCGCGCGCGCGCAACCGCAAGGCCGGGATCAAGGTGCGGCTGGAATCGAGCTTCCAGGGTACGGACGGCTACCTGCTGTTCGGCACCCGCGCCCTGGCCGAATCCTGCGTCGCGCGGATCGCCGAGCACGTCTACGCGCTGGACGTCGCCGAGGACGACGCCTTCCCCGACTACGCCCTGGCGGACGCTCCCGAGGGCGCGGACGCGGCCGACGACCCGGTCTACGCCGAGACGGACTTCGCCCTCGAGTTCTTCACGGTGGTGCGCCAGGACATGGAGGCGCTCGTCGACGATCCCGGCTACGCGGCGCTGCTCGGCACCTTCGGCCCGAACCTGATCGACCGCACCGGCTCCCGCCCCGTGGCGCGCCAGTCGGATTCCGGCGGCCCGGCGCTGATCACCCACCCGCGCCAGATGCGGGCGATCCCCAACAACGCGATCCTGCAGCAGCTCGGCTACCTCGCCAACTCCGTCCACGGCATCGGCCGGGCCGCGGGCCGGGCGCCGGACCTGTTCCGCGACATGCGCCGGGACTCGGTGCGCTTCTCCCGCGCCTTCCGCTTGGTGCAGCACGCGGCCAGCGTGGGCGACCTCGACGTGCTGCGCGCCTATATCGACACCCTCGACCCGGCCGTCTGGCTGGAGCGGGCGCGCCGCACCCAGAAGGATGGGCGCCGGGACGAACTCGTGGTGATCGCCGGCGCGCTGGACCGTCTCGACCTCGCCCCGAACCTGCGCCGCCTGTTCGGCCGGCTGACCACCGACTGGCTCAGCCTGCACAGCGCCGCGCCCGACCTCAAGAAGATGTCGGTGCGCCTCACCCTGCTGCACGCGATCCGCCTCGCCCTGATCCACCGGATCTGGTTCCTGGCCGTGCACATCCCCGGATTCCGGCCCCAGGCCGGCGTGACCCGCGAGCAGTTGCTGGAGCGCTTCCTGCGCCTCGACATCGAGGGCTGCCTGACGCTCCTGGACGAGATCTTCCCCGTCACCCCCGATCCGACGCTGGGCCTCAACTTCGGCGAGCCGGCCGGCCCGCGGGACGTGGGCACCTACGAGGCCGAGCACGCGAACCTGTTCCAGCCGATCCGGCGGATGTTCGCGCAGGTGCGGGAGATCTCAGGCATGATCCAGCACGAGGTCGGCGCCTTCGGGTGAGGGCGCGCGCCGTGGAGGGGCCACGGGATCAGGACCGCTCCAACTCCGCCATCAGGGTTTGGGCTATCTCGACGGTCTGCGCGATCGGGCAATCGAAGGCGAAGGCCACGTCGTCCCGATAGTCCTCCGCGGACCGGTCGACCATGATCTGGACGGCGCATCGGCCCATGAGTTGGCTGATGGCGACGTACTCGTTGCTGGCGTAATTGCGCGTCGAGATCTCCACGAAGGCCCCGCCGCGTGGGGCGAACGGAAGGTTCCACAGCGCCGCCCCCAGCTGGCCGATGACGAGCCGGGCACGCGAGAACGCCCGGACCTGCGCATCGAAACTCAGGGCGTGGGGACGGATCGTCGTGACGCCGATCTCGGCCAGCGCGGCGACGAGTTCGTCCTCGTTGCGCATGATCCTGGAATGCGCGGCGCCGAGGCGCGACACGTACAGGTATTCGGGCGCGACCTGATCCGGCGTCCGGGTGACGGTTCCCTTGAGGACCTGCATCATCTCCATGCAGACCGGCGCAGGTGCCATGTTTCCGATCGTCGAGACCGCCGAGGCGTATACGAAGTGCGGGATTTTGACGTACTGAGCCGTCGTCTCGATGATCTGGCCGTTCGGGACGCCGATCAGCAGCAGTTCGCGCTTCTGCCTGTCGCTCAAGGATGGACAGACGAGAGCAAGCCTGCGCGCCTGTAGCTCCGGCAGGACCTGATAGGCCGCGACCAGGGTGTTGGCGAGCCAGTGGCCGTAATTCGTCAGGCTTCCCCAGTGGGTGAGCAGCATGACGGGCGTTCCCACGTCGAGGGTCGCAGGATTCGCCTTCGCGAGGGAGAACCAGCGCTCGTCCCCACGAGGCTCGACGGCCGGGGAGAAGTGGACGGGCCCATGCTGGATGGTGGCGAAGCACGAATCCGACCAGGCCCGACGGTCATCGTAGAGGAAGAACCCCGTCCGCACGTCGACGATCGCATCGCGGAAAGCGGCCAGGTAATAGGCGCTCGTGTTGTAGGCGGGGCGCGAATGGATGTCCCTGAACGCATCGAGGTCGGTCCCGATACACAGATCCATCCTCATGTTCCGGGACCACGCGATCTTCCGGCCCGGTTCCGTGACGTGGATCGCGACGTGATCCGTGCTTGCCTCGGCGAAGACGGTCTCCCGATCGACGGTCCGGTAGGACGCGAGATGATCGCGGGCGGAGAAGGAGCCCGGAAAGCCGGTCATCTCGAGCCTGACGGAATCCGTCACGGGTGCCTCCTTGGTCGGAGCCGGACGAGTCCGCTCGGTGAAGCCGTCTTCATGCCGCGGGAAGGCGCATATGGGCCTCGGCCTGCTCGCGGCAGGCACGCGCCAGGAGCGCGACGCGACGGTCGTTTCCGATCGGCACCGGCCGGCTCTTGGTCAGTTCGACGACGAACTCGCCGTTGCCGTCGGACAGCACCGCCCGCGGATAGAGCCCGACGAGGCCGAGGGCGTTCATCTCCAAGAGCATCAGGAGGCAGGAATGCGGGGTGAACACCCAGGCATGGGCATCCCGATACGTCGCGCGGGTTCTTCGGATCAGGTCCAGGCAGTCTCCGACAGACAGGCCGGAGGCGCTCCGAACACCGTCGAACACCTCGTCCCCGTTCCAGACGATCTTGTCGCCGCTGGCGACCGAGTACCCATCGGCGTCGTAGAGCGTGCGCAACGCGTGGAACGGCTGCGGCTCGAGATAGGCCTCGATCCATTGGCCGGCCGTGGAGAGCGGGCGGAGGAGATCGAAGCAGCCCCGCTTGTCGGGCACGACGACCAGGAACACGCCGTCCGGGGCGAGAATCCGTTCGATCGATCGCAGGTGCGCGATCGGGTTCGGGATGTGCTCGAGGTTGTGGCTCGAGAACACGATATCGAAGCTCCCGGCGTGCTCCTCTCCGATCGCCCTGTCGAGGTCGCCGTCGGCGACGACGAAGTCGACGGGCTGTATTCTGTCGGCCGCAGCCGGATCGGGGTGATAGGCCCGATACTTGGCGACGAGGTTGTCCTGCGTATCGTGATCGGCCGTGTAGAGATCGTAGCCGTCCGCCTTGCTGAACACCGGGTTGTAGGACCCGCCGATCTCAAGGAGCTTCTGATCTTTCGACACACGCGACGCGACGTACGATCCGCGCCCATGCCCGATATCCTGGAGCAGGACGACCGGAGGGATGCCGCGATCTGCAGGAGTGTTCGTATCTTGACTCACGACCGATCGCACCATTGTCGTCGCACGCGACTGGATCGCTTTCCGACGACGTGACTGCCGGCCCGTCGTCGGAGAGCGCGGCCATCTGTCTACGGCGCAGGCGCTCAGTCAACTCGGCCCGGATCGGAGCCCCCTTGACGGCGCCCAGTCGACCCATGGGACGAACGCGGATCGTTCGTGTCAGAAGGCTGCCGGATTAGAGGATCGCGATGACCGGCGACAGGATCACCCAGGCCGAGTACTGGAACGGCGAGGTCGGCCGGCGCTGGGCGCGGGGGCAGTCCACCCTGGATGCGGTGTTCGCGCCCCTGACCGAGGCCCTGTTCGCGCGGGTCGGGCTGAAGCCCGGCGACCGGGTGCTCGACGTCGGCTGCGGCTCGGGCGAGACGGCGCTGATCGCCGCCCGTAGCGTGGGCTCGGGCGGCAGCGTCCTCGGCGCAGACCTCTCCGTGCCGCTCCTCGACGTGGCCCGCGCCCGCGTGGCGGCCGAGCCCGGCGCGGCGGTCCTCCGCTTCGTCGAGGCGGATGCCGAGCGCTACGATTTCGGGCAGGCGGCCGTCTCGCACGTCGTCTCCCGCTTCGGCATGATGTTCTTCCCTGATTCGCAGGCCGCCTTCGCCAATCTCCGCCGCGCCCTGGCGCCGGGGGGCCGGCTCACGCTGCTGTGCTGGCAGGCCTTGGCCGACAACCCCTGGGTGAGCGTGCCGCGCGCGGCGGTGCTGCCCCTGGTGCCGGAGCCCGCCGCCCCGTCCCCCGACGCGCCGGGCCCGTTCCGCTTCGCCGACCCGGCGCCGTTGCGCGCGCTGCTCACGGCTGCGGGCTTCGCCGACGTGGCCTGCGAGGGCATCGTCCGCGACGTCGTCCTCGGGCGGGCGGAGGACGGCTCGGCGCGGGAGGCGGCGGAGGCGGCGGCCGGCGTGGCGGTGGAACTCGGACCGGTCTCGCACCTGCTGCGCGAGGCCGGGCCGCCCCTGCGCCGGAGGGCGCTGGAGGCCGTGACGGAGGCACTTCTCCCCCATGCGCGGGACGGCGCGGTGCGCCTCGGCGCGGCCTGCTGGCTAGTCTCGGCAGGCTAGCCGCGACCGCGGCCGGTACCGCACCGCACCGGGTCGTCGTTCCGATCCGGCGCCTGCATACCGCACGGCACAGTTCACGGCCGGGTCAGCGCAATAGTTCTGCTAAGTCATTCAGTTTGCACTATATTTTCTAATGCCGCATGTGCGAGATCGCACGTGAAAGGATGCGGCAGCGCACCATGTTCAGTCCACGCAGACGATGCGGCCGTCGAAACGGGCACCCCGGTGCCACCACCTCCGGCAGGCCGCACGGAACCGAAAGGAACGGACATGAACACGCGCTTCGCTTCAGCCGCCGTCGCTCTCGCCCTGGTCGCCGCCGCGCCCGCCACCGCCGCCTTCGCCCAGGATTTCGGATACGGCGCGCCGGGCTACGGCCCCCGTTCCACCCGAGCCGTCGAGGCGCCGCGCAGCATCCTCGGCGTGCCGAGCTGGGTCTTCGAGGGCCGTGACGAGTCCGGCGACAGCCTGACCACGGGCTCGGTCGCCCCGCGCCGCGCCGTCGACCGTTCCGCCAAGGGCGGCAACGCCGCCCAGCAGGACCGCCGCGTGCCGCAATACGGAAACACCTCGGGCGGCCCGACCGAGTAATTTCGGTCGCCATCGCCGAACATTAGGGCGGCGGGGCTCAGGCTCCGCCGCCTATTTCATGTGTCGCGTCCGCGACGGATCAGCCGCGCGCGGCGGTGACGGCGAGCTCCGGCTTGTGGTTCAGGGTCTGAAACACGACGCAGTAGCGCTCCGTCAGCTTGAGGAGCTGGTCGAGCTTCTCCTGCGGCGCGTCCGTGTCGAGGGCGAACGACAGGCGGATGGCACGGAAGCCCACCGGCGCCTCCTTGTCGACGCCCAGCGTCCCGCGGAAGTCGAGGTCCCCCTCGGCGCTGACGGTGCCGGCCTTAAGCGGGATCTCCAAGGCCGTGGCCACGGCCTTCAGGGTGACGCCCGCGCAGGCGACGAGCGCCTCCAGCAGCATGTCGCCCGAGCACAGTTCGGCCCCCGAGCCGCCGGTGGCCGGGTGCAGGCCCGCCACGGCGAGCGCCCGGCCGGTCTCGACCTTGCAGGCGATCGACGTGTCGTCCAACGAGCCCTTGGCTGTCAGGGTGATCACGGCGGAATCGGGGGTGTTGCGGTACTGGTCCTTGAGCGGCGCCTGAAGGGCGCGCAGGCTGGTGGCGTCCATGTCGTTTCCTCGTTGTCGTGTCCCAGGCTCGCGGTAGCGGGAAGCGGAGCACGGCTCAACCGGGCTCACGGCGCGGCTGACATCGGCCGCGGTAGGCTCTAGGTGGGCTCCGGTTAGGGCTTGGCGCCTGTGACCTCGATCCACGACGCACCAGTCCAGGACCCACCCGCGGACAGGCACCTGCGCCCGGCCTCCCTCGACGCCCTCGTGGACATGAACGGGGCGATCAAGCCGTATCTCAACGTCTACCTCTACGTGAAGCGGGACTGGGACGACGGCCTGGTCGGGCTGGTGGGCACGGTCTCGGGGCTCGCCGGCATCCTGTTCCAGACGCCGATGGGGCCAGCATCGACGGGTTGCGCGACAAGCGCCTCGCGATCCTTGCCGCCCTGGTGATGATGGCTCTCGCCACCGTGACGATCGCGGTCGCCCCCCAGTTCTGGCCCGTGCTGGGGGCGTCCTGCGTGCTCGCGGTCATCGGCGACATGTTGAACCCGGCGGTGGCGGCCTTGACCCTGGCCTGGTTCCCAGGGACGGGCCTCACGCGGCGGCTGGGGCGCAACGCCGCCTTCGAGCGGGCCGGCAACGTCGGCATCGCCCTGCTGATCGGCGGCATCGGCTGGCTGTTTCCCGACCGGGCGGTGTTCCTGCGGGTGCCGGCGCTCGCGGTCCTGGCGGCGGCGAGCCTGTTCTCGATCCCGAGCGTGGCCCTCGACGCCGGCCGATCCCGCGACCGGGACGGAGATGTGGACCGGAGCGCCAAGGCGGGCTTGCGCACGCTGCTCGCCTGCCGGCCGCTCGTCGTCTTCAGCCTCTGCGTGATGCTGTTCCACTTCGCCAACGGGCCGCTGCTGACGCTGGTGGCCCAGGAGATCGGGGCCGCCCGACCCGAATGGTCCTCGGTCACGGTCTGCATCGTCGGCGTGCAGGCGGTGATGGCGCCGATGGCGATCCTGGTCGGGCACCGGGCCGATGCCTGGGGCCGCAACCCGTTGCTGGCGGCGGCCTTCTGCGCCCTGCCCCTGCGGGCGTCGCTCTACACCGTCTGGCGCGACCCCTCCCGGCTGATCGCGGTGCAGTGCCTCGACGGGGTCGGCGGGGGGCTGCTCAGCGCGGCCAAGCCCCGTGGTGCTCGCCGACCTGATGCGCGGCACCGGCCGCTACAACCTCGCCCACGGGATCGTCGGTACGCTCCAGGGCGCGGGCGCCTCCCTGGCCTTCGTCGTCGCGGGCCTGCTCGTGCAGGAGGCGGGCTTCTCGGCGGCCTACCTCGCCTGCGGCGCGGCGGCGCTCGGGGCGCTGGGCATCCTCGTGGTCTTCATGCCCGAAACGCGGGATCATCCCCGCTCACCTTGAAGCCGGCCCATGGCCGGGTTCAGGGAGGTCCGGCGGACGCGCGCCGCCGCGCAGGCGGATTGCGATGAGGCCGGCTCATCGCGATCCGGGATCAGGCGGCCCTGTCGCGCCCCGACGCCTTGGCGCGATAGAGGGCCGCGTCGGCGCGGGCGAGACCCTCGGCGAGGCCGGCATCGTTCGCCTCGACCATCGCGACCCCGAGGCTCAACGTCCAGGGCGGCAGGCCCCGGCTTCGGCGCGCGGCCGCTCCGATCCCATCCGCGACCCGCCGCGCCGCGAGAAGGTCCGTACCGTGCAGCACGACCACGAACTCGTCGCCGCCGAGCCGGGCGACGAAATCCCGTCGCGTCGGCAGCAATGCGCCGGCAGCCGTCACCACGGCCGCCAGCACGCGGTCGCCGGCGGCGTGGCCGTGGCGATCGTTGATCGCCTTGAAGTGGTCGACGTCGATCACGACGAGGGCCGTGTCGGCGGCGATGGCGCGGGACGCGTGGGCGTCGAGGCCGGCCCGGTTCCAGGCGCCGGTCAACCCATCCCGCAGGGCGGCCTCGCGCAGGGCCGCCTGCGCCCGCTCGCCGGGCATCGCCAGGAGGCCGAGGTTCAGCATGGTGAGCAGGAGCTGGTCCGCGATCATCGGCAGCAGGGCCGCCATGTTGGGGGATGACCAGCCGGCGGCCTCGGCCGCGATCGCCGCGGCGTAGACCGGCAGGAAGGTGTAGAGCGCGGCCCCCGCGATGCGCCGCCCGCGGGACGGGGTCGGCCCCCGGCCGAACACCAGCAGCGTGCCGACGACGCCCATGCTGGCGGCAAGGCCCACGGTCCCGCCGATGCGGCTCGCGGTGGAGGCGAGGCCGGCATCCGCCAATGTGAGGGCCGGCAGGCCGTAGGCCAGCATGGCCGCGAGCACGGGCAGCCCCATCCAGGGGCGAAGGGCCGGCAACCCGTCGAAGCGGCGCACGCCCATCAGGATCTGGAGGTTCGTCGCGGCCAGCACGCCGTAGAGGACGGCCTCGACGGCCGGGCTCGTCGCGAACTGGAAGCCGGCCAGCACCGCGGCGTAGAGGGCGGAACTCGACGCCCAGTGCAGCCAATGGGCCTCCCCCCGCCGCCCACCCCAGAGCGACAGGAACACGAAAGCGAAGCCGAGGCTCGCCAGGCCGCTGCACAGGCGCAGCGTCGCCAGGTCCGAGACGAATTCCATGTCGCCGTCTTCGAGACAGATTCGGTGTACGGAGGCAAGTATCTCAACAAGAGCTTAAGCTCCGGTTCTGGGCGAAGGCGGAGAGCGGATGATGGGACCAAGACGGAGCCGCAGACCGACCGGACTCCTGCCGGCCCTTGCCCTGTTGTCCGTCCCCGCGGCGGCAGCCAACCTGCATGCCACCTATCTCACCCCCGGCGGCTTCGGCCTCGCGCGTCCTGGCCCCGCCCCCGAAGCCCGGTTCCGCGCAAGGGCGTGGCGACATGGCGGCGGTCGAGGCCGCAACGGCCGCACGGACGCGATCCGAGGAACGGCGCATCACCTAAGGCCTTCCCTGCGCCCTCGACAGCTTCGCCGGAATCCTCGGAGCCGCCTTCACCGCGGACCCGATGCCACGCACGCAGCCCTGATCGAGCGGGCCTTCCAGGACGGAGAACTGATCGTGCTGGCGGCCAAGGGAACCATCACGCGGCCCCGGCCCTACACGGTGAGGCCGGACCTGCCGACCTTCGGGTATCGCTCGAGCAGCACCTCTTAGCCGAGCGGGCACGCCACCTTCGGCTACCTCGCCGCGAACCTGCTCGCCGATCTCGTGCCGGGCCGGGCACATGCCCTGTTCAGGCGGGCGCAGCAGTATGGCCGCAACCGCCTGATCGCCGGCGGGCGACGCATCGAGGGTGCGGAGCTGTCAGGCCAGCATGTAGGTCAGGAGCGAGCGGAGCTGCGCCGGCTTGATCGGCTTGTGCACCAGTTCGGCTCCGATGGCGCAGGCCTGCGCCTCGATCTCGGGGGCGTAGTCGGCCGTGGTGAGGATGACGGGGAGGGACGCGCCGCGCGCGCTCGCGAGATGGGCGGCGACGTCGAGGCCGCAGGCGCCGTCGTCGAGGTGGTAGTCGAGGATCAGGATGTCGGGGGTGAAGCCGCCCGCCTCCACGGCCGCCCGCACGCCCGCGAGGTCGCGGCAGGCGCAGACCTGCGCGTCCCAGTTCTGCAGCAGGCGCTTCAGGGCGTCGGCCGTCGAGGCGTCGTTCTCGACGATGAGGACGCGGGCGCCCGAGAGCCGGGTGGAGACGGGGACGGGTCGCGGCACCTCTTCCGGCCGCGTCGGGCTCAGGGGCAGGGTGAGGGAAACCCGCGTGCCGTGTCCGGGGCGGGAGGCGAGCGACAGGGGATGGTCGAGGGCCAGCGCCATGCGGTGCACGATGGAGAGGCCGAGGCCCAGGCCCGGCTCCTCGGTCTCCATCGCCCCACCCCTGCAACCGCTGCCGCGGTAGAACTCGTCGAAGACGAGGTCGCGCTCGTCCGGGCCGATGCCGCAGCCGGTGTCGATCACGTCGATGCGGGCGGCCCCGCCGCGCAGGCGGGCCGCGATCACCACGCCGCCGGAGGCGGTGTAGCGCACCGCGTTCGAGACGAGGTTCTGGAGGATGCGCTGGAGCAGCAGGCCGTCGCTCGTCACCACGAGGTCGGGGCAGTGCGCGATCAGCCGCAGTCCCTTGCGCTCGACGAAGGGCTTGAAGCTCGCCGCGATTCCCGCGAACAGGTCCGGGAGGGAGATCGCCCGCACTTGCGGCCGGACGATGCCGGCATCGAGCTTGGAGATGTCGAGCAGGGTCTTGATCAGGTCCTCGATGGTCTGGAGGCCCCGCTCCACCTGCACCGCAATCACCGTCGCGTCGGGGCCGAGCGGCAGGTCGGCTAGCGCCGAGACCGAGAGGCGGGCGGCGTTCAGGGGCTGGAGCAGGTCGTGGCTCGCGGCCGCCAGGAAGCGCGTCTTGGAGCGGTTGGCGGTCTCGGCCTCTTCCTTGGCCGCCACCAGCGCCTCGTTCGAGCGCTCGAGGCGGTGCATCAGCCCGGTCAGCTCCTCCGTGCGGGTGCGGACCCGGCCCTCCAGCATGATCGCGGTCTGGAACAGGGAATAGGCGCTGCCGCGCTGGTCCATGCTGCGCTCGACATGGGCCATCAGCGCGGCGTTGATCCGCTCCAGCTTCTCGATCCGCCGGTGCAGGGATTCGTCGGTCTCGAGACCGCGGGCATGCACGCTCATGGGCCGGGGGGCGTGTCGGCCGCCATCCGGCCGATGGCGATGCCGGTGAAGGTCTGGTTGAGGTGCATCGCCCGGTACTGCTCGCCGAAGGTCTCGAAGCCGACGACGTTGTAGCGGCGGTAGAGGTCGCTGATGCCCTGGCGCACCTGCCGGCTCTCGGCGTCGAGGCGGCGCAGGACGCATTCGAAGCCGATGATGAGGTCGACGCCGCCGACCAGGGCGTCGAGGCGGGCGAGTTCGGCCCGCGTCGAGGCGACGATGTCGCGCGGCTCGGCCAGCGTCAGCACCACGCCCTCGTCGATGGCGCAGAAGAAGCTGAGGGACCCGTCCGCGTTCATGCGCCGGATCGAGCGGCAGAAATACTCGCCGCCCACCTTCACGGCCAGCGGATAGGCGGCAAAGCTCATCGGCGAGAGCCGCTCGGGGTCGAGGCCAACCGCCATGGCGTATTCGCGGGCCGCCGGCTCCGCGTTCAGTTCGTGGACGATGCGCTTCTCGCCGTCGGAGGCCGTGACCACGAACTTGGTGCCGGTCGGCTCGAAGTTGTCGCTCTTGAAGATCTCCACGGGGTAGTCGGTCTCGACCAGGATCAGCACCGCGGCCTTGCGGTGGGTCCGGCCCCCATGCAGCACCACGGCATCGCGAAAGTTGAGGTCGTCACCGGCCGAGCCGCCGACGAGGGGGATGCCGTCCAGCGCCCAGGAGATGGCCGAGACCACCGTCTCCTCGGCGTTGGCGAGCCCGTCGATCAGCGAGAGGGCGAAGCGGTAGCCCGCCGGCGGCCGCTCCGGCGCGGGATCGTGGCCTTGCGGATCGAGCGTCCGGCGCAGGGCCCGCACGGCGGTGGCGGTGCGCTCCACGTCGAGGTGGTCGATGGCGTCGAGCACCGTCGAGACGATGCGGAAGCGCTGGCGCGGGAAGGCGATGGCCACCAAGCCGTGGTCGAGCCCGCCCGAGGGGGCGATGCCGCCGGACATGGAGCAGCCGGCGATGGCGGCTGCCGGGAAGCGGGCCTGGAGGGCGGCCGACAAAGCCTCGGGATCGAAATCGGGGGAGAAGAACACCACGAGCTGCGCCACGTCGGCACCGGCCATGGCCCCGGCGATCTCGCCCACGGCCACTTCGGCCACGAGCGATTCGGTCCAGGCCGTCCTGATGCCGCACAGATGCGTGCGCATCTGCGTGTCCTGTGCCACGTCCCACCCCCGCGCGCCTGCGGCAGGCTTTCATTGAGCCCGTTCTTTCGCTGTCTTGTGGGCGAGTATGTCGGGCGCCGCCGAAAGGTGCAACCTCGGGGTGCGGCGGGGCAAGTCTCACCCCTAGGCGAAGAACCGCACCGTGCAGCCCGGATGCCGGGCCACCAACTCCGCGCCTGCTGCCGGGCCGAGCACCATGCAGGCGGTGGAGAGGCCATCGGCGAGGAGGCCCGTGGGCGCCGTCACCGTGACCGAGGACAGGGTCTTGGGCGAGCGGCCGGTGCGCGGATCGAAGATGTGGTGGTCGGCGTGGTCGGGGGAGAAGCTCATGGCGTAGTTGCCGGAGGTGGCGGCAAAGCCTGAGAACAGCTCGATCACCGCGGCGATGGCGCCGGGCGCGCGGGGGTCGGCGAGGCCCAGTCGCCAGGGCGTCTAGTCCGGATGGGCCCCGCGGGCGCCGAACTCGCTGGTGTCGATGAAAGCGTCCGCGATGCCCCTGGCGTCCACCGCCCGCATCACCCGATCGGCGGCGTAGCCCTGAATCAGGGCGTTCAGGGTCAGGCCCATGCCCGGCGCCAGGCGGATGCGCTCCGCCGCGACCCGGACCCCGCGCCAGCCGACATCGATAAGGACCGCCGCCCGATCTACGACGACGCCTTCCGGCCCGGCGATCCGAGCAAGTCCGAGGACGGCAAGAAGGGCAAGACCGTGTTCGCGGTGCCGAGCTTCCTCGGCGGCAAGAACTGGATGCCGATCGGCTACAGCCCCGACACCAAGCTGTTCTACGTCCCCTCCAACGAGTGGGGCATGGACATCTGGAACGAGCCGGTCTCGTACAAGAAGGGCGCGGCCTATCTCGCCGCCGGCTTCACCATCAAGCCGGTCTTCGACACCCATATCGGCTCGCTCAAGGTCATCGACCCGGCCTCCGGCAAGACCGTGTGGGAGTACAAGAATAAGGCGCCTCTCTGGGCCGGCGTGCACACCACCGGCGGAAACCTCGTCTTCACCGGCACGCCGGAGGGCTTCGTGAAGGCCTTCGACGCCAAGACCGGCGAAGAGGTCTGGAAGTTCCAGGTCGGCACCGGCGTCGTCTCCTCGCCGATCACCTGGGAGCAGGACGGCAAGCAATGGGTCGGGATCGCGGCCGGCTGGGGCGGGGCGGTACCGCTCTGGGGCGGCGAGGTGGCCAAGTCCACCGCGGGCATCAACCAGGGCGGCAGCTTCTGGGCCTTCAAGCTGCCCAAGACCGTCGCCTCGCGCTGACGATCGCCTCGCGATTGACGATCGCATGGACGCCGCCGGCAACCCCGGCGGCGGACGTGCGAGGCCTCGGGGCCTCAGACGGCCCCTCAACACCCGCCCGTATCCCGAGGCCGCATTGGCGTGTACGTCTACTAGGTCTGTGCTCGCGGAAGGGATCGGAGGCACGCGCGTGCATCTCTTGATCGTCGACGACCATCCGCTGTTCCGCGACGCCCTGGCGAGCGCGATCCGCCTCGCCTATCCGGACGCCCTGCTGCACGAGGCGGACGGGATCGAGGCGGCCTGCGCCATCCTCACGGCCAACCGCGGCATCGACCTCACCCTCCTCGACCTCTCGATGCAGGGCGTGACGGGCTTCGACGGCCTCGTGACCATCCGCACCCGCTTTCCCCGCGTGCCGATCCTGATCGTCTCGGGCCACGAAGACACGCGCATCATGCGCGGGGCCCTGCATCACGGGGCGGCCGGCTTCGTGCCAAAGGCCGTGGACAAGGCCACCCTGACGCGGGCGATCAGCGACGTGCTGAGCGGCGCCCTCTCGATCCCCCCAGGCCTGACCGATCCGGGGATGGGCGCGCAGGCCGCCAAGTCCCGCAAGTCGCCCCTGGCCGAGCGCGTCGCCCGCCTCACCCCGCAGCAGTTGCGGGTCCTGATGATGATCCGCCAGGGCAAGCTCAACAAGCAGATCGCCCACGAACTTCAGGTCGGCGACTCGACCGTCAAGGCCCACGTCTCCGAGATCCTGCGCAAGCTCGAGGTCATCAGCCGCACGCAGATCGTGATCGATACGGCGCTCCTGGACTTCGACCAGATCCACAACGCCCACGCCGGCTGAACCTTTTTGGATTGGCGGATCGGCGACCTGGAGTTTAGGCTGTGCCCCTCCGTTCAGCCCGGTCGACCCGTCTCGCCCCCGCAATCTTCTTCCTCACGTCCAACCTCGTGCTCGCGGCGAACGATCCCCGCTATGGGCGGGACGATAAGCGGTTCGGAGCGCGGGCAGCCCGCGAGGCGGGCGCCATCCTGAACGATATTCTGGATCGGCACGGAGGGAGGCTCTCTACCCTGCATCTTCGCGGACAGGTGGCACCGGATCAGCGCGGTCTCACCCAACCTCGCCCGCAAGTACCTCGGCCTGACGCTCTACACGGAACTCACGGCGACCCGACCCCGGCACCGTGCCAGCCGGAATCCTCGATCCGGCCGGTACGATGAAGCAGAATTTCTGCTCGGAAGCGGATGCGAACAAGCTATGGGACCGGCGCGTAGCGAATTTCAAGAATGGGATTTTTGGAAACGAGAAGGATAAATATACGAATGCGCCGATGATCGGCGCCAAGCGCATCGATCTGGCGATGCCCGTGTTCGAAACGTCGCTCTCCACGGCAGTCGTGACTGTCGTCTATACGGGCAATATCTGGATGAAGCGCGATCCAGAATTCGCGAATCATATCTGAAACAGTATGATGCGACCGGCTTCAGCTTATTCGGACGCCCATACATGTCTGCCTATTCTTACGTGTACCGCAAGCGAAATGGTCGCTGGGCTTTGATCGAGACGTCCGAGGATTCCGTCGCGGATTGAGCCGTGGCCGGTCCCACCCAGGTGACCGGCTTGCCGCGGGCAACGCCTTCGGCGTTTTACCAGCCCGCCCTCCGCGTTGCACACAGCATTAACCTTTTGTTAATCCGCCGATTGCCCTGGAGGCGCCGTCGTGAGAGCTTTCGTTAACGAGAGCTTAACGGTTGGGCCACGGCGATGCGGTTCGCGATTTCGAAGCGGCGGGATGCGGTGTCGGGCCAGATTCTGCGCCGGTGCGCCGTCGCCGCCCTGGCCCTTGCCGCCGGCCTGCTCGCCGCTCCGGCCACCCAGGCCCAGACCTTCGCCTCCCTGCCGAGCAGCCCCAGCGCCGCGACGCCGCTCTCCGCCGCCAAGCCGATCGCGGCCTGGGTCTCGTTCTGCCAGGGCTACGCGGCCGAATGCGCCCTCGACCGTTCCGAGCCCGCCCGGATCGGCCTGAATCCGGCGATCTGGAACACCATCGTCTCGGTCAACCGCCGGGTGAACAAGTCCGTCCAGGCCATGACCGACATGGAGCATCTGGGCACCCCAGACCGCTGGGACCTCGCCGAGGACGGCATCGGCGACTGCGAGGACTTCCAGCTCCTCAAGCGCCACCTCCTGGCCCAGGCCGGCCTCCCGAAGCGCGCCATGCGCATGACGGTCGTCATCGACGAGAAGGGCGAGGGCCACGCCGTCCTGACCCTGATCACCGACCGGGGCGACCTGATCCTCGACAACAAGACCAGCCAGATCCTGCCCTGGCACCGCACCGGCTACGTCTTCATCAAGCGCGAGAGCCAGGACGCCGTCGCTTGGGTCTCGCTCGGCGGCGTCACCTCCCCGGTCACCACTGCCAACCGCTAAGCCGCAGGCCGAGATCGGTCCGGCCGTCCCGAATCGGGACGGCCGGAAAGCAGGCGGTTTAAGGAAATCTTAGGCGTACCGACGCGAACCTGGGCCCGTTCGGATCGGCGCCCGCATGACCCACGCTTACGCCACTGTGCGGCTCGCCCTCGCCGGAATCCTCGGCGCCCTGCTGCTCGGGCAAGCCGCGGCATCGGCCGGGGAAGCCGCCGACCGCCATGCCCTTTGGCGCGGATGCCTCGACCGGAACTTCGGGGTGCAGGCGACACCGAGCGGTCGCACGCTGGCCGCCGACGCGGCCCTGCGCAGCTGCCGCGAGGCGGAAGCCGCCTACCTCACCGCCCTCTCCGCTTCGCCCCTGCTCGACGGCGAGGAGATCGTGCAGGCGCGGCCCGCCCTGGCGGCACGCGCCAGGGGCTGGCTGCTCGGACGTCGCGCCTCGCTCTGAGCGGGACCGCTCCGGGGGCCGTATCCGAACCGTACGCGCCCCTCCGCGCCACAGGCCGCGCCACGGGCAAGGCCGCTCTCCGAGGTGGAGAGACGGCGGATCGGTCGGACATGGGCTGCAGCGCGGGCGGCATGAATCCGCGCTGCGATCCTTCAGGCCGCCGCGACGGTCTTGCGGCTGGAGCGGCCCTTGACGGTGGCGGTGGCGGCCTTGCGACGGCCCGACGCGCGCGCGGTGGGAGCCGGGGCGGCCTCGGCCGCGGGCTCTTCCTCCGGCTGCGCGGCCGCACGGCCCGGCTGGCCGAGGCCGAGGCTCTTGGCGAGGGCGGAGCGCTGGGCGGAATAGTTGGCGGAGGTGGTCGGGTAGTCGGCGGGCAGACCGTAGCGCTCGCGGTAGCTGTGCGGGTCGAGGCCGTGCTTGGTCAGGTGGCGCTTCAGCGTCTTGTAGGACTTGCCGTCGATGAAGCTGACCAGCCCGTCCGGCCGGATCGACTTGCGGACCTGCGCGGTCGTCGGCTTCTCGACCGTCTCGGTCGCGGCTTGGACGGGGCCGGCAGCGATCCCGTTCAGCACATCGTAGATGCTGGCGATGAGAGCAGGAAGCTCGGCAGTGGGGATCGAGTTGTTGGAGACGTAGGCAGCCACGACGTCGACGGTCCGCTCGATATAGTTCGGCTGCGGATTGGGTGCACTTTCAGACATACTCGCGATCCTTGCTCATCATCCTTTGAATCTCCCCCCGATTGCGGATTTATGATATCCGCCAAGGAAAGCAAGGATCACTCTGGAAATCCCTGTTCGTAGAGACCAAAAAACGAATGCAAATGGCTGCCGACGCGCTGGAACGCTTCGGATCAGACCCGGACTCGACAGGCAAATCGGCACGGAAAATCATACGAATGCTGAGGTTCGTATCGGCTGGGTTTTCTGCCGTTTCCAGAGATCGTTACGCGTCGGTCCGACAGCGTTCGCGCGGCCGTACCGGCCGCAGCAACCGAACGTACGACCCTCGATTGCGTTCCGGCAGGCCGGACCTGTGCGGAACGACAGTCCAAGATCGGCCCGCATGCGACATATTGTTCTATTCGAAATGTTTTTGATTCGTTCGGTCGCACGAGGATTGAATGCGATCGACCGAACCGGCATCCGATCCGTGAGTCCGGCCACAAGCCCAGCATTACCCGGTCGCACCGGAATCGCGGATGGGAGTTCTGCCGGCGATAAGCTAGTGGTGGGACGAGTGCCGGGAGGCGACCGCCCGCAAGACGTGCCGCGCGTCGACAGAAGGACTTGCCGTCGAAGGAAGGACTTGCCGTCGGGCGACGATCCTGCGCTCAGGAAAAGGTCTTGCGGGGATCGAAGGCGTCGCGCACCGCCTCGCCCGCGAAGACGAGCAGGCTCAGCATCGCGGCGATGACGAGGAAGCCTGTCAGGCCGAGCCACGGCGCCGTCAGGTTGTCCTTGCCCTGTGCCAGCAACTCGCCGAGCGAGGGCGAGCCGGGAGGCAGGCCGAAGCCGAGGAAGTCCAGGGAAGTCAGGGTCGTGATCGAGCCGTTCAGGATGAACGGCAGGAAGGTGAGCGTGGCCACCATCGCGTTCGGCAGCAGGTGCACGGTCATGATGCGGATGTTGGACAGGCCGAGCGCGCGGGCCGCCCGCACGTATTCGAAGTTGCGCGCGCGCAGGAACTCGGCCCGCACGACGCTGACGAGCGCCACCCAGGAGAACAGCAGCATGATGCCGAGCAGGACGAAGAAGCCCGGCGCGATGAAGGCCGAGATGATGATGATGAGGTAGAGGGTCGGGATGCCGCCCCAGACCTCGATGAAGCGCTGGAACGAGAGGTCGACCCAGCCGCCGAAATAGCCCTGCACGGCCCCCGCGATCACCCCGATCACCGAGGAGACGAGGGCGAGGATCAGCCCGAACAGCACCGAGATGCGAAAGCCGTAGATCACGCGGGCGAGCACGTCGCGGGTGGTGTTGTCGGTGCCGAGCCAGTGCCGTTCGAGGTCGCGGCAGCCGGTGCCCGGGCTCTTCTCGGCCGCCTGGCATTGGGCGTCGGTAAGCATCCAGGTCGGCGGCGAGGGCGAGGGCGTCGGCAGGCCCTCGTTGATGGTGTCGTAGGAGAACGGGATCGGCGGCCAGAGCGCCCAGCCGTTCTCGGCGATCTCCTTGGCGATCTCGGGCACCCGGTAGTCGGTGCGGGCCAGGAACCCGCCGAACTTCTCCTCCGGGTAGTCGATCAGCACGGGAAACAGCCACTCGCCCTTGTAGGAGGCGACGATCGGCCGGTCGTTGGCGATGAACTCCGCGAACAGGCTGATGCCGAACAGCCCGACGAAGATCAGGAAGGACCAGTAGCCCAGGCGGTTACGCCGGAAGTTCTCCAGGCGCCGCCGGTTGAGGGGCGACAGGCGCCCTTGGGTCGGAAGGGGACGGGGGCCTGCCGGCGACGCTTCGGAAGCACGCTCCGGGCGCGGCACGAGCGGCTGGGCGCCCGGCATCGGCGCCGACACGACCTCGCCTTCTGGCGGACGGGCGATCTCGTTCACCGACTCGCCCTTTGCCAGATGCCCAAAGAAATCAGCCGTCGAGGCGGACGGCCGTCCCCTCGATCTCGGTCGGCCGCAGGCCCCCCTTGCGCTCCATCCAGCGGCGCAGCAGGCGGACGTTGCGGCGGTTGGCCTTGAAGGCCGCATCGAAGATGTCGCCGGCCAGCGGCACGATCCCGATCGCCCCGTCGAAGGCGACGTTGAGAGCCATCCGCGCGATCAGCCAGCGCGGCGCCCCGAGGCGCTTGGCCTCGTAGACGATGTAGGAGGAGATCACCACGCCGGCGATGTCGCCGACGATCGGCACCAGGCCGATGATCGCCTCCATGCCCACCCGCCGGTTGATGCCGGGGATCAGGAAGGCCGAATCGAGGAGATGGGCCAGCGTCTCCAGCTTGGCCAGCGTCGCCTCGGGGCTGAGGTCCTGGATGCGGCGCGCGGGCTTGGCGCCGAGGGTTTGCGTGAAATCCATCGCGTGGACCCGTGCTGAGGCGGTCATGGACGAGGATGTGGCCCCGCCTCCCGCGCGCCGCAAGGAGAGGGGTCGCGCGCGGCCCGCTCATGCCGCCGCCCGCATGACGCCGGCCATGCGCTCCAGCGCCGCATCGATGGTGGCGTCCGCCTTGGCGAAGCACAGGCGCACGAGGTTGCGCACCGCGGCGTCGGCATAGAAGGCGCTCACCGGGATCGCGGCGACGCCGTGCGTGGCCACCAGGGTCTCGCAGAAGGCCGCGTCGTCCGCGTGTCCGAGGCCCGTGACGTCGACGTTGAGGAACCACGTGGCCTGCGCCGGCAGAACGGAGAAGCCGAGGCGCCGCAGGCCGGAGGCGAGCCGGTCGCGGGAGCGCGCGTAGCCCGCGCGCATCCCCTCGAAATACGCGTCGTCCTTGTCCAGCCCGTAGGCCACCGCCTCCTGGAGGTTCGGCGGGGTGGTGAAGGTGAGGAACTGGTGCGCCTTGGCGAGCACCCGCATCAGGCGGGCGTCGGCCATCACGAAGCCGACCTTCCAGCCGGTCAGGGAGAAGATCTTGCCGGCCGAGCCGACCTTGACCGTGCGCTCGCGCATGCCCGGCAGGCTCATCAGCGGGACGTGCCGCCCCCCGTCGAAGATCACGTGCTCCCAGACCTCGTCGCAGAGCGCGACCACGTCGAAGCAGCGGCAGAATCGGGCGAGCAGGGCGAGGTCCGCCTGCCCGAACAGGGTGGCGGCCGGATTGAGCGGGTTGTTGAGCAGCACCAGCTTGGTGCGCGCCGTGAACACCTCGGCGAGCGCCGCCTCGTCGAGGCGGAAGGCGGGCGGGCGCAGGGTCACGATCCGCGGCACGCCGCCCGCCCGGCGGACCAGCGGCAGGTAGGCGTCGTACATCGGCGCGAACAGGACGACCTCGTCGCCGGGCTCGATCAGGGCGAGGAGCGCCCCGGCCAGCGCCTCGGTGGCCCCCGACGTGACCATGACCTCGGTCGCCGGGTCGAGGTCGAGCCCTTGGTGGCGGGCGTAGTGGGCGGCGACCGACTCGCGCAGGACCGGCAGCCCCATCATCGGCGGATATTGGTTCCACCCCGAGACGAGGGCCCGGGCGCCCCGCTCCCGGATGTCTGCGGGGCCGGGATCGTCGGGAAAGCCCTGGCCGAGGTTGACCGCCCCGTGTGCCTGCGCGAGGCGGGACATGGTCTCGAAGACGGTCGTCGGCAGGTCGGCGAAGACGGGATTCATCGGTGCGGGGGTTGGAGAAGACGAGGCATCGGCAGCCTGATGGACCGGGCCGTCGCAGGAGCTCGCGATCCCTTTGGATCGGCTGGGCGGAGCGGCATACCATGGGGTACGGCCCTAAGCGAAACGTGCGCGAGCGCACACCCGCGACCCGGCCACGCCCCGGAGACGACTGACGAATGTTGACATTCATCAGTCGTCGGATATCTCATGGCTCACACGGCTGGAGCGGCGTTCGCTGGTGTGGAACTCCGCCCCCTCGTTTCACCTCGGTGATACGCTGCTCCGGTCGTGATCCACCGGCTTTCCAGCCGAGAGACGTCCGTTCCAGCCGAGAGACTTCGGGCTGCCGAGCTTCCGCCGGCGGCCCTTTTCGTGTCCGGGCGGCTCGTGCACACTCTGCCGCCTGCGGCCAGGGGCTGCGCTACGGGAGCCGCCGATGCGAATCTGCCTCGCCCTCGCCGTCGCGACTGCAGCCCTGGGGCTCGGGCTGCGGCTCGCCGTCCCGGTCGCACCGGTCGACGCCTCGTTCCGCGAGGTGGTCCGCTTCTACAAGGCCATGCAGGCGCGGGAACCCGGCAGCAACACGCCCGAAACCTCGGTGCCGTAGTGACGACGCATTGACGGGGCATTGCCTCGATCGAGGGCTTGGCGCGTGCAGGCACGCGCCTCGGGCCCCATAGCGCCTGCATCCATCCGCAAGATGCCGCACCGGCCACGGGCCGTTCGGATCTGGTACAGGTGCCGGCGCGCACAATGTCGGGATCGACGGGTTTTCGCGAGACGGATCGAAAACCCCTTCCGTACCGGAGGTCCGCCTTGCGTGGGGCAGGGTGGGCTCGGGACGCGCGGATGACGGTTTCGCATGACGCGGGGGCGTGGAAGCGAAGGGGATAGGGCCATGTCCGGAGGCAATCGCCGCCGGGGCATGCTCTAATCAGGCATGAACGAGAGTTCACCCATCCGCACGGAGACGGCGCGCGCCTACCAGCCCGCACAGGCCCCCGTGCGCACGAAGCGCCGGTTCCGGCCCGGCCGCTGGATGCTGCTGATCCTGGCGCTGCTGGCCGCGGGCGCCCTCGCCCACCGCTGGTACGACGCCCGCACCCAGGTGGCCGGCGACGGCACACACACGACAGGCAAGGGCGGGCGCGGCGGCCGGCACGGCGGCGGCGACATGCCCCAGGCGGTGGGGATCGCGCAGGTTGCCACCGGCGACGTGCCGGTAATCCTCCAGGGGCTCGGCACCGTGACGCCGCTGGCCACCGTGACGATCCGCTCGCAGATCAGCGGCTACCTCACCGAGATCGGCTTCCGGGAGGGCCAGACCGTGAAGAGGGGCGACTACCTCGCCCAGATCGATTCGCGGCCCTACGAGGCGCTGCTCGCCCAGTACCAGGGCCAGCTCGCCCGCGACCAGGCCCTGCTGCAGAACTCCAAGCTCGACCTCGCCCGCTTCCAACGGCTCTCGCAGCAGGACTCGATCTCGAAGCAGAACGTCGACACCCAGGGGGCCCTGGTGAAGCAGAACGAGGGCACGGTCGCCGCCGACCAGGCCTTGGTGGACCAGCAGCGCCTCAACATCACCTACACCCGCATCGTCTCACCGGTGGAGGGCCGCGTCGGCCTGCGCCAGGTCGACCAGGGCAACTACATCACCGCCGGGAGCACCGCGATCGTCGTGGTCACGCAGCTCCACCCGATCTCGGTGGTCTTCACCCTGCCCGAGGACGACGTGTCCCGCGTGATGCGCCGGATACGTGCGGGCGCCAAGCTCGCGGTCCGGGCCTACGACCGGGGCGACGCCCACGAGATCGCCACCGGCACCCTGGACACTGTGGACAACCAGATCGACGTGACCACCGGCACGGTGCGCCTGCGCGCCCTGTTCGAGAACGCGGACGAGGAGCTGTTCCCCAACCAGTTCGTCAACGCCAAGCTCACAGTCGACACGGTGCGCGACGCAGCCCTGGTGCCTAACGCGGCCATCCTCCAGGGCACGCCCGGCACCTACGTCTACCTGATGGACGGCGACGAGAAGGTGAGCGTCCGCCCGATCAAGGTCGGCGAGACGGACGGGACGCGCACCGTCGTGCTCTCCGGGCTGAATGCCGGCGACCGCGTCGTCACCGACGGCACGGACCGGCTGCGCGACGGGGCGCCGGTGCGGATCACAAGCGGGGCCCAGGCCGCGGCGGGACCGGGCAAGCCGGCCGAGCCGGCGGCGGCCACGGGATCGACGGACGGCGGCCAGAAGCGCGGACGCCGGCGGCAGCAGCCGTGAGCCGCAACGACCTGAGCGCGCGATGAACCCGTCCCGCCTCTTCATCCTGCGCCCCGTCGCCACCACGCTGCTGATGCTGGCGATCCTGATCGTGGGCGGGGTGTCGTACCTGAACCTGCCGGTCTCGGCCCTGCCCTCCGTCGACTACCCGACGATCCAGGTGCAGACCTTCTACCCCGGCGCCAGCCCCGAGGTGATGACCTCGGCCGTCACGGCGCCCCTCGAGCGGCAGTTCGGGCAGCTCGCCAACCTCAACCAGATGACCTCGCAATCGTCGGCGGGCGCCTCGGTCATCACACTCCAGTTCAACCTCGACCTGCCCCTCGACATCGCCGAGCAGCAGGTCCAGGCGGCGATCAACGCGGCCGGCAACCTGCTGCCCTCGGACCTGCCCGCCCCACCGATCTACGCGAAGGTGAACCCGGCCGACGCGCCCGTCCTGACCCTGGCGCTGACATCGAAAACCCTGCCGCTGACGCAGGTGCGGGACCTGGCCGAGACACGGCTCGCCCAGAAGATCTCGCAGGTCGCCGGGGTGGGCCTCGTCAGCATCTCCGGAGGCCAGCGCCCGGCCGTGCGGGTGCGCTTCAACGCCCGGGCGCTGGCCGCCTACGGCCTCAACATCGACGACCTGCGCACCACCATCACCAACCTCAACGTCAACACGCCCAAGGGCAACATCGACGGCCCGACGCAATCCTACGCCATCAACGCCAACGACCAGATCCGCGACCCGAAGGCCTACGACGACGCCATCATCGCCTACCGCAACGGCGGCCCGGTCAAGCTCTCGGACGTGGCCGACGTGGTCGAGGGCCCGGAGAACACCAAGCTCGGCGCCTGGTCCGACGAGACGCCGGCCGTCATCCTCAACATCCAGAGGCAGCCCGGCGCCAACGTCATCGCCACGGTGGACAAGATCAAGTCGCTGCTGCCCCAGCTCCAGGCGAGCCTGCCGGCCGCGATCCAGGTCGCCCCCCTCACCGACCGCACGGTGACGATCCGCGCCTCGGTCGAGGATGTCCAGTTCGAGCTGGGGCTCGCCATCGCGCTCGTCGTCCTGGTGATCTTCCTGTTCCTGCGCAGCTTCTCCGCCACCCTGATCCCGAGCCTGTCGGTGCCGCTCTCCCTCATCGGGGCGCTCGCGGTGATGGACCTCTACGGCTTCTCCCTCGACAACCTGTCGCTGATGGCTCTGACCATCGCCACCGGCTTCGTCGTGGACGACGCCATCGTGGTGATCGAGAACATCGCCCGCCACGTCGAGGACGGGGATTCGCCGCTCGAGGCGGCCCTCAAGGGCTCCCGCGAGATCGGCTTCACCATCATCTCGCTCACAGTCTCCCTGATCGCGGTGCTGATCCCGTTGCTGTTCATGGGCGACGTGGTCGGGCGCCTGTTCCACGAGTTCGCGATCACGCTGGCCGCCACCATCGTCATCTCGGCGGTGGTCTCCCTCACCCTGGTGCCGATGCTCTGCGCGCGTCTGCTCAGGCACGTGCCGGAGGGCCAGGCGCGCCGCCGCGAGGGGTTTCTAAGCCGCATGGGGCGGGGGGCTACGGAGGGGACCATCGCCGCCTACGGGCGGGCGCTGCGGGTGGTGCTGGACCATCAGGGGCTTACGCTGCTGCTGACCATCGGCACCGTCGGGCTGACCGCCTGGCTGTTCGTGGCGATCCCGAAGGGGTTCTTCCCCGTGCAGGACACGGGCGTCATCCAGGGGATCACCCAGGCCGACCAGACCGTCTCCTACAAGGCCATGGCCGAGCGCCAGCAGCGGCTGGCCGCGCTCATCCTCAAGGACCCGGACGTGGCGAGCCTGTCCTCGTTCATCGGCGTCGACGGGGCCAACGTCACCCTCAATTCCGGCCGCTTCCTGATCAACCTGAAGCCCAAGGCCGAGCGCACGGGGGATGCGAGCGCGATCATCCGGCGCATCCGGGCATCGACCGCGGACGCGGCCGGCATCCGCCTCTACATGCAGCCGGTCCAGGACCTGACCATCGACACCGCGGTCTCGGCCACCCAGTACCAGGTCATCCTGGAGAGCCCGAACCTCGACGACTTCGAGACCTGGGTGCCGCGCTTCACCGCCGCCCTCTCGGCCTCGCCGGTCGTGGCGGACGTGGCCAGCGACCACCAGGGCCAGGGCCTGGCCGCCTACATCACCATCGACCGGCCGACGGCGGGCCGCTACGGCATCACCCCGGCCTCGGTGGACAACGCCCTCTACGACGCCTTCGGCCAGCGCATCATCTCGACCATCTTCACCCAGTCGAACCAGTACCGGGTGATCCTCGAGGCCGACCCGGACCTGCACCGCACCCTGGACAGCCTGAACGCGATCTACCTGCCCTCCTCCACCGCCACCAACGGGCAGGTGCCCCTCTCGGCGGTGGCCCGCGTCTCGGAGCGGCGCGCGCCCCTGCTGATCTCGCATCTCGGCCAGTTCCCGGCCACGACCGTCTCCTTCAACCTCGCCCCCGGCGCGGCGCTGGGGCAGGCGGTGGAGGCGATCGAGACCGCGCGCCGGAGCATCGACCTGCCGGACTCGTTCCGCCTGGTGCCGCAGGGCTCGGTCTTCGCCTTCCAGTCGGCGCTGGCCAACGAGCTGTTCCTGGTGATGGCGGCCATCGTCACCGTCTACATCGTGCTCGGCGTGCTCTACGAGAGCTTCATCCACCCGATCACGATCCTCTCGACGCTGCCGTCTGCCGGCATCGGGGCGCTGCTCGGGCTGATGCTCTTCGGGCTGTCGCTCGACATCATCGCCGTCATCGGCATCGTGCTCCTCATCGGCATCGTGAAGAAGAACGCGATCATGATGATCGACTTCGCGCTCCAGGCCGAGCGCGAGGCGGGCCTCGACCCCCGCGAGGCGATCTACCAGGCCTGCCTGCTGCGCTTCCGCCCGATCCTGATGACGACGCTGGCCGCCCTGTTCGCGGCCGTGCCCCTGATCCTCGGCACCGGCGTCGGCTCGGAACTGCGCCAGCCCCTGGGGATCGTCATCGCCGGCGGTCTCATCGTCTCCCAGGTGCTGACCCTGTTCACCACCCCGGTGATCTACCTCGCCTTCGACCGGCTGGAGCGCCGGGTGACGGGCCGGCGGGCGCCCGACACCGCGGCCGGCGAGGCGATGCCGTGACGAAGCGAGCCGCATCCGCGCCGCCCCCTCCCCCCTCCGCGGGCTACCGGATTCACACATCTGCGCAGGGGAGCCGG
>NZ_BPRB01000122.1 GCF_022179685.1 Methylobacterium trifolii
GGGTTGGATGCGGTCTTCGTGCTCGCCGCGACCACGGACGCGGTGACTGATGCCGACTTCGACCGGCTTTATGCCGCCTGGATCGCCGATCCCGAGACATTCGACCGCCTGCGGGATGCCAACCCGGAAGCGACGCGTGCCATCCTGGAGCGCTTCGCGGAGGCGCAGGCGCGCGGTCTCTGGCACAGCCGCCGCAACGCGATGCCCGCCGACGCGCTGCTGCCGGAGGCGGCCGAATGAACGCGCCGCGCCGCGTCCGCCCCGAGGCGCCGGCCCGTCGTGGCTGGTGCCCCGGCCTGTCCCGCCCGATGCCCACCGGTGACGGGCTCCTCGCCCGCATCCACCCGCCGCTCGGCATCCTCAGCCTCGCGCAGGCCCGCGCGATCGCCGAGGCCGCCCGCCGCTTCGGCAACGGCCATGTCGACGTGACCGCACGGGCGAACCTCCAGGTTCGCGGCGTGACGGACGCGACGCGGGCGCCACTCGCCGCCTTCCTCACGGCCGCCGGCCTCGGCGACGCCCGCCACGACGGCGGCCCGCAGCGCCTGACTCTGACGAGCCCCAGCGCCGGCCTCGACCCGGACGCGCCGGTCGATGCACTGCGCCTCGCCCGGACGATCGAGGCCCTGGGCCTCGCCGTGGCGCACCTGCCGCCCAAGACGCTGGTGCTCGTGGACGACGGATCGCCCGATCTCGCCGACCTGGAGGCCGACATTCATGTCCGGGCGCTGTCTCCGGGCCGCACCGCCCTCGGCCTCGGGACGGACGACGGCCCCCGGTGGATCGCGGAATGCGACGCGGCGGAAGCGGCCGATGCCGTGGCGGCCATCCTGCACGCCTTCGCCCGAACCGGGCAGCGTCGGATGCGCGACCTGTCACGGGACGCGTTGTCGGGCATCGTGGCGAGTCTGCCGCGCACGCCCTTCCCTCCCCCGCAGAGGGGGGAAGGAGACGCGACCCGGGTTCCACGACGACTCTCTCCGTCGAGGCCCCCTTCGGACGCTGCACCGCGGACGCCCTCGACCGCCTGACCGACGCCTGCGCAAACCTCGGAGCCCAGGACATCCGCCTCTCCCCCTCCCGCGGCTTCGTGGTCGCCGCCCCGGTGGCCGCGTCCAGGATCGAGGACGCGCAGGCCGCGCTGTCGGCCGAGTTCATCACTACCCGCGACGATCCCCGCCGCGCGGTCGCCGCCTGCCCCGGCGCGCCGGCCTGTGCCTCGGGCTCGACGCCCGTTCCGGAGGATGCGGCACGGCTGGCCGAGGCGTTCCGGCCCTTCGCCGCGCGGGGGCTGAAGGCGCACGTCTCCGGCTGCGCCAAGGGCTGCGCCCATCCGGCCCGCGCCGACCTCACCCTCGTCGGGCACGAGGGCCGCTACGGCTTCGTGCTCTCCGGCAGCCCCGGCGATCCGCCCGCCGCGCATCTCACTTTCGAGACGGTGCTCGAGCGCGTAAGGAGTCCCGAATTCACGAGCCTCGCCGAGGCTTTCCAGCCCGAGACCGTCAGGACCCCGACATGAGCGCGCGGCTCGACTACCTGCGCGACGGCGGCGCCATCTATGCCCGCTCGTTCGCGATGATCCGTGCCGAGGCCGACCTCGCCCGCTGGTCGAATGCGGCCGAGCGGGTGGTGGTGCGCATGATCCACGCCTGCGGCATGACCGACCTGCCCGCCGACGTGGAGATGTCAGACGATTTCGCCGCCGCCGGGGAGGCCGCCCTGCGGGGCGGCGCGCCGATCCTGTGTGACGTACGCATGGTCGCCGACGGCGTCACCCGCGCCCGTCTGCCGGCCGCCAACCCGGTGATCTGTACCCTCGGTGATCCCCGCGTGCCGGGGCTCGCCGCCGAGATGGGCACCACCCGCTCCGCGGCGGCGATGGAGCTGTGGCGCGAGCACCTTCCGGGCAGCGTCGTGGCGGTGGGCAACGCGCCGACCGCCCTGTTCCGCCTGCTCGAACTGCTGGATGCGGGCGTGGGCGCGCCCGCGGCCGTCATCGGCATCCCCGTGGGCTTCGTGGGTGCGGCCGAATCGAAGGAGGCGCTCGCCCGCGACGGCCGTGTCCCCTTCGTCGTCGTGCACGGCCGGCGCGGCGGCAGCGCCATGACCGCGGCCGCCGTCAACGCGCTGGCCTGCGAGGCCGAGTGATGGAGGGCGCCGGACCGATCGGGGATTCCGCCGGGATGCAGGCGAACGCTGCCGACGTGACCACCGGCACTCTCTACGGCGTCGGCATGGGCCCGGGTGAGCCGGACTACCTGACGGTGCGTGCCCTGCGCGTGCTCGGCCGGGCTCCGGTGCTGGCGCATTTCTGCAAGAAGGGCCGGCGCGGTAACGCCCGCACCATCGCCGACGCGGTGGTGAGCGACCCCGCCCGCGAATTCCCCCTGGTCTACCCCTACACCACGGAACTGCCGCCCGATCACCCGGACTACGTCGCGGCGCTCGCCCGCTTTTACGACGACGCGGCGGGGCAGCTCGCCGACCATCTCGGTGCGGGCCGCGACGTTGCGATCCTGTCGGAGGGCGATCCGTTCTTCTACGGCTCGTTCATGCACCTGTGGCGGCGGCTGAAGGACCGCTTCCCCGTCGAAGTGGTGCCCGGCGTCACCGGCATGTCCGGCTGCTGGACGCGGGCCGGCACGCCGATCACCTGGGGCGACGACGTGCTCACCATCCTGCCGGCGACCCTGCCGCACGCGGTGCTCGTGGAGCGCCTGCGCGGCACGGATGCGGCCGTGGTGATGAAGCTCGGCCGGCACCTGCCGAAGGTGCGCATCGCACTGTCCGAGGCGGGCCTGCTCGCGCGGGCGGTCTACGTGGAGCGCGGCACCATGGCGGGCGAGCGGGTGGTACCGCTGGCCGAGAAGCCTGACGATGCCGCCCCGTACTTCTCGATGGTGCTGGTGCCGGGCGAAGGCCGCCGGCCGTGAGCGGCAGCCTCGCGGTGATCGGCCTCGGCCCCGGCGATCCCGGCCTGCTGACGGCCTCGGCCCAGGCGGCGCTGGACGGGGCGCAGGACCTGATCGGCTATGTCCCCTACGTCGCCCGCGTGCCGGAGCGGCCGGGCCTTGTGCGCCACGCCAGCGACAACCGGGTCGAGGTGGACCGCGCCCGTCACGCCCTGGACCTCGCGGCCTCCGGCCGGCGGGTGGCCGTGGTGTCGGGGGGCGATCCGGGCGTGTTCGCCATGGCGGCGGCCGTGTTCGAGGCGGTGGAACACGGCGATCCGGCTTGGCGCCACCTTGCCATCACCGTCGAGCCCGGCATCACCGCCATGCTGGCGGCAGCCGCTCGCTGCGGCGCACCGCTCGGCGGCGATTTCTGCGCCCTTTCGCTCTCGGACAACCTGAAGCCGTGGGACGTCATCACCGCGCGGCTCGATGCGGTGCTGCGGGCCGATTTCGTGCTCGCCCTCTACAATCCGATCTCCTCCGCCCGGCCCTGGCAGCTCGGCGCCGCGCTGGGCCTCGCTGCGGAGATCCGCGTGCCCGAGACGCCGGTGGTCTTCGCCCGCGCCGTGACCCGGCCCGACGAGGCCATCCGCGTGATGAGCTTGGCGGAGGCCCGCGAGGCCCCGGCCGACATGGCGACGCTGGTGATCGTCGGGGCGTCGGGCACGCGCCTGATCCCGCGCGGGGCGGGCGAGCGGCCCTTCGTCTACACGCCGCGCAGCGTCCCCGGTGCGGGGCCGGCGTGATGGCAGGACCGGTTCAGCGGCGGCAGTTGTTCCCTCCCCCCTTTGCGGGGGAGGGTG
>NZ_BPRB01000123.1 GCF_022179685.1 Methylobacterium trifolii
CAGCAGGATCGCGGTGCGCACCGCGACTCGCTTTACGAGCTCACTCGCGTTTATGTCGGTCACGATCTGGGTTGCCCAACCGCGCGAGCGCACAGCCCCCGCTAGGTCCAGGCCAAAGCCGTCGCCAAACACGTAAAGTGTCGTCGTGGGGTCGGCCATGTAGGCCTCCACCAGTTCGACCACGTCGGCCTCGTTGATCGCCTGGGCCTTGTAGAGCTCTCCGGTGGTTTGGTTGTCGGGCATCCTGGAACGCTACTGAACCGCGGCCGGCCCGTCTATCAGGCCCGTCTGGATCGCGAGGGCGAGCAGCAATCTGCGCAATCCGCGCCCGCAGCTGCAACGCAGGCGCCGGGAGGCGCCGGTTCGGCGAAGATCGTGCGAAGCGCGGACGGCCGGGGAGAGCACCTGATCGATCTTGATCACCCCCGCTTCTGGTCTCTGGTAGCCCGCAAAGGCGCGATCACTCGGACGCTTTCTCCACTGGTGCCTTGCGAGGCCGTCCCTGCTTCTTCGGCGTCTCGGATACCGTCTCGGCTGCAACGATGGCCTTCGCGGCGGCCTTCTTGCGCGGCTGCCCTAGATGGAGGGCACGGGAAATTTCGGAGCGCTTCGCTGAATAGCTCGCCGAGACCAGCGGGTAGTCGGTCGGCAGGCTCCACTTCGTGCGATAGGCCTCGGGCGTCAGGCCAAGTCCAGTGAGATGCCGCCGCAGGGACTTGTAGCCCTTCCCATCTTCGAAGCTGAAGATGTGCTCGGGCGTGATCGACTTGCGGATCTGGGCTGCCGAGGGCTTCTCGACAGCGGGCTTCTCATCGGCTGTCGTTGCTCCAAGATTAGACAGGGACGCGTGCACGGTCCTGATCAGCGAAGCCAGTTCCGTTGTCGGCACCGGGTTGTTCGAGACGTAGGCCGATACGATATCGATGGCGAGTTCGATAAGGTCTATCTGCACGGTTGATGTGGCGGCGTCCACTTTTTGTCTCCTGGAATTTCGGATACCGACGAACAGTCCAAAATCTGTAGCTCGTCAAGGATGATTTGGCCGTATCACTGAGTAAAGTTCGTATGCTTTCATTTAATTGTTGCAATACCCGACGAAAAGGCGTTCATTACTGATTGCCACAATCTCGGCAGGAAGAAGAAAAGCACCTCCGGCACCGTCGCGCTGCTTCACGGACGGCCTTTGCGTCGATGCCGCCTGCGACTGGATTTGCCGCAAAAACCCCTAGTCCCTGCCGTCCCAGGGCTCAGCTTCGACTTGATCTTCGCCGTCATCGTACATATCCTTTACCTTCCAGCAAATTAGGTTGCTACCATCCCTATTGGCGATATGATCCAAGATGGTCATTTGCGTGTCATTAGTGTGATAAGTGACAAAGACTGCATTCTTGGATCTGATCGTTGTAGGAAGTACACCAGTAACGATCACTGTATGATGAATAATGTTATAATCGATCAACTGAACAATATCTCCGAGAGCCAGCGCGCCTCGATCGCATTTTGATACGCGTACACCTATGTTATTTGCGAGATAGAAAGAAAAAGCTTTTGCATTGGACCAAGTCCAACTATGATCATCAGCATCATCCTGTTCCGAATACCATGCTCGCATATCTCGACTGCCAATAAATCCACCTTGCACCATCTTCCAGCCACCGGCGTACAGTGCTTGCGACACAAAATTTGTGCAGTCCTGTGATTTGTAGGCTGGCCAATTCGGATTGTAGTTGATTGCGTATTTCAGAGCATACGCTGCCGCGGCACGCCGATCATAGTACTGCTTCATAGCGACTGCGCTCCTCGAATGCGATCGCGGCTGAATGGATTTTTAGATTCGTCGGTCAGCGCAGTCTTGCTTTTATCCGAGTACACCTCAAGTGCGGTAAGCCCCGAACTCACTCCGCCGAAAACGGGTTGAATCCGGAACGCTGGCTCAGGCGGCGACGGTTCGGCATCAGCGCCGTCTTTAAGGGTCGGACCTGATTGTCCTCGGCCAGCGTTTCTATTACTCCTTTCACGTCCCGATCTGCGCGGCCTCGGGAGCCGCTCCGTTCCTCCGGGTGCTCAGGCGCCTGGGGGTGTTGAAGCTCTAGACCGGATCTCGCGCCAGCCTGCGCGATAGGCACGCCCTGCAGGGGCGGCCGGTCTTTGTGAGCATCGGAGCGCCCGATGAGCCGAGACCCCGACGATCCCACATCGGATGCCTACGAGCGGGCCGGTGAGGCATTCCGGGCCGCGATGATGTCAAGCGACGACCCCGCGGCGCACTTCAGCATCGCCATGCGCGCCGCCTGCGAGGGCTTCGAGGCGGGCGTGATCTCGGTTGAAGCCCGCATCAGCCTCGCCTCGCACATGCTCTGCGCCGAACAAGCCCTGGCGCGTGCCGTCGTCCCGAAGCTGCTCAGCGCGGAGGCTTTCGAGACCATGGCGGCGCGGTTGTCCGAGCTGCTGACGCTGTGGACGCTGCCGCACGAGCGGCGCGCCGGTTGGCATCCCGACTATGCGGTCGGCTTCCGCGCCATGATCCGCATCCTGGCCAACGAAATCGAAAACATCTCCCTTTCCGAGATCGCCATCCGCGGCGCCCCCACCAGCCACGAGCTCGCTGCGCAAAGGGCTGTGAGCCGACAGGCCCTGGATCATACGGAGGTTTTCAATGCCCCTCATCCGCACTCGCACACCCGCCATTGATACGGACCAGCTCACCAGCAGCTTCGACAGCATCGCCAAGCTGTTTGCTCCGCCGACGGCGCAGGAGCTCTACGTGAGTCAGAAGGCGCAGAACGAGCGCGCCAGCGGCTCCCGGCTGACAGAGCTTTATCGCGACGCGGCCGATCCCAACGTCAATCCGGTGGCGTTCGCCAACCGGGCCGGCATCGCAGGCGCCTTCGCTCCCAACCAGAGCCTGGAGGCCGTCGACCGGAACAACCGCACGACGCTGTCGACGAACGCCGCCGACAACGCGCGGGCGCTCCAGCAGACGACGCTCCAGCAGCAGGGCGACACGACGCGCACGATGCTTGCCCCCGTGGGGCAGGGCGCGACGCGCTTCGTGCCGCCCACGATCGCCAGCGCCTTTGGCGTCCCGCAGCAGCAGACGGGCGTGGTCGAGCTCAACCAGGGGCAGCAGGCCACGCTTCCGGACGGGCGGACGCTCGCCGGGGCGAACAAACCCCTGTCGATAGACGAGGTCAAGGCGGCCGTCTTCGGTCAGATGCCGACCGATCAGCAGCAGGCCATCACCTTCGGTTCGACCCCCACGCCGAGCGTGCAGACGCCGGACGGCCCGCGCATCACGACTGCGCCCCTAGCGCTCGGGCAGACGCCGGCGCCGGACATGCAGAAGGCCCAACTGGCTAACTACAAGCGGCCGGACGGCGGCACGGGGACGGCCCGGTTCGACCAGGCCCGCGGCTGGATCGATACGCAGGCGGGCACGGTGCTGCCGGCCGGCGTGCAGACCTATTCCTCGGCTCTCCAGGGCAATCAGAACGACACCGGCCTCGGGCAGGCGACCACGAACACCGTCGAGCAGCGCCTGCTCGATGCCGCCAACGTCGAGAGCACCGTGCGGACCTTCCGCGACCTGATCACACGCGATCCCGGCGCCATCGGCATCGTCGGCGGCGTGCGTGGTGTGGGCCAGGATGCCGTTGCGGCCGCGCGGGAGGCCGCGCGCCTGTTCGATCCGGCCTGGCTCCAGACGAAGAAGGACATCGCGGCCGGGCTCGTCGACCCGGAGGTCGTGGCGCAGTTCCAGACCTACAATCCGAACATCCCGCAGGCGAAGATGCTGGAGCTGCTCCTGGCCGGCCAGGTCGCCAAGATGATCGACCCCAGCGGGCGCATCTCCAACGACCGCATGAAGCAGGTCATGGAAGGCCTCGGCGGCGGGGGCTACCTCTCGAATGTCGAACGGACGAAGGCCACGCTCCAGGCTGTCTCGGACATGGTCGACAATCAACGCTCCATGCTGAAAGGCATCTCGCCGGAGGCGGCGGCCATCGGCATCGGCGGCCGTTCCGCGCCAGTGTCGCCTGTCCCAGACCGCGCTGCGCTCGAAGCCGAAGCCCGCCGTCGAGGGCTCATTCCGCAACTTGGCGCCCCCGAACCCGATGCAGAGGTCGAGCGGTGGGTGCGCGGGCCGGACGGCAAGCTGATGCGAGAGATGCCGTCCAATGCGCCCGTCAGACGGCGCTACGATCCGGCCACGGGTCGGATCGAGTGAACGCGAATCGGCGCAAGGCCATCACCCGCTCTCGCCGCCGAACTCACTGTCGATCCGAAACTCTGACATATTCATCAGATACCTCTCAGGTTGCGTTGCCTTAGTACCTTGAAAGGCAGCAGCAGAGCCTGCGCCGATATGTGAGAAAGATTGCTGTACGCTCCCGCCTGCCTTGCGGATTACGCTTGACGAGTGTATCTATTTGGGCGTTTTTAGTTATTGTGCCGGGAGAAGTTAGAAATGGATGACGCAGCATCAGCACCGACGAAGGATCACATCGAGTTGGCGGTCGAGATCGTCTCAGCCTATGTGGCGTACAACTCGCTTCCGGCGACGGAGCTCTCAGGCCTCATCGCTGGCGTTCACACTGCGCTGACTAGCCTGACGAACAAAGGCGCGATTGCCGAAGCGGGGCCTGAGAAAGCGTCGCCTTCCCAGATCCGTAAATCGATCACACCTGACGCGCTCATCAGCTTCGAGGATGGCAAGGGCTACAAGACCCTGCGGCGGCACCTGACGATCCGCGGCCTGTCGCCCGAGGCCTACCGGGCGAAGTGGGGTCTCCCTCACGAGTACCCGATGACCTCATCGAGCTACTCGGCCCAACGCTCCGAACTGGCCCGCGCCCTCGGCCTCGGCCAGCAACGCCGGAAGGCTGCCGCGAAGACCGCCGTCGCAGGCGAGACGGTTTCAGAGACGCCGAAGAAGGTAGGTCGGGCTCGAAAGGCGCCGGCGACCGCAGCGGCACCGAAGGGCGGCAGCCGGAAGAAGGCTCCCGCTGCTGCAGCGGCTGAGTGAAGCAGCTCAGCGCCGCAGCATTTCGATCCACGAGGTACGCGGATTGATGACGTTGGCGGCAACGGGTGCCGCCGACGCCTTTATGCGAGCCTACAAGGTGCAGCCCGAAAGGCCAGTCGCTGCGGCCAGCGCGAGTCCCCGCTTGGCCACGGCGGCTTCTCGCAGATGACAGTTATCGCCCGCGACCGCATCGCGATGCAGGGCATGCGGAAGATGCGATCGAAGCGCGGGTGAGCATCTGCAGCGCCAGGCGCCCGATACGACGGCGCAGCTCGTGCGCCAGCGGCTGGCCAATCAATTCGACACCAGCACGACCCGCCCCGTCGTCGGAAAGGCGCAGGGCGGGGGAGCGCGCTTCGCCATGGATATAGCCGGCTCGCGGCAGCAGGCCGTCAACCTCGATGCTGAGTTGGAAGCGATCAGCCGGCCGGGGGGTCGGCAGAGTGTGGGCGATACCCTCGACGTCTTCCGCGCCACCGGCACACGCAAGCCGCAGGGGAGCCCGACCGACTTCAACCGGCAGATCCGAGACACGGTCGGCGAGGTGCCGATCCTCGCTCAGGCAATTGCCGCGGCGAAGACCGGAGGCGCCTCGTTCGTGACCTCGGCAGGGGATGCAACGCGGCGCGCCTGGCTTGGGCGCAACACCGCGACGCTGGCCGACCTGCTGACGGCGCCGGACAGCGTCGACCGAATCGGCTTCATCGTCCGGCAGGGGCTGGCCACGCCGGTCGCCGATGCGACGCTCAGGCAGGCGTTGCAGGGGCGCTAAGAACGCAAGCGTATTACTTGGAAAATCTGGACGATAACCCTAAGGACGGAAAAGCGATAAGTGAAGCTTGTCAGGCACATCGGGGCTCCTGATCCGCCGCGCATATCAGGCAATGTACCCGTTGCCCGTTCCGAAGGTGCCGGTATTGACGCCCACGAGTTGGACGGTGCTACCACCCGAAAGTGTGAGTCGAACGTCACCGTTTGCGACTGTTCCGATAGCGTAGGTCTGACTCCTTAGGTCAAGGCGGTCGCCCGCTACTACGTCGAAGCCGATCACGAGATCCCGGCCAGAATTCTCCCCAAATACGTAGCGATCCGCGCCCGAACCACCGATCAGCGTATCGTTCCCGAGATCGCCAGCAATCAAATCGTCGCCAAGGTCGCCTGATACAAAGTCGTCGCCCTGACCGCCATAGAGGGTGTCACTATCCCGTCCACCGTAGATCACGTCGGCACTTCTATTTCCTGAAAGCAGATCTGAACCTTGTCCACCATAGATCGTGTCGAGGCTCGAACCTCCGTAAAATGTGTCACTCCCCCCAAGAAGTTGTACAGTATCGGCAATCGCCGTTCCATTCAAAATCTCACTGCCGTTCGTGCCAACTACGACATCTGAACTCTGGTATGATATATCAACACTCTCCAGAACCAATACACTAGCAGGAAAAGTTTGATACTCAAGTATAAATCTTGGGATGTTATTAGCGTTCGTTATGATGTAATCGGCATAAATATTGTACTTATCTGCATCTTGAACAATGGAATCAATCTGATTCTCGAAAATAAGCCGGTGATCTGACCCTGGAGTGCCATCTCCAACAGCACTAAATCTATCCAAGTTGAACCGAAAATCTGGATCCTGAGGGGTAAACACGAAACCGCTATCCACCAAAGCGCGAATTCCGTATGGCTGCTCTGAATCAATTGGAGATTCGGTAGCATATCGAAAAATTATAGCATCATTGGGTTCAATCGCGAAACCATAATCGGGCGGACCGTATGGATCATTGCTATATGGATACAGCTCGGTTACACTAAAACCATTGGCTACATAAGGGCCGCCATTGTAATAATCTGGTACGAAAGTCATTCGTAGGTTTTGAAGTCCCGGCATACACTTGCTCCACTTATTGCATTCAATCGTAGTCTAATAATCGTGATATCTATCTTCCCAGCAACAAACCCATGAATGAGGTATTGAGTTTTAGTTTATCTGCGAGAGATATCACACGCAGTTCATGCGTACATTCATGTTGTCGATACAAGCACGGCCTTTAAGCAAGAGCAATAAGTGTCTGTCTAAAAATCTTGAGAACTTGCTTTCGTTCGTCGCCTCTGATGATCCAGTTGCAGAAAGATCAATTTCCGTATCCGCCGGCGCTATTACAAGTTTTCATCCGTATCTCATAAGGGTGCGCCACTGTCTGGCTACATCTTCCGCAACATCAGGCTGGCGGACGAAGCTATGGCTTATGATGTAGCTAGTTCCAGGCTGACTAGACGCGTGGTAGGATCGACAGCCCCGACACGCGGACCACGGATGTTTGGGTCCTGCTGCTCCCATGCAGCGAGCACGGCATTGGCCGCTTCGATGATGCCGTCCGTGGTGCCTTCGGAGAGTTGCGGACGGATCGCCTCGACAAGGCGCGTCACGACGGTCTGCTCGACCTGGGGACTGGTCACCCCCGTGAGCTGCCGGCTGTAGGCCTCGAGGACGTTCTCGGCGATTGTCCGGGCGGCATCGTCGATCTCGGGCGTGTCCTGTTGCATTTGGCGGCCCCTCGATCTGCCCGGAAGGCGGATCACGCGCGTGGATGTAGGGTGGGAGCGCGACAAGTCCGCAGGCTCATGTCCTCCAAGTTCGACCAGGCCGAACTCCGTCATGGCCGTTGCGCTCCGGGGGCGTCGGCCGCTTTGAATTAGCGGTCGGCTCTTGCGAGCGACGGCGGCGTGGTGCGCTTCAGGTTGCTTTGTGGCAGATCGAGATCGGGCGCTGTTCGCCGGATCGTGTCAGCCACGAAGCTCGGCGCCAAGTGTGCATAATGCTTCTCAGCCATCCTGGTCCCTGAATGTCCGAGCGCCTCGGCGACGACGATCAGTGGCGCGCCGTTGCGCACCATTGCGCTGGCGTAGGAGTGCCGGAGCTCGTGCAGGGTGATGCTCTCCAGCTTTGCCCGCGCCAACGCTCCCTTGAAGGGGCGCTGGTACTGCGCCGGTTTCCACGGTTCGCCATCGTCTCGGGTCAGCAGAGCCGCCTTCGGCGCGCGGCCGGCGGACAGGCGTTCAAAGAGGGCAGCCCCGCCGGAGGTGAGCGGGACGTGCCTGGCGCGCCCGTTCTTGCTCCGCTCGATGAAAACCGTGCCGTTGGCGCGGTCGAAATCGCGAACCGTCAGTCGGGCGAGCTCGCCGAACCGGGCCCCCGTCATCAGCGCCGCGGCGACGAGGTCGCGCAATGCTCCCTCTGTCGTGTTGAGCAGACGCTGCTGCTCGGATGTGTCGAGGAAGCGAACGCGCGCCGCGCCTGTATCCTTGAACGGCTTGAGCAGGCGCCAGGCTCGATCGTTCTCCGTAAGCTGGTGCTGGTAGGTCCAGTTGAGCGCGGCCTTGAGCAGCGTCAGCGTCCGGTTGGCCGTGTCGCGCCGGCGGCGCAGCGCCTCCGGGTCCGTAATGTCGACCTCGCGCACGTTTGGCTTGAGAGCGAATCGGCCGGTGCGGACCATCTTCGGAGCGCGGACCATTGCGTCACGCCAGCGCCGAAGCTTTTCAAGCGACAGGTCGGCCACACGCGCTGCGCCGAGCGTCGGCAGGATGTGGGCGCGGTTCCGGGACCGCGCGTCGTAGACGGCTTTCATACCTTCGGCCTCTCGGCCCGTCAGGTAGCGCTCCATCGCATCGGCGACCGTGAGGGCCGGCTTCGCATCAGGCGTCCTGCGAAGTGACTTCACCCATGCCCGCGCGGCGTCTTTGGCCTGCTCGTGCATGAGGATCTTTGCGCCGTCAGCCCCGGCAACGTCATCGGCCGTGCCGAGCCGGATCTGCACACGCTTCCCATCCGGCGTGCGTGACGCAGCAAGCCACGAACCGCCCTGCCCTCTCGTGCCTCGTCCCGCCCGATAGCCGAGCCTCACCCCCGGACCGATCAATTCCCATTCGGGAGCATCGGACGCTGGTAGGGCAGCGCGACCTGATCGGCTCTTGAAAGCGCTGGCACGGCGAGGCATCCGCAGCCCCCCTTCTTCGTTGTCGAATTCGTTGACAAAAGTGCCATGAAAATGGATGATCGGCAATGATGGTGGGTGGGGCAAATCATTGTATCTCAAGGCATATCACGGCGGATCAGGTTCTGTCAGTCACTATCCGCTATCGCCCTCTCACGGCGAAAACAGGGGTTCGATTCCCCTTGGGAGCGCCAGCAGCATCAAGCACTTAGCGGATTTTCGTAAGGTGCGTGTCCAGTTTGTGTCCAGTGGACGGGCCTGGACCATCCGAGATTTTGCCGGACGCAGGTGGCGATATTGCCCTTTGCGCGAGAGCCATACCTAGTTTCATAACGCTCACACCGGTCGCCTAACGAGGATGGTGGCTGCGGAGACGACGTAAAAGCCCACGTCGGTCGGGCAGTCCTGAACCGGACGGGTGTGCCTCCGGCTGTTGACTGCCACCGTTTCCCTATCTGGATCCCACGCCTGGCCCGACTGTCGCGATCGATTGCCGCGCCCCACCCTGGCCTTTGGGCATTGATCGTCGGCATCATCCTCGTCGATGCTGTCTGGTTGGCGGTTTCCGGTATCGGCGTAGAACTGGACGGCTTCACGGTGGCCGCGGGCGGCGTTGCGGTGCTCCTGCTCATCGCGGCCGTGCTCGGGCCGATCAAGTTCGACCCGGTGTGGCGGGGGATGACGTTGGCGAGCGCCGCTCTCGTCGCCTTCACCATCCCGGTCACGTTCCTGCACTACCTGAGGGCTACCCTTGCGCTTCCTTTGCCGATGCGTTGCTTGCGCGGATGGAGGCGGCCCTCGGCTTCGACTGGCCGGCCTACCTCGCCCTCCTGCAAGACCACCATCTGCTCGCCCGCGGGCTGGCATGGGCCTACCATTCTTCCGGACCGCAGGTCGCCCTCGTCTCCGCCATATTACGATCCGACATCGTCCAGGGATGTCCGATTTGTGATGTGAATTCAGACACTTACGTGACTAAGTTCGTCCGAATTTGTCTGTTTTAGATCACTGTCATCCGATGAGGCTTGGGGTACCCCAGGGGGTACGCCCATCGTGATTAGGGGTACAATGTCGGCTTCGATGAGCAGGCAGCCCCGTGATGGCCCGTGATCACCTAACCGATATAAAAATTCGTCAGGCTAAGCCGGCGCTTAAGCCATACAAGCTCGCCGACGGGTTAGGCCTTTTCCTGTTGGTGAACCCGAACGGTGCTCGATACTGGCGGCTGAAATATCGGTTCGGCGGCAAGGAGCGGCTCTACGCTGTCGGGGTCTATCCCGAGATCGGCCTAGGTGAAGCCCGTAGCAAAGTCGCCGAAGCACGGCGGCTGATTCGTGAGGGCATCGATCCAGTTGCAGATAGGAAACGGCAGCGGATCGATGTTGCTGCCGCTGCAGAGACCTTCCAGACCATCGCTGAGGAATGGATCGCCTCACGCTCTGGCGAGTGGTCGCCGAGCTACCGTGATGCGGTGCAGTCGGCACTGGCTGCGAACGTGTACCCCCCGTTAAGCGGGTATCCGATCCGAAGCATCACCGTCCCGATCATGCGGGAAGCTTTGCTGCTGATGGAGCGGCGTGGAGCCCTAGCCTCCCTTCGGAAGGTGCGAATGTGGACATCCGGGGTCTTCCGGTACGCCATCGCCACCGGCCGTGCTGAGCATGATCCGGCCGCACCGTTACGAGGCACCTTCAAAGCCCACAAACCGAAGAAATTCGCAGCCGTGACGAAGGCAGTTGAGTTTGCCGAACTAATAAGCCGCCTTCGCGCCTACAATGGAAGTCTGATCACTCGCACAGCCTTGCTCTTCCTGGCCTACACTTTCGTACGAACCGGCGAACTACGAGAAGCTCAATGGTCGGAATTCGACTTCAACGGTGCCACTTGGCGCATTCCAGCCGAACGCATGAAGATGAAGGAGGAACACATCGTACCGCTGGCCAAACAGTCAGTAAAATTATTGACTGATCTCAGGAAACTGACAGGGCACTCTCCTTACGTATTTCCAAATGACCGACGGTCGGAAAAACCAATGTCGGAAAACACAATCCTCTTCTCTCTGTATCGCCTTGGATATCATGGCAGAGCAACCGGCCATGGATTTCGCGCTTCCGCCTCAACGTTACTGAATGAAATGGGTTTCGATCCCGACGTTGTCGAACGTCAACTTGCGCACCGGGAACGAAACAGAGTGAGGGCCGCCTATCATCGGGCGGAATATATCGAATATCGTCGTGAAATGATGCAATCGTGGACGGATTACATAGATAGATATCAAGAACCAAGCAACAAATTTGATATATCTGCAATCGATTTCAGTTAATTTGATCTGCAAAGGGTTGTTTATTTTAGCCTCGATGTTTCTTTGGAGGTAAGCAATGACCGATCAAGACGAATTTAGTTTCAAGATCAATCAAGAATTCGGAAATGTCGAAATAGTTGGCGATTTCAATGCTTACATCAGGTCAAGGGCAACCGGACTGACAACTCGATTGACTGATGAGCAATGGCAAATTCTGTACCTACTTTCTGGCGCCAATTATGATCATCGCTGCCACGTAGACGTACTTATTGATTTGTATCGAGCTGAAGTCTCCGCGAGAGGCCCATTCCGATCACCCCATAGACCAGCAGAAAGACGCCAGCATCTACAAAATTTAAGTCGGTCTATCGATAAGTTTCAAGCTGAATTGCGTACATACTTGATGCCGAACAAATTAGCGGTGTCGTTGCAATGGGACGATGATCGCCTTTATGAAATTATCCAAGAAATTGGACATCTACAATCCCATGTTGATAAAAAGTTCCATCGTAGCATTAAAACTGGCCCAGACAGTAGGTTTATGATCAATCTTGTTGAAGGGCTCGCAGATATATGGAATTTAAGCACAGGATTGCCCGTATCCATGTCAAAAAAACCAACTGAGCGTTCAGGAACGTGGAACGCCCTTCGCTTCGTCATTGCCGCTTCAGAGATTGCAGACCCCAATTTGAAGCTACAGCAAGATCGCGTGGCGAATGTTCTTAAGACTGCACTCGCTAGAAAAGCAAGAAAAGTTGCCTCAAAATCTGAGAGCTAATTTTTCCGAGAGCAAGCTTTTCTTGAGCTGCTCCGGACGTTACAAGACGCCATCGCATCGAACGAAGATGGCAGAAGAGACAATGAATTACAGTCAGAGCCTGCTGCGAATTTCGCAAATATTAGCTCCACAAGGTCCCATTCCGATCAGCAAGTCGACATGGTGGGCTGGAGTGAGATCAGGGCGTTTTCCCGCGCCACTGAAGCTAGGTCCGAAAACAACGGTTTGGAGGGCTGAAGACATTCGGGCTCTTGTCGAACGAGGCGTTATATAAGGCGGGACAAAACCGTTCAGAATAAGCAATCGTGATCCATTTTCACGATTGCATAAGCCCCCCTTGCCATCGCCTGCCGTTACGAACTTCGTCGAGAACGGCATCACAGCGGCTGATCGATCCGGTCGGCTCGGCATATTCCCGTAGAAAAGCATGAGCACTATTTACTATATCAACGCTCTGGCTGGAGCGGGGAAGACGTTTGCGATGTACCGTCATGCTCACGCTCTCGCTGCAGATGGCGAGGGCGTGCTAATCGTCTTACCGACCGTGAAACTTATCGGTGAGGTCGCGGCAGATCTGCGAAGCCTGTCCCCAGTGGTAGCCATCGACGTCATCCACACTGGGGTTGCGGAATCGGTAGTTCGTTCCGTTCTAGCAGCATTGTTCCAGGGACCTCAGAAGGGGCGGATCCTGATCATCACGTGGGCTGCCATTCTCAGGCTGCCCTTCTTCCCAAACAAAGCAGCGTGGCACGTCTTCATCGACGAGGTCCCGCAGGTATATAGCTCAGTTACGGCCATCGTCCCCGAGACGCACAAGTTCCTGACCGGTCACGTCGATATGAGACCGAAGGGGCCACGATATGGACGAATAGCCGTGAGGAGTCGGGCGGGGCTGAAGAAGCTCGCCCAGACCGACGATGAGGTCCTCGCCAAAACCCTAGGGACCATGGCTCGGGATCTCCTGTCTCCAAACCTCAGCGGGTACGCTGACCTATCTGCATACGATGCCCTTGTGAGCGGACGTGGGAAAAAGCTGACGCTGTTTTTCCTCCTTCGCCCGAGAATGCTTTATGGCTTCAAGCGAGTGACGATGCTCGGAGCTAACTTTCTCTCTTCTTTGTTGTACTTGCTCTGGTCTGATGAAGGTGTTCATTTCATCGAAGACACATCACTGGGTGCCCAACTACGTTACCATGAGCACGGTAATGGGAATCTCGTTCAGATCCGCTACGCGGTCGAAGGCCAATGGTCTAAGACCTTGCGGGACAAGGAGGATCGACGGCTTCTCAGAGCTATCGCCGCATCAGCAGCTACTTGGATGGCCGGTGAGCCCTTCGCTTACATCGCCAACAAGGACGTGATGGATCTCGGGCTTTTCGAGGAACCTCAGGCGCACCCACTCCCGCAGGTATCCCATGGCTTGAACAGCTTTTCGCAGCTCCACAACGTCGTTCATCTGTCAGCTCGGCTGCCGCCTCCGGAACAGTATGGGTTCTTGGCGTGGCGGGGTGCGGATCCGAAGGCTATTCGGCGTGCTGTGCACGAGGAAGCAATTTACCAAACCGTTCTGCGCATCTCGATCCGAGATCTGGCTAGTCGCAGCGTGAAAAAGGTCGTCGTTCCCGACCGATCATCAGCGGATTACCTTCAAGCTCTCTTGCCCGGATCCACGGTGCAGAAGCTCGACGGTATCAATGAAGCCGCTATCCAGAAGCCCCGGGGTCGGAAGCGCCAGTTCGATGATTCCTCGTCCCGAAGCAGGGCTCATCGTGTCAGGCGAAATGCGGAAACATCCCGTCTCGCTGCCGTGATGATGGGAATGGTGGATGGGTTCACAGCCAACGGTGAGGAGGTCGCCTCCTCAGAGAAGAGCTCCCTGCATGAAGAAACGTGCAACGATAATCCTTTATCAAAAGCTGACTGGAAAATCGTTGCACAAAAACTGAGAGGATCCATCTTCCCGGACTTG
>NZ_BPRB01000124.1 GCF_022179685.1 Methylobacterium trifolii
GGAACTCGCCCGCATCGGTGAGATCGGCGGCGCGGTGGCCGCGGTCGAGACCGATGCGGGCGAGTTCCGCCCGGGTCTGCTCCTTGAGGGACTCGACCTTGGCGTCGATCACCTTCGAGCCGTCGAAGATGTCGTCGTATTCGAGGAGATCGGTCTCGAAGGCGAGGATCTGCTGCATGCGCATCGACCATTGCTGGTCCCAGGGCCGCGGCAGGCCGAGCGCCTCGTTCCAGGCCGGCAACTGCACGGCGCGCGCGCGGGCGCGCTTGGAGAGCGTCACGGCCAGCATCTCGATCAGGATGCGGTGGACGTTGTTCTCGGGCTGTTGCTCGGTGAGCCCGAGGGAGTTCACCTGGACGCCGTAGCGAAAGATGCGCTTCTTCGGGTCGGTGATGCCGTAGCGCTCCTGGGCGATCTCGTCCCAGAGTTCGGAGAACGCCCGCATCTTGCAGATCTCGGTGACGAACCGCATCCCGGCGTTCACGAAGAACGAGATGCGGCTGAACACGTCCGCGAAGCTCGACTCGTCGAAATCGGGATCGTCACGCACCGTGTCGAGCACGGCGATGGCGATGGCCAGCGCGTAGGACAGCTCCTGCACCGGCGTCGCGCCCGCCTCCTGCAGGTGGTAGGAGCAGACGTTCATCGGGTTCCACTTCGGCACCTCCTTGGTCGTGAACAGGATCACGTCCTTGGTCAGCCGAAGGCTGGGTGCCGGCGGGAACACGTAGGTCCCGCGCGAGAGATACTCCTTGATGATGTCGTTCTGCGTGGTGCCCTGGAGGCCGGAGAACGGCGCGCCCTGCTCCTCGGCCACCGCGAGGTAGAGGGACAGCAGCCACGGCGCTGTGGCGTTAATCGTCATCGAGGTGTTCATCTGGACGAGCGGGATGTCTTGGAACAGGGTCCGCATGTCGCCCAGATGCGCGATCGAGACCCCGACCTTGCCGACCTCGCCCCGCGACAACTCGTGGTCCGGGTCGTAGCCGGTCTGCGTCGGCAGGTCGAAGGCGACCGAGAGTCCGGTCTGTCCCTTGGCGAGGTTGCCCCGATAGAGGGCGTTCGACTCCGCGGCGTTGGAATGGCCCGCATAGGTGCGGATGATCCAAGGCTTGTCGCGTTGCGGCTTGTCGCGCTCGACCTCGGCGACGCTCGCGCTGGCGCTCATCCCGTTCGGCTCCGTCATCATCGTCTGGTGCGGCGCAGATGCGCCCGTTGCGCGGCACCGTAGCGAAGCCGCCGTGGCGCGTCATCTGCAACGGGGCTTTCGGCACCCGTACCTCGTGGCAGGGCGGCCTCAAAATTCTTGAGGCCGGGATCAAGGGGATTTGGCGTCGGCCGAGGAGCGCCCCGCCCCCGGCGCAGGGAAGCAGCCGAATAATTTTCAGGTGGCGGCGAAGAATATCTTGAGGCGCGCAGGCGAAGGCCGGGGCCGACGACGTTTCGGCCACGCCCCTCCGCCGTCTTGGCCTTTCGGACCACTTGGAGGCGTCCCGCATCGTCGCTATAGGCGATGGCCTGAAGCGCGGTTCTTCGAAGGCCGCGGTCGACTGTCAAGATAAAGACGTGAGGAGAGCGACGATGGCGGCCAGCGCGGCGGTGAAACCGGGCACGACCGGAGAGGTCAAGGACCTCTACGAGATGGGCGAGATCCCGCCGCTGGGACACGTGCCCGCGAAGATGTACGCCTGGGCGATCCGGCGCGAGCGCCACGGGCCGCCGGAGGAGTCCCACCAGCTCGAAGTGCTGCCGGTCTGGAGCATCGGCGACGACGAGGTGCTCGTCTACGTCATGGCCGCCGGCGTGAACTACAACGGCGTCTGGGCGGGCCTCGGCGAGCCGATCTCGCCCTTCGACGTGCACAAGGCCGAGTACCACATCGCCGGCTCCGACGCGTCGGGCATCGTCTGGGCGGTCGGCGCCAAGGTGAAGCGCTGGAAGGTCGGCGACGAGGTCATCGTCCACTGCAATCAGGACGACGGCGACGACGAGGAGTGCAACGGCGGCGACCCGATGTTCTCGTCCTCGCAGCGCATCTGGGGCTACGAGACCCCGGACGGCTCCTTCGCCCAGTACTGCCGGGTGCAGTCGCGCCAGCTCATGGCGCGCCCCAAGCACCTGACCTGGGAGGAGGCCGCCTGCTACACGCTGACGCTCGCCACCGCCTACCGCATGTTGTTCGGCCACGCCCCCCATACCGTCCGGCCGGGCCAGAACGTGCTGATCTGGGGCGCCTCCGGGGGCCTCGGCGTGTTCGGCGTCCAGCTCTGCGCCGCGTCGGGCGCCAACGCCATCGCCGTGATCTCGGACGAGTCCAAGCGCGACTACGTCATGAGCCTGGGCGCCAAGGGCGTCATCAACCGCAAGGATTTCAACTGCTGGGGCCAGCTTCCCAAGGTGAACTCGCCCGAGTTCAACGCCTGGACCAAGGAAGCGCGCAAGTTCGGCAAGGCGATCTGGGACATCACCGGCAAGGGCATGGACGTGGACATCGTCTTCGAGCACCCCGGTGAGCAGACCTTCCCGGTCTCGGCGCTTGTGGTGAAGCGCGGCGGCATGGTGGTGTTCTGCGCCGGCACGACCGGCTTCAACATCACCTTCGACGCCCGCTACGTCTGGATGCGGCAGAAGCGTATCCAGGGCTCGCACTTCGCCCACCTCAAGCAGGCCTCGGCCGCCAACCAGTTCGTGCTCGACCGCCGGATCGACCCCTGCATGAGCGAGGTCTTCCCCTGGGAGAAGATCCCCCAGGCCCACACCAAGATGTGGAAGAACCAGCACCCGCCCGGCAACATGGCCTGCCTCGTCAATTCCCCGCGGGCCGGCCTGCGGACGGTGGAGGACGTGATCGAGGCCAGGCCCCTGAAGCGCTGAGGCCCCGCGCGCCGGCCGGGCTTTCCCGGCCGGCGCCGCACGCGACCGGACGCGCGGCGCTCAGCGCCCCTTGGTCTCGTTCGACGGCAGATGCCGGCCGTAGGCCTCCTGCTTGTCCGCCTTCTCCTTGATCAGGTCCGCGTAGGCCTGCCGCATCTCGGGCGAGACGCTGACGCTCTTGCCCTTGGTGGGCTTGCGCTTGGGCGCCTTCTTGAAGGTGTTGCTGGCGTCGGTCATGTCGGCCCCGTCCTCAATGGCGCCACCATAGGCACGGCCTGCGGCATCCGCGAGGCCGAACCGCGTCGATCCCTGCGGTCTCCGACGGAAATCGGTTCCGTCTCGTCGGCGGGCGAAAGCCAAAAAGAAAGCGGGGCGGCTTTCGCCGCCCCGCCCGTTGATGCCTATCGGCCCAAGAAGATGGAGGCCAGTCGCTGGAGCAGGCCCCGCGGTGCGGGCGGAGGCTCGCTCTGCCCAGGACTGTCCCCGATCTAAGCGTTCGCCGCGAAGGGGTGGCTCGCGGAGTTGCGCTGCTCGGTCACGGTCGCGGCGTTCGGCTCGCCGTTGACGGCGCGCTGGATCGACAGCTTGGTGGCCTCGTAGTTGTACTTCTGGATCTTGGCGTCGTCGGCCGCCTCCCAGTGGATGAACACGCCGACCAGGATGAACAGGTCGTCGGCCTCGTCCGCGGGGATGATCCCCTCGGCCACGGCATCCTGCACGGCCTTGGCGACGCCGTGCTGGGCGGGGCCGAACATCTGGACGGCCTGACGGGCGTCGTTGATGGTGACCTTGTTGAACATCAGCGTGTTGGGCTTGCACGGCAGGTTCGGCGCGATGACCGCGAGCAGGCTGGTGAAGCCGTGCTTGTTGTTCACGAGGCCGTTGCAGAAGGCCGTCTCGGCCGGCGAACCGCGCGGTCCGATGATGAGATCGATGTGGGCGACCTCGTTGCCGTCGCCGACGAGGGCCTCGCCGACCTGAACCTTGGTGATCTTTGCCATTCGGGGTCTCTCCCTGGATTCCAAAAAGAAGGGCTGCGGCCTGAGAGTGGGCGCGGCCCGGAAGCCATCCTTGTTCGCGACGCCCGGCCTGGAAAAGCCGAGCCGGTTAGCCCGGATAGCGGCGCGGACCCTACAGTGGGCCCGGGTCTGTCACAACCCTGCCCAAGGCCCTGAAATCGATAAATTAAAGTGTCACGGACCCTGTCCGGGAGGGGAACTTTTCAAGGGGTCGCGCGTCGCGTGCGGGCATCCGGATCGAGGTTTGCGCCGGCCGCCGCGAGCGCGTCCCAGAACAGGGTCGCGACCGTGAAGTCGGCGCTGGTGCCGGGGTTGATGTGCCGGTCCTTCAGGGAGCGGTCGAAGGCGAGCAGCTCCCGCGTCGGGCGTGTCGCGAGGTCGAGCCCGGCGACCACGGTCTCGGCTTCCCGCCGTACCGTCTCGGCCATGTCGCGCCCGTGCTTGCGCGCCACGTGGCTGTCGGGCACGCCGCGGAGATAGGCGAGGTGGACGGCCGTGGTGCACCACACCGCGTCGAGCCCGGCCGCCCGCGCGGCCTCCAGCGCCGGCAGGCCGATCGTGCGGATATCGGAGAGGTCGGTGACGTAGGCCCGGGCGATGCGGTCGCGGGGGGCGGCCTCGCGCATCGCCTCCAGCAGCGAATCGGGGGCGGCGCCGGCCACGTCGTGCCGCACGGAATCGCCGAGGCCGCCGGGGTTGGCGAGGCGGATGGCCGCGAAGATCCCGGCCGAATCGGCCTTGTCGAGCCGGGCCAGCACGTCGCCGGGTCCGGTGCCCCGCTCGGCCGCCACCGCCAGCGGCGCGCAGAGCAGCAGGATGCCGAGATTGGTGTTCTGGCCGACCGTCCGCATCGTGGCGGCGACGCCGCCGCGGACCCGCGCGCCGACGCCGGCCCCGGCCTGCGCCAGGGCAGGCGCCGAGGCGTCGGCGCTGGCGACGAAATCCGCCACCTCCATGCGGTGGCCGGGGGCGAAGGCGTGGACGTTGCCGGGCTTGAGCGCGTCGAGTTCGGCCAAGCACGCGGCCCGGTAGAGGGTGGCGACCAGGCCGGGGGCAAGGGCCATCAGGCCACCACGAGGCGTGGGCGGGTGGCGGCGCGCACCGCATTGACGAAGCCCCGGGCGACCGCGCCCGCAATGTCGACCTCGCAGACCTGCTGCAGCCCGGACCAGGCCGGCATCGAATTCGCCTCCAGCACCAAGAAGCCCCCCTCCCCGTCCTCGACGAGGTCGATCCCCGTATAGTCGACGCCGATGGCCGCGGCCGCGGCCTCGGCGAGGTCGGCGGCGCGGGGCGGCATCGCCCAGGGCAGCGGCCGGCCGCCCCGGTGGACGTTGGTGATCCAGCCGTCCCCCTCGCGGATCATCCCGGCGATGGCCCGGCCCTCGCAGACGAAGACGCGATAGTCGCGCCAGAGCCCGTCGCGGCGCGGCACGTAGCGCTGGAGGTAGTAGACGCGGGAGACCGCTTCCTCGGGGGGCAGGTCGTCCGGCGTCTCGATCAGTTGCAGCCCCTCCCCTTGCGAGCCGAACAGGGGCTTGAGCACCAGGGGCCGGCCGGGCCCGGCCTCGCAGGCGACGACGTCGGCTGCGGCCTGCCGCTTCGAGACCACCCAGGTCTGCGGCGTCGGCAGGCCGGCCCGGTCGATCATCAGGCTGGTGGCCGCCTTGTCCACGGATCGTTCGATGGCGACCGGGCTGTTCCAGACGGTGACGCCGGAGGCGACCAGGGCGTGCAGCACGCCGAGCCGCATCGTGGTGGCCTCGAAGGTGCCGCCGGCGATGGTCCGCAGCAGCACCCCGTCCGGCAGGAAGTCCGAAAAACCCGGCACCCGCAGGGGCTCCGGCCCGCCGGTGACGATCACCACGTCGGCCAATGAGAACAGCACCGGCTCGACCCCGAGGCCGCGCAGGGCCGCCAGGAGCCGGCCCTTGTGCCAGTTGCCGTTATCGGCCGCGAGCCCGATGCGCATCGTCTTTTCGGTAACTCCTAGGGAAGGTCCCATCCCCCTTGCGGGGAGGGGTCAGGGGTGGGGGTGGTCCAGGAGGCACCGACTCGCTCGATCGGGCACCACCCCCACCTCCAACTCCTCCCCGCAGGGGGGAGGAGAGCGCGTCGCAGATCTCAGGCGAACGAGGCCTCGACGAGGTCCGGCATCAGCCGGCCGCCGCGGAAGGTGGTGCCGGTGCGGATGGAGGTGACGATGGCCTCGGCCGGGGAGAACAGGGCGCCGTCGATCTTGTAGAAGTCGCCGTTCACGCGGGAGAAAATCTCGGCGAAGGGGGCGCCGTGGTCGCTCGACGTGGTGGAGGGCAGCTGCTCGGCGAGCTGCCTGGCCTCGGCGTTGTCGGCATCCACGAAGAGCTGGACCCGGCCGCCGTAGATGATGGCGTCGTTGGTGCGGCCCATCGCCTTGATGAAGTCCGGGTGCGGGGGCGACAGGGGCGCGGAGCCGATGCCGTCCACGATGGCGTGCAGGTCGAAGCCCACGGTGTGGGCCTTGTGCAGCGCCACCTCCAGCACGCGGGCGACCACCTGGGTCGAGCCGGCCAGACTCTGGGTCGGTGCGAAGATGAAGGTCAGGTCCTCCGGGCGCATGCCGGCGGCCTCCGCCACCTTGGCGACCACGTTGGCCGGCGGGCCGCCGGCGGCCTCCAGCACCAGGGCGGTCTTCGAGGCCGTGTCCCGGTAGCCGAGTTCCTTGTAGAGGTCCTCCACCACGGCCACCGCGCGGCCGGGGCCGGAGCCCAGCGCGAAGAAGCCGGACTCGCCGTCCTCGTCGGCGAGGCTCCAGCCGGCATACTGGCTGCCCAGGCAGGCGAGCACCGGGTCGGCCGCGTGCACGATCACCGAATAGGGCCAGGCGGCGACCGGCCCGCTCGGGCTGATCGTCACCGTGCCGAGGCCGCCCAGGCAGATCTCGGCGATGCGGCGGCCGGCCTCGATGGAGCCGCGGGCATTGGCGCCGGCATCGACCATGCGCGCGCCGCCGGCCTCCTGATGCACGGACAACCGCAGGGCGTCGGCGTCGGCGACGAGGCGCTCGACCAGGGGGGCGGAGAGCGCATTGACGCTCGGGAACGGGGAACTCGTGCTCATGGTCGTCCGGTTTCCTCCTCGGCCAGTGCGGCGCGCAACAACGCCACCCGCACCCGCATCCTCTCTCGCGCTTCGTCTCCGTCCGCGCCGGTCGCCAGGACCGTGCAGAGGGGCGCATCCCGCTTCACGATGGTGCCGGCGCGCGGCCGGTCCCGCACGTGGTCCGGCCAGGCGAAGGCCGGGATCGGCGCATATCCTCGGGCCGCGTAACAGATCTCGGCCGCCGCCGCATCCACCGGCACCGCACCGATTGCCGGCAACGGGCCGAGACAGGCCTCCACATGGGCGGCCAGGAGCGGGGTCTGCCGGCGGTCGAGCACGTCGAGGGTGGCGCCGGGGCGCGGGTTGACCTCGGTGAGCCACCAGCCCGCATCGCCCGCCAGGAAATCGGCGCTGGCGAGGCCGCGCAGTCCCGTCTCGGCCACGAGCCGCGCGGCCGCGTCCGTGACGGCCGCCACGATCGACTCCGGCAGGGGATGCGGTTCCCCGACGCTACGCGCCAGCGCCCCGCCGTAGCGGAACGGGCGCGTCGGCGCGGGCGCGCTCCACTGCTCGGTGACGGCCAGCACCCGGATGCCGCGGCCGTCGGCGAGGATATTCAGGGCGTGGGCCCGGCCCGGAACCCGCGCCTGGAAATAGCGGCCGGCCGGCGCCCGCCCCCGCGTCGCGGCGCGGATGTGGCTCCCGCCCGATCCGCCGATGCCCTTGAGCAGCCATGCTCTAGGGTCGGCCAGGGGCTCCACGGTGACGGCCGGGTGCGGGATGCCGAGGCGCGCGCAGAGGGCGGCCAGGCGCGACGGGTCCTTGAGGGCGGCCACCGAGGCGGGCGAGGCCCCGAGCAGCCGGTGGCGTTCGCCGATCCGTCCGATCAGGTCGGGCGCGGCCTCGAAGCCGCTGCCGAGCACGATCCCCAGGGGATTCCCGCCGGCGAGGTCCGCCAGGTCGGACAGGTGCGCCAGCACGGTCTCACCGCCGAGCCGGCCGATGCCGAAGCGCCCCGGCAGGGTGCGGTGGGCCTCGGCGAGGGCGAGGGTGTCGTCGTCCCCGAACAGGTCGGCGACGAAGGGCCGGAAGCCGGCGCGGCGCGCCGCCTGCGCCAGGGCCCGGCCGGACTGTGCCGCGATCAGGATCGCCTCGCCGGCCATGACGGCAGACGGCTAGCCGGCGATCTCCACGGCGAGCGTGTAGGCATCGCGAAAATCGATGCAGAGGGGCGCCTCGGCCTCCAGCATGCGGCGGAACAGCCGGCTCTGGGTCTGGTACTTCACGTTGCCGACAGCGAGCGCCCCGATGCCGATGCCCTTGCCCACCGGCAGCGCCACGTCGACGGCGTTCACGTCGATGCCCGCGATGCCGGCCGGCGGCACGGCGTTCACGTCCGAGGCCACCAGGAGGTTGGGGGCGGATTCGAGGTCCTCGGCCGAGAGGATCGGGATGCCGGCGGGGCCGGCCGAGAGGATCACGTCCGCGTGCCGGATCGCGGCGCGGCGGTCGGCTGGGGTGGTGCCGTCCACGGCGCCGACCTCGATGCCGAAGCGCCACTTCATGGTGAAGGCGATCTTCGAGACGCGCTCCTCGCCGTCGTGGCCGACCAGCACGGTCTTGGCCCCTTCGAGCGCCCCGATCACGGCGGCGACGTAGGCGACGACGCCCGCGCCCCCGAAGATCACGATGCGCTTGCCCTTGAGGTCCGTACCGAACTTCTCGCGCAGGGCCCGGGCGACCTGCGCGACCATGGCCGCGCCCGTGGTGAAGGAGCCGGCCGGGTCGGCGAAGATGTGGTTGGAAAAGGGGGGCACGAAGGCCTTCTTGGCCCGGTCCACCATGTCGAGGGCGTCCTCGGCGTTCTTGCCGCCGATGAACAGGCCGGTGCGCACCCCGTCGCCGGGGGCGCGGGAGAAGATCGAATCCTGGGTCAGGGAGACCACGTCTGGCAGGGTCACGTCGGTATAGGTGACGAGGGTCTCGAAGCCGGCATCCACCGCCATGTTCACGTCGAAGGGGCTCATGTGCTTGAGCGGCGTGAGCATGTGCAGGATCGAGCGGGCCATCGTCGGTCTCCTTGGCATCGTGTCCGGGTGGATTGCCGTTCAGAAGACGGCCTCGGGCGGTCCGGTCAAGCCCGATCCGGCAGGGCCGTCACCGACGCGCCGGCGTTGCGCCCGCGGGCGACGAGGAAGCGCAAGGGGCCCGGCCGGTCGAGGCCGGCGACGAGCGCCCGTGCCTCGGCCTCGGAGGCGACCAGCGCGAAGCCGGTCGGCCCCCAGGAACTCTGGCCGTAGCCGGAGACGCCCTGCGCCGCGACCGCCGCCAGGGCCTCGGCCACGGCGGGGCTGGCGAACCGCCCGCCCTGGTGGGGGGCGAAATGGTCGCCGATCAGCCGCTGGATCGCGGTGATGCCCGCGCCGAAGGGGTCCGGCTCGGCGAGCACGGCTGCCGGCATCACCTGCATCAGCACGAGGCGGCAGATCTCGGCGGCCTGCGCTTCCGGAAACCGCGGCAGCTCGCGGAAGGCTTCCACCTCCCGGCTGCCGTGCACGCCCGTGAGGCTGTCGTCGAGGATCAGGACGACGCGCCACGCCTCCGGATAGGGGATGCGGGCGATCACCGGGGGTGGCGCGCCGCCCGCGTCCCGGCCGCCGTCCACGATCAGGCCGCCCTCGGTAAAGGCCGAGAGCCCGACACCCGAGCGGTTGCCGCGGTCGAGGGCGTTCGAGAACGATTCCGCCGAGAACGGCAATCCGTTGAGCCGGGCGAGCGCGGCCGCCACGCTGAGCGCCAGCTGCGTGCCCGAGCCGAAGCCGGCATGGGCCGGGATCGCCTCCTCGACGCGGATGGCCACGGCATCGGACACGCCGAGGTGTGCGGCTGCCGCGCCGACATAGGCCCGCACCCGCTCGGCCTCGGGGCCTTCGACGGCCAGCCTGTCGGCGACCCGCGCGGCGAGCCGCACGGCGGGGGCGTCGATCGCCAGCCCGATGCTGCCGAAGCGCCGGCCGAGGCCGCCATGCAGGTCGAGGAAGCCGAAATGCAGCCGGGCCGGGGCCTCCACCTCCACGGCGGAGACCGGGGCGTCCGCATTCCGGTCCGGGGCCTCAGGCAAGATCGATCCCCTTCGCCCTCGAAAAACAGTCGGGCCCGCGTCCTCGGCCCTCGGGCGCCGGCTTCTCACACGGGAGGCCGGACGACGCAATTCGTGACGGGGCCATCGCTTGAAAGCGATGGCCCGCATTCTCCTCGGCCTCGATCGCCGGCGCCCGCCTTCGCGGGCTCAGGCTCTCCCTCCGCTCTGAGTCTTCCGCGACGCTCGTCCCGAAAAACCCGCTCCGCGGGGGGGGCTTCGCGCCTTGGCGTCGCCGAAGCGACTTCGAGCGATTGCCCTGCAATTCTCAAGGCGACACTTGCCTGCCGCCGTAGACCGATGCAAACGTCACGTCAGCAACAGGCGGCCCGAATGCCGCCCGCCCGGCCGACGCGGCCGTGCGGGGATGCCATTCCGGTTCGAGGCGGGCAGCGTGCCCCGCTCCGACCGGTCTCCGGCGACCGCCAGCGGCCTCTCAAGAAACGGCTCTGCGAGGGAGAATGGCAGCCTGGATCAAGGGTGGCGCGACGGATGCGGACGGCGCCATCGCGGCTGCCGCCACGCTCCTGTCGGCCGCGCACGCACCGGTCGTGGCCGGGCTCTGCGCCGACGTGGCGGCCGTCAGGGCGGCCTATCGCCTCGCGGGCAGTATCGGCGCCTCCGTCGACACGGCGGGTGCCGAGGGCACCTATGCGGACCTCGGCTCCCTCAGCCGGGTCGGCGCCATGACGGCGACCCCCGCCGAGGCGGTCGGCCGGGCCGACGTGGTCCTGGCGGTCGGCGCCCGGCCCTGGGGCGCCCCGCTCCTGAAGCGGCTTTCCGAGACCAAGCCGACGCGCGGGCGCGCGGCGGGTGCCGCGCGCAGCCTCCTGGCCCTCGGCGGACCCTCCGGAACTGGCGCCGCCCTCGCCTGCCCCGCGGAGGCAGGGCTCCCCGCGGCGCTCGCCCATCTCAGGGCCTATCAGCGCGGGCACCTCGCCGGCGACGGGCCGGTCGCCGACCTCGCCACGCGCCTTGCCGCCGCGCAGTACGGCGTCGTCCTCTACGATCCGGCCGAACTCGGCGAGGCCGGCGTCGAGATGCTGACCGGCCTCGTCATGGGCCTCAACGAGACCACACGCTGCTTCGCCCTGGCGCTCGCCGGCCCGGACCAGGACCGGGCCGTGGTGCAGGTCGCGGCCTGGACCACCGGCCAGCCGCCCCGCGTCGGCTTCGGCCGGCACGTGCCCGAGCACGACCCGTGGCGCTTCGATGCCGCGCGGCAGGCCGCCGCCGGCGAGGTGGATGCCGTCCTCTGGCTCGCCGCCCTGCCCGCGCCCCGCCCCGGCTGGCTCTCCACCCTGCCGGCCATCGCCCTCGTCGGCGCCGGCAGCGCCGGTGCGGAGGCGGCCGAGATCGTCATCGAGGTCGGCGTGCCGGGCGAGAGCCTGGGCGGCGTGCTCTGGAACGAGGGCCGCGCGGCGCTCACCTATCGCGCGGCCACGGGGCCGACCGACCTCCCCTCCGCGGCCGACGTGCTCGCCCGCATCACCCACGCCATCGCCACCGGGAAGGACGCCTGATGCTGACCGTGATCCGGGGCGGCCGGGTCGTCGATCCGACAGCCGGCCGCGATGCCGTCGGCGATGTCTGGATCGAGGACGGCCACGTCGTAAGTCCTTCCGCGCGCACGCCCGACCGCAGCGTCGACGCCACGGGCTGCGTGGTAATGGCCGGCGGCGTCGAGGTGCACTCGCACATCGCCGGCGGCAACGTCGTCACCTCGCGCCTGCTGCTGCCCGACCTCTACGTCAGCGAGGCGGCCCCCGAGGGGCACCCCTTCGCCCATGCAGGCGGCGCGGCGGCCTGGATCGGCGCCACCTACGCGCGGATGGGCTACACCACCGCAGTCGAGCCGGCGATGCCGCCGGCCAACGCGCTCGCCACCCAGCTCGAACTCGCGGACATCCCGTTGCTGGACCGCGGCGCGCTCGCGGTGATGGGCAACGACGACCAGCTGCTCCAGATCCTGCGCGACGGCGAGGGCAAGGCTGCCGTGCGCGACCTCGTGGCGCTCAACGTCGCCACCACGCGGGCGCTCGGCGTCAAGTGCATCAACGCGGGTGGCGCCTCGGCCTTCAAGGACGGGGCCCTGCGCCTGTCGCTGGACGACGAGATCCCGGTCTACGGCCTGTCCACGCGCAAGATCATGGGATCGCTGCTGGACGCGGTCGAGGAGATCGGCGTACCGCACCCGCTGCACGTCCACTGCAACAACCTCGGCCTGCCGGGCGCGGACGATTCCTTCGTCGCGACGCTCGACGCGGCGGAGGGCCGGCGCATCCACTTCGCCCACGCGCAGTTCTACGCCTACGGCGCGGCCGACCCCGACAACCCGGCCACCGGCGGCTTCCGCTCGGCGGCCCGGCGGATCGTGGACGCCATGCATGCCAACCCGAACGCGACGCTCGACATCGGGCAAGTGGTGTTCGGCCAGACCGTGACCGTGTCGCTGGACATCCTGCGCCAGTTCGGCGGCCGCAAGGGCGCCAAGCCGAAGAAGTGGGTGCTGAACGCGGGCGACGCGGAGGGCGGCGGCGTGGTGCCGTTCCTCTACCGGCCCCGCGGCCCGACCAGCTCCCTGCAATGGGCGATCGGCCTGGAGATCATGCTGCTGTCGGGCGACCTCGAACGCACCATCCTCACCACCGACCACCCGAACGGCGGCCCGTTCACGGCCTATCCGCGCATCATCCACCTGCTGATGGACAAGGAGGAGCGCGACCGCGAGATCGCCACCCTCCCCAAGATCGTCGGCGAGCGCTCGACGCTCCCCGAGATCGAGCGCGAGCTGAGCTTCTCCGAGATCGCGCAGCTCACTCGCTCTGGCCCGGCCCGGCTCCTGGGACTGTCCGACCGCGGCCACCTGCGAGAGGGCGCGCGCGCCGACGTGGCGGTCTACCGCGAGGATGCCGACCGCACCGCGATGTTCACGGCGGCCCGGCTCGTGCTGAAGGACGGCCGCGTCGTCGTCGAGGACGGCGAGGTGGTCGATTGGCGCGCCGGGCAGACCCTGTCGCTCTCCGTCGAGTCCGACAAGGCGATGGAGCGGCGCAGCGAAGCCTATCTCCAGGACCGCTTCGGCCAGAGCCTCGACAGCTTCACGGTGCCCGACGCCGCCTTCGGCGAGGCCGGCGTGTTCGAGGACGTGGCATGCCGGGCTTGAGTGGGGAACGGTAACGGACATGGCTGACCTCATCCTCAACGGCATCAAGGTCGAGGACACCTTCGCCGAAGCCTTCGACGTGGCCGGCACCTCCGTGATCGTCACCAACGACACGGCCAAGTGGGCGATGATCGCCGCGGTGACGATGACGGGCTTCGCCACCTCGGTGATCGGCTGCGGCGCCGAGGCCGGGATCGACGCGGAGCTGTCGCCGGAGGAGACCCCGGACGGGCGCCCCGGCGTGCGCATCCTGCTGTTCGGTTTCGAGCCGAACGGGCTGAAGGAGCAGCTCCTCAAGCGGGTGGGGCAGTGCATCCTCACCTGCCCCGGCACGGCGTGCTTTGCCGGTGTCGAGGGTCCCACCAAGATCAAGCTCGGGGGCGCGATCCGCTATTTCGGCGACGGGTTCGCCATCGCCAAGCGCCTGCCCGACGCCGCCGGCAAGATGCGCCGCTACTGGCGCATCCCGGTCATGGACGGCGAGTTCCTGTGCGAGGATTCGGTGCGGGCGGTGGACGGGGCGGTGGGCGGCGGCAACCTGCTGTTCCTGGGCCGCCGGCACGCCGACACGCTCATCGTCGCCGAGATCGCGGTGGAGGCCGCCAAGGCGATCCCGGGCGCGATCCTGCCCTTCCCCGGCGGCATCGTGCGATCGGGCTCCAAGGTCGGCGGACGTACCAAGGGCATGATGGCCTCGACCAACGACGCCTATTGCCCGACCCTGAAAGGTCGGGCCGGCTCCGCCCTGCCGCCCGAATGCGGCGTGGTGCTGGAGATCGTCATCGACGCGTTGACCTCCCAGGGCGTCTCCGATTCGATGCGGGCTGCCCTGCACGCGGCCACCGAGATCGGGGCGCAACACGGCCTGATCGCGGTCACGGCCGGCAATTACGGCGGCAACCTCGGCCGCCACCATTACCATCTGCGCGACCTGATCGCGAAGGAGGCGAGCGTTTGAGCGTCCTGACCCTGCGACAGGCGCCGCCCGAGCGCCTGGACTTCTTGAATATCAACCCCTTGGCCCTGGGCCGTCTATCGCAAGGGGAAGCCGAGCGCCTGCCCGTCGGCACGACACGCCGCGGGTTGAGGCTCGGCGACTGCTTCTCCGTCAGCCTCGACGGCGCGGACACGCTGGTGGTCGAGGGCGGGCACGAGCGCCTGGACCGGGTCGGCGCGGCCCTGGCGGACGGCACGTTGCGCGTCGTCGGCGACGTGGGACAGCGGCTCGGCGAGGGCATGACCGGCGGCGTGCTCTCCGTGAGCGGCCATGCCGGGCCCTTCGCCGCCACCGGCGCCACCGGCGGCACCATCACCATCGCGGGCGATGCCGGGGATCACGCCGGCGGCGCGGTCTACGCGGCCAAGGCCGGCCTCGACGGCGCGACGCTGATCGTCAGGGGCCGCGCCGGGCGCCACCTCGGCGACCGCATGCGGCGCGGGCTGATCCTGGCGGGAGACGCCGGGGACATGGCCGGCTCGCGCATGATCGCGGGCACCATCGCCGCGCGCTCGGTCGGCGACCATCCGGGCTACGGCATGCGCCGCGGCACCCTCGTCGTCGGCGGCCACGGGGCGATGAGCCCGACCTTCGTGGAGACCGGCACGCACGACCTCGTGTTCTTGCGACTGCTCGCGCGCGCCCTGAAGCGCCTCAGCCCGGAGCACGCCGAGCTGATCGACCGCCCCCTGCGGCGCTACTCGGGCGACCTCGCGACCATCGGCAAGGGCGAGATCTGGGCTTCGGCCTGAGGCCCCTGGCCGCCCTCGTCGGCCGCCTCATATAGCGTCGATGCTGATCCTGCTCTCCATCTGCCTCCTTGCGCAGCCCGACCGGTGCCGCGAGGACCGGATCGAACTCTCCTACGAATCGACCAGCCCCACGGTCTGCCTGCGCCGGTCGCAGACCGCCCTGGCCGACTGGCAGGCCGCGCATCCGGAATGGCACGTGACGCGCTGGCGCTGCGCCCTGCGCGGGAGCCTGCCGAAGGACCTGTGAGACCGACGGTCGAAACCGTCGATCCGTCGGCGAGCGCGACTGCGCGACGCCGCCCATGCGACGGACCGCCCTCGAGGCCTCGGCATCGAGGGCCGCCGGCACGATCCGCCCCTCGTCCGCCCCTCGTCTGCCCCTCGTCTGCCCCTTGGCCGCGGGCTCGGCGGATGACATGGTCGCGAGCCCTCCGCCTCGGGCGGTCCGGATGGGGACGATGCGCTCGCTCAAGGTCCGTTTCGCGCTGCTGCTCGGCGCGACAGCCCTCCTCGTCGTTCTGGCGGCGGCCGGCGTCATGGCCTCCATCGGCGCGGCCGAGCGCACCATCGACCGCACCCTGGCGGCGCAAGGGCGCCTCGAACTCCTGGCCGAACTCTCCGGCCGGATGACGCAGTTCGGTTTCGCCGCGGTGGAGACCGTGCGCAGCCCCGACAGCCAGCCCGAGGCGATGACGATCGCCCGCACCAACGTCGACCGGGTGCTCGCCTCCGTGGACGAGGCCCTGGCCAGGAGCGTGCAGGCCAGCACGGACCCCCTCGACCGCTCGCAATACGCGGCCCGCACGAGGCCCCTGGCGCAGTTGCGCGCCGCCCGCGTCATCCTCGACCGGCAGGTGTCCCAGATCGAGCGCCAGACCGACCCCGACAAGCGCCAGGACGCGATCAAGGGCGCCCTGAACGGCTTCGGCGCCATGACCGGCCAGCCCCTCTCCTTCCTGATCGAGGTGGAGCGGCGCAGCATGGTGCTCGGCTCCGAGCAGGCCCGCGAGCTGTCGCAGCGCCTGCGGGTCGTCTCGGTGCTGGCGGCGTTGGCCGCGCTGGGCATCGTCTTCGTGCTCTACCGCAGCATCACCCGCCCGACGCTGGCGCGGATCGAGGCGGTGCGCCAGGCGGCCGGCGCGGTCGGGCGCGGCGAACTCGACACCCGCCTCTCGGTGGCCACGCGCGACGAACTCGGGCTGCTGGTCGCCAATTTCAACCGCATGGCCGCCAAGCTCTCCCGGCGCGAGACCCGCGTGGCCGCCGACAGGGCGGCCCTGGAGGACACGGTGGAGAGCCGCACCGCGGACCTGCGCGCGGCCAACGCCCGCCTGGAGTCGGTCGACCGCTCGCGCCGGCGCTTCTTCGCCGACGTGAGCCACGAGTTGCGCACGCCGCTCACCGTGATCCTCGGGGAATGCGACCTGGCGCTGCGCGCCGGCGACCGGCCGGTCGATCACGGGCCGGCCTTCTCCACCATCCGCAAGCGGGCGCAGCGCCTGAAGCTGCGCGTCGAGGACCTGCTGCGGGTGGCCCGCTCGGAATCCGGCGAGATCGAACTCGATCGCCGGGCGCTCAGCGCGGCCACCGTGCTCGCGGAAGCTGTGGACAATTCCGCCTCCGAGGCCGCCCGCCGCCGGGTGGAACTGGTCCTCGATCCGGGCGACCGGGACGTGGAGATCCTGGCCGACCGGGAGTGGATGCGCCAGGTCGTGGAGAGCCTCGTGGACAACGCCCTGCGCCACGCCGCGGGCTTGAGCCGCGTCACCGTCGCGCTCGGTACCGCGGGCACGCGCAGGGGACCGGTCGCCTCGATCAGCATCACCGACGACGGGCCGGGCTTCGGCGAGGCGGAATCGGCCCTGTTCGAGCGCTTTCGCCGGGGCGCACGCCCGGCGGAGACCGGCTTCGGCATCGGGCTCGCCCTGGCGCGCTGGCTCGTGGAGCAGCATGATGGCACGATCCGCCTCGGCTCCGGCCCGGACGGCCGCGGCGCGCGCGTGACCCTGGACATCCCGGTGCTCGACCTCGCCTGGGATCTCGGACGCCCGGACAAGCAGAAGGACAACGCCGCATGACGCGGATTCTGATCGTCGAGGACGACATCGACATCCGCGGGATGCTCGCCCGCGGCCTCGAAGCCGAGGGCTTTTCCGTGGGCATGGCCGGATGCGTGGACGACGCCCTGACCTCCGCCCGCGACGAGGTGCCCGGCGCCGTCGTCCTCGACATCAACCTTCCGGACGGGTCGGGCCACGACGTCTGCCGCTCCCTGAGGGAGGGCGGCTACCCCGGCCCGATCCTGTTCCTGAGCGCCCGCGACGAGATCCGCGACCGTGCCGAGGGTCTGGCCCTCGGGGCCGACGACTACATCGTCAAGCCCTTCGTCTTCGACGAACTGGTGGCGCGCCTGCGCACCCATCTCCTGCGGCGGCAATCGGCCGACGAGCCCGTCTCGCGCATCAGCGCCGGCAAGCTCGTCCTGGACCTCGACACCCGGCAGGTCAGTTGCGGGGAGGCCAACGCCCGCCTGACCCCGCGCGAGGCGGAACTGCTCGCGATGCTGATGGAGAGCGTGAACCGCCCGGTCTCCCGCGGCGACATCTTCGACAAGCTCTGGGCCAGCCAGGGCGGCCTCTCGCTGAACGTGGTGGACGTCTACATCGGCTACCTGCGCTCGAAGATGGCCGATTTCGTGCGCTTCGGCGGCCCCGTCCTCGTCACCGTGCGCGGACGCGGCTTCATGCTCGACCTGCGCGGGCCGGACTATAGACATTAGTCCAATATGCGGCCTGGCCGCGCCCGGCCCGGCCGGGAAAGACGCGATCCGGAACAACGGCTTGGGCCCGCCGGCTGAGGCGGGGTGAGGCAGGCGTCGGCATTCGGGCCTGCGAATAATTGGGAGAATCCGGCAACTTCCTGCTTGAAGGCGGAGCCGGAATCGCCGATACGAGGCGGCGCCTTGAAAACCAGAGCGCCATCAACGTCTTAGGGTCTTCTTAAGTTCGATTTCTTCGACGTTCGATCAATTCTGCCATCCAGGAGAAACACCATGACGTGGGCTGCCCCGATCGTTTCCGAGATCTGCGTCGGCATGGAAGTCACGAGCTACGAGTCCGCCGAGATCGACACCTTCAACTGAGGTGTAGCGTCGGGCCGGGAATCATGGGTCTGCGTCGGGTCAATCCATGCACGTCGTGATTCTCGGTTCGGCTGCCGGCGGCGGCCTCCCCCAGTGGAACTGCCGCTGCCCCATCTGCGCCCTCTCCCGGGCCGAGCCGGACCGCGTCCGGCCGCGGACCCAGTCGAGCATCGCGGTCTCGCCGGACGGCGTGGACTGGCTCCTGGTGAACGCCTCGCCCGACATCCGGGCCCAGCTCTTCGACAATCCCGTCCTGCATCCGCGCGAAGGCCTGCGCCACTCGCCGATCCGCGCCGTGCTGCTGACGAACGGCGACGTGGACCACGTCGCGGGGCTGCTCACCCTGCGCGAGGGTCAGCCCTACACCCTCTATGCCACGCAGGGCATCCTCGGCTCCGTCAACGACAACCGCGTCTTCGACGTGATGGCCGCGGGCGTCGTGGCCCGTACGGCGATCCGCCCGGACGAGCGCTTCGAGCCCGTCCCCGGCCTGTCCGTCACCCTGTTCGCGGTTCCGGGCAAGGTGCCCCTCTGGCTCGAGGACGAGACCCTGCAGATCGGCGCCGAGACCGAGACCACGGTCGGCGCGATGATCGAGGCGAACGGGCGCCGGCTCGCCTACATTCCCGGCTGCGCCCGGGTGACGGACGACCTTAAGGCGCGGCTTTCGGGCGTGGACGCCCTGCTGTTCGACGGCACCGTGCTCTACGACGACGACATGATCCGCGCGGGCGTCGGCACCAAGACCGGCTGGCGCATGGGCCACGTGCCGATGCGCGGCGAGAACGGCTCGATCGCGGCCTTGGCCGATGCGCAGATCGGCCGGCGCGTGTTCGTGCACATCAACAACACCAACCCGGTGCTGGTCGAAGGCTCGGACGCGCGGGCCGCGGTCGAGGCCGAGGGCTGGACCGTGGCGCACGACGGCTTGAGCCTGTCCCTCTGAGACCGCCCTTTGGCAGTTCCGGGGCGCAGCCCCATATACCTCGCTTGCGATTGGATCGTGCGGCCGACGACCGGGTTTGAACCCGGCACCGCACCCTCTAAAACGATTCCAGGAAACGCAGCCGGACGGACGCTCGGATACGCCATGAACGCAGCCTTCCCGACCCCCGGCGCCGACGAGACCCAGCGGCTGCTGAGCCCCGAGGAACTCGAGGCGGCGCTCCGCGACATCGGCGCCCGGCGCTACCACAACCTGCATCCGTTCCACCGCCTGCTGCACGACGGCAAGCTGGACAAGGATCAGGTCCGGGCCTGGGCGCTCAACCGCTACTATTACCAGGCGATGATCCCGGTGAAGGACTCGGCCGTGCTCGCGCGCATGACCGATGCTTCCCTGAGACGGGTCTGGCGCCAGCGCATCGTGGACCACGACGGCGACGGGCCGGGCGACGGCGGCATCGAGCGCTGGCTGAAGCTCGCCGAAGGGGTGGGCTTCGAGCGCGACTACGTGCTCTCCACCAAGGGCATCCTCTCGGCGACGAAGTTCTCCGTCGAGGCCTACGTGCACTTCGTCTCGGAAAGGAGCCTGCTGGAGGCCATCGCCTCCTCGCTCACCGAGATGTTCTCGCCCAACATCATCTCCGAGCGGGTCTCGGGCATGCTGAAGAACTACGACTTCATCACCAAGGACACCCTGGCCTATTTCGAGAAGCGCCTGACCCAGGCGCCGCGCGACGCCGACTTCGCCCTCGACTACGTCAAGCAGCACGCCACCACGCCCGAACTCCAGCGGCAGGCCATGGCCGCCCTGACCTTCAAGTGCACCGTGCTCTGGACGCAGCTCGACGCCCTGTACTTCGCCTACGTCGCACCGGGCCTGATTCCGCCCGACGCCTGGACGCCCGGCACCGGCCTCGTCGCGCAGAAGGCCGCCCCCGGCACCGGCCGGATCGCGGCGGGCGACGTGCCGCGGCTGCCCCGCGGCGTGCGGATGCGCCACGACGAGACCCGCGGCAAGCACGTCCTGCTCGCGCCCGAGCGCACCTTCGACCTCGACGACAATGCGGTCGCCGTCCTCCAGCTCGTCGACGGGCAGCGCACGGTCTCCGAGATGGCCGAACGGCTCGGGGCGACATACGCCGCCGATCCGAAGGTCATCGAGGCCGACATCCTGATGATGCTCAACGACCTCGCCACGAAGAGGGTGCTGGAGCGATGAACGCCCTGACGCCCAACCGGCCGGACCTGCCGGCCCCGGTGGGGCTCCTGGCGGAGCTGACCCACCGCTGCCCCCTGCGCTGCCCCTACTGCTCGAATCCCCTCGAACTCGACCGCCGCTCGCGGGAGCTCGACACGGAGACTTGGCAGCGGGTGCTGACGGAAGCGGCCGGGCTCGGCGTCCTGCACGTCCACCTCTCCGGCGGCGAGCCGACGGCGCGCAACGACATCGTCGAGATCACCCAGACCTGCGCCACGCTCGGGCTCTATTCCAACCTCATCACCTCCGGCGTCGGCGGGGCGCTTTCCAAGCTCCAGGCCCTCTACGACGTGGGGCTGGACCACGTGCAGCTGTCCGTGCAGGGCGTCGACGCGCAGAACGCGGAGAAGATCGGCGGCCTGAAGAACGCCCAGCCGCAGAAGCTGGACTTCGCGGCCAAGGTGGTGGAGCTCGGCCTGCCGCTGACCCTGAACGCGGTGATCCACCGCGGCAACATCCACGAGGTCGAGGGTTTCATCGACCTCGCGGTCAAGCTCGGCGCCAAGCGGCTGGAGGTGGCCCACACCCAGTATTACGGCTGGGCCTACGTCAACCGGGCGGCCCTGATGCCGGACAAGGCCCAGGTGGACGCCTCGATCCGCATCGTCGAGGCGGCGCGCGAGCGCCTGAAGGGCCAGCTTGTCATCGACCTCGTGGTGCCGGACTATTATGCCAAGTATCCGAAGGCCTGCGCCGGCGGCTGGGGCCGCAAGCTGATGAACGTGACGCCCCAGGGCAAGGTGCTGCCCTGCCACGCGGCCGAGACGATTCCGGGGCTTGAGTTCTGGTACGTGGGCGAGCATTCCCTCGGTGAGATCTGGCGCGACAGCCCGGCCTTCACCGCCTATCGCGGCACCGACTGGATGCAGGAGCCCTGCCGCTCCTGCGACCGCCGCGAGAAGGATTGGGGCGGCTGCCGCTGCCAGGCGCTTGCGCTGGCGGGGGATGCCGCCGCCACCGACCCGGCCTGCTCGCTCTCGCCCCTGCACGCCAAGGTGCGGGCGCTCGCCGTCGAGGAGGCGGCCGAGAACCCGCCCGACTACGTCTACCGGACGATCGGCAGCAACGTCCGGTCGCCGCTCAAGGAGGAAGCCCCCCTGTGAAGCTTTTCGCGATGACGGCCCTCGGCCTGGTGCTGGCCGGCGCCCCCCTCGCCCTCGCCGAGGATGGCCCGGGCGCGGCCAAGGCCGGCCTGGGTACCGCGCCGAACGCCTCCGACCTGCTGTTCGAGCAGCCGCAGATGAAGAACGCCGCGCCGGGCACGACCATCACCTACGACTACCTGCGCCGCTCCGGCATCGCCAAGGGCCTTTTCGGGCCGGAGCTGAACGACACCATCACCTTCACCCTGGAGCCCGGCAAGGCGGCCGACGCCCGCAACATCGCCGTTGTGATGTTCTCCGGCATGAACCGCTTCCCGGCCGGTCCCTTCGAGGACATGCCGGGCAACCCGATCATCTCCCTGTTCCTGGAGCATCACCTCAGGGGCCTCGCCCGCGTGCTGGAGGCCAACCCGCGCTACCTCAAGAACGCGATCCGCAAGGGCCTGCGCGACCGGGCCGTGGTGACGCCGACCAAGGTCAGCTTAGGCGGCCGGGAGGTGGAGGGCTGGCAGGTGGTGGCCAGGCCCTTCGAGGGCGACCCCCTGACGGACCGCATGCGCGGCCTCTCGAACCTGACCTACACCTTCGTGACCTCGCCGGCGGTGCCGGGCGAGATCGTCTCGATCGAGGCGCAGTCCAAGAACGCCGAGGGCGGCGAGTTGCTGGAGGAGCGGCTGAACTATGATCAGAAAGCTGGTTGAGGGCGGCGCCGTCGCGGCGCTTGCCCTGATGACGCTGGCAGGCCCGATCCGCGCCGCCGAGCCGGAGAACGACTACCCGACCGACGCCCGCGTCGACTACGTCTTCGGCTGCATGGCGGCCAACGGCCAGACCCGCGAGAACATGCAGAAGTGTTCCTGCTCCCTCGACCAGCTCGCCGCCATCCTGCCCTACGATCGGTACGTGCAGGCGAGCACCGTCCTGTCCATGCGCCAGGGCGTCGGCAACCGGGCCAACGAGTTCAAGTCGACCAAGGTCTTCGACGACAAGGTCGCCGAATTGCGCCGCGCCCAGGCCGAGGCCGAGATCCGCTGCTACCGGGGCTGATCTCCGGTCGGCGACGCCGGGGGCCGCTCCGCGCCGGCGGGGCGGCCTTCTGTGTGTCCGCTCGGCGCCGTTGCACCGCCCGACGAATTCGGCCACATCGAACGCTCCGCGGGCCGGCTGAGCCCGCCCATCCAACCGGCCGAGCCACCTTGATCCAAGCCTCCCCAGCCCTTGCCGGCCTGCTGCCCGATCTCCGGCGGCGGGTGCTGGTGATGGGCATCCTCAACGTGACGCCCGATTCCTTCTCGGACGGCGGCCTCTTCGTCGGCGAGGCCGAGGCCTGCGCGCAGGCCGACCGCCTCGTGGCCGAGGGGGCGGCGATCGTGGACGTCGGCGGCGAGTCGACCCGGCCGGGCCATACGCCGGTCCCGGCCGAGGAGGAGCAGGCCCGCGTCGTGCCGGTGATCCGGGCGATCGCCCCGCGCGTCGGCGCGCCGGTCTCGATCGACACCTACAAGGCCTCCACCGCCGAGGCGGCGCTGGCGGCCGGCGCCCGCATCGTCAACGACGTCTGGGGCCTTCAGCGCGAGCCCGACATCGCCCATGTGGCCGCCGACCACGGCGCGCCGGTGATCGTGATGCACAACCGCGAGACGATCGACCCCGGCCTCGACATCGTGGCCGACATGCTGCGCTTCTTCGAGCGCTCCCTCGGGATCGCCCGCAAGGCCGGCATCCCGGACGGCGACATCGTGCTCGATCCCGGTATCGGATTCGGCAAGTCCTGGGAGCAGCACCTGGACGCCCTGCGGCGCCTGCCGGAGATCCGGGCCCTGGGCTTCCCCCTCCTCGTCGGCGTCTCGCGCAAATCCCTGCTCGGGCGCCTGCACGACCGCGAGACCCGGCCGGCCGACCGGCTCTACGGGTCGCTGGCGAGCCACACCCTGGCCGCGACCCTCGGCGCCGACATCGTGCGGGTGCACGACGTGGCCGCCCACGTCGACGCGATGCGCGTGGTCGACGCCGTGATGAGGGGCCGCCGATGAGCGACCGCATCCTGGTGAGCCGCATCGCGGTCTTCGCCCGTCACGGCGTGCTGCCCGAGGAGGCGGTGCTCGGCCAGCGCTTCTACGTCTCCCTCGATTGCAGCCTCGATCTCGGACCGGCCGGGCGTACGGACGACGTGGGCGAGACCGTGAGCTACGCCGACCTCACCGCCCTGGCGGTCGAGATCGCCACGCAACGTCGCTTCGCCCTGATCGAGGCGCTTGCGGAGGCGATCGCGGGTGCGGCCCTCGCCCGGTTCGCACGATTGTCGGCGATCGGCGTGCGGATCGACAAGCCCGGCGCCCCGGTCCCTGCCATCCTCGACGGGGTCGCCGTCGAGATCACCCGCAGGCGGGTGGCGGCGTGAGCCGGGCCTATCTCGGATTGGGCAGCAACGTCGGCGACAAGGCGGCGATGCTGCGCGCCGCCGTCGAGGGCTTGGCCGCCACACCCGGAATCCGGGTGGTCGCGCGCTCGTCCGACTACCGCACGCCCCCCTGGGGCGACACCGACCAGGATTGGTTCCTCAACGCGGCCCTCGGGATCGAGACGACCCTGAGCCCGCACGCCCTGCTCGACGCCTGCCTCGGCGTGGAGCAGGCCCTGGGCCGCATACGCGAGCGCCGCTGGGGGCCCCGCGTCATCGACATCGACGTGCTGTCCTATGCCGGGGCCGAGGTCTCGGACGAGCGCCTCGTCCTGCCGCACCGCTACGTCCGGGAACGGGCCTTCGTCCTCGTGCCGTTGGCCGAGATCGCACCCGACCTCGTCGTGGGCGGGGAGACCGTGTCCGAGGCCCTGGCGAAGCTCGACCGCAGCGGCATCGAACCGGCCTGAGCCGGTCGCCATGGAAGGAGGCCGGCGATCTACGCGGCCCCTTTCCTCAGGGTTTGGACGCGTCCAGAAGCTTGTTCTCCTCCTCGTCGAGGAGGGGCACGTCGTAGTCCCGCAGGACCTTCTCGATGTCGTCCTTGCGCTTGCGTAGGATGGTGTTGAGGGCCCGCTTCCAGTCGTTCTCGCCGATCCGCACGCCCATGGAGATGCGGTAGGTCAGCGGCGGCCGGTCCGGCTCCCCGAGCAGGGGGACCACGTCCATGGCGGTGCCGCTCTGCCTGGCCAGCCATCCGGCGGCGGGCCCCCAGAGGATCGCGGCGTCGAGGTCCTTGGCCGCGAGGTCGGCCACGATCTCGGCCCCGACCGTCTGGTTCTTGCGCGCCGGGTCGAGCTGATAGGGCGCGTACGCCTTCATGCCCGAGATCAGTCCGAGTTCGCCCATCCGGTTGACCGGCGGCGTGCCCGCGATCACGCCGATCCGCTTACCCTTGAGCTTCGGGTCGGAGAGTGTCGCCACGCCCGTGAACTCGCCGCGGCGCGTCACCAGGGTGTAGGCGGAACGGTAATAAGGGTTGGTGTTCTGGACGAGGTCGGTGCCGAGCGCCGAGCCCATGATGATGTCGCACAGACCGGTGCCGAGGGTGTTGCGGACGAAACCCGGCCCCTGCGTCAGCCAGTAATAGCGCACCTTCACCTTGAGTTCGTCCGCGACGATGGTCGCGATCTTATTCTCGAACCCGTCTTCCTTGCGCTGGGAGAACGGCATGTTTCCCGGATCGCCGCAGACGCGCAGCACGTCCGTGGTGACGAGGTCGGGCAGGTGCTGGGCGCGCGCGTCCCGCGCCCCTGCCGGAATCAGCAGGAGCGCGAGGGCGGCGGCGATGCGCCGGTGCATGGGCGTCATCAGCCGCCCATGCACTCCTTCTCGGACTTCTTGGCCGCCTCGGGCTTGTCTTCCTTGTCGCCGGGCCGCACGCGGCCCATCGCGCCGGTGGCGCGCGCCTTGAGGTAGACGTAGAGGTCGTCCGCGTAGCACATGACATTCTTGTTGTCGCCGAAGGCCGGCATGACCTTCTGGTCGGACGAACTCACGTCCTGCTTGCCGCCGGCCAGGATGCCGATGAACTCCTCGTAGGAGAGGTGCTTCAGGGAATCCTTGAGGGCGGGCGCGTAGGTCGAGCCCATGCCGTCCGGACCGTGGCAGACGTGGCACTCGGCGTGGTAGCGACGGTATCCGGAGTACGTATACCAGTCGAACTTCTTGCCCTTGTCGGTCACGTGGAAGGTCGGATGACCATCGGCATCGAGGTACTTGCCGTCCTCGACCTTCGTAGCCGCGTTCTTCTTCAAGAGCTTGTCGTCGACTTCCGCCGACTTGTCGTCGGTGTTGAGCGAGTTGGCGAGGGCGGCGTCGGCGGGCTTGGCATCCTCAGCATGTACGGCAACCACTCCAACGGTTGCTAGGGCGAGGGCAGCCAGGAGCGGCCGCGATACGGTTTTGCTGAGGTACTGCAACGTCTCTCTCTCCCTGAAGCGGCACGCCGGCAGAGCGCCGGCTGGCAGGACCGCTATCTTGTTTCATATTATCCTAATCGTAAGAATGCCGGCGCGGAAGCCCGCGCCGGCATTCATTTCAGACCAAGCTCTGCGACCGATTAGTTCGGCAGCGCGAAGACGGTGAGCTGACCGCCGAGGTTGGTGTAGTTCGAGAGGGCGGCATAACCACCCACCGCGCCGAGGCCGGCGTTCGGGTCGGTCAGGCCGGCCGCGAGGCCGATGCCGGCCCAGCCACCGACACCCGACAGGATGCCGATGAACTGCTTGCCCTTGTGCTGGTAGGTCATCACGTTGCCGATGATGCCCGAGGGGGTCTTGAACTTGTAGAGTTCCTTACCCGACTTGGAATCGACGGCCTTCAGGTAGCCTTCCAGCGTGCCGTAGAAGACCACGTCGCCGGCGGTGGCCAGAGCGCCCGACCACACCGAGAACTGCTCGGGCAGCGACCACTTGATCTTACCTGTCGTGCCGTCCCAGGCGATGAAGTTACCCATGCCGCCGTGGCTGTTGGGGGCCGGGTACATCGCCAGCGTGGCGCCGACGTAGGGCTGGCCCGGGGTGTAGGTCACCTTGAAGGGCTCGTAATCCATGCAGACGTGGTTGGTCGGCACGTAGAACAGGCCGGTCTTCGGCGAGTAGGCGGCGGGCTGCTGGTCCTTGGTGCCCAACGCGGCCGGGCAGATGCCCTTGGAGTTGGTGTCCTCACCGTTCTGCTCGGTCGAGTACTTCGACACGACCAGCGGACGGCCGTAGGTCTTGGAGCCCTTGTCCATGTCGACCTTGGTGGCCCAGTTCACCACCGGATCGAACTTCTCGGCGACGAGGAGGGCGCCGGTCTCGCGGTTCAGGGTGTAACCGAAGCCGTTGCGGTCGAAGTGCGTCAGGAGCGGCTGCTCCTTGCCGTCGACCTTCTGATCCGTGAGGATCATCTCGTTGATGCCGTCGTAGTCCCACTCGTCGTGCGGGGTCATCTGGTAGACCCACTTGGCCTTGCCGCTATCCGGGTTACGCGCCCAGACCGTCATGGACCAGCGGTTGTCGCCCGGACGCTGCTTGGGGTTCCAGGTCGAGGGGTTGCCCGAGCCGTAATAGACCAGATCGAGCTTGGGATCGTAGGAGAACCAGCCCCAGGTGCAACCGCCGCCGGTCTTCCACTGATCGCCTTCCCAGGTCGAGGTGGAGGAGTCCTTGCCGACCGGCTTGCCGAGGTGGGTGGTCTTCTCGGGGTCGATCAGGGTCTGCTCGTCCGGACCCATGGAGTAGCCGCGCCACACCTTCTTGCCGGTCTTGGTGTCGTAGGCGGTGACGTGGCACTGCACGCCGAACTCGCCGCCGGAGATGCCGACGATGATCTTGTCCTTCACCGGCAGGACGGTCGCGGTGTTGGTCTCGCCCTTCTTCGGGTCGCCGTTCACGACCGACCAGTTGACCTTGCCGGTCTTGGCGTCGAGCGACACCACCGTCGTGTCGGCCTGGTGCAGGATGATGGCACCCTCGGTGTAGGCGAGGCCACGGTTGACCGTGTCACAGCACATCACCGGGATGACGCTCGGATCCTGCTTGGGCTCGTACTTCCACACGATCTTGGCGTCGTGGTCGAGGTCAAGGGCGTAGACGATGTTCGGGAAGGGGGTGTGGACGTACATCATGTTGCCGATCACGAGGGGCGAGCCCTCGTGGCCGCGCAGAACGCCGGTCGAGAAGGTCCAGGCGACCTGGAGGCTCTTGACGTTGCTGGCGTTGATCTGGTCGAGCTTCGAATAACGCGTGTTGGCGTAGTCGACCGTCTGAAGAACCTGCTCCGCCGGGTTGGCGAGGTGCTTCATCAGGTCGTCGTTGGCGATGGCCGGGGCTGATGCCGCCAGTCCTGCGCCGAGTGCGAGAAGGTGGACCGCTCTCATGGATTCCTCCGACAAGTCTTAGGACCGTTGGCGCGAGTTCTCTCGCGACCTTTGGCTTGACCTGCTGTTTGCGACAGGGATCGATACGCTTCGGTAGCGGGCGAGGTTTCAGCGTCCGAAAAGATCGCTGAGCCAGGAACCGCTATCCCTTGAGCGGCCCCCTCGAAACCGAAGCTTGAATGAACTCTAAGAGAAATCTGAGCGCCGTCAACTCGCTTCCGGGGTGCCTGATCGGATTGTGCCCAAGTCTTGGTCGGTCCGGAGCAAGCTGGGCCGTTGCCTTGCTGTGCAAAAGTGTTTTGTGCATCGCACAATAGGTGCGACAGGAAAGCCGTGCACGGTCGAATATTCCTGCCTCGACCATGCGGTTCTTGCAGCTTTAGGCTTCGACCCCGCGATAGTCATGCGTCCGGAGCGGGCGTTGTTCGAAATCGGGCGACGGACCACGGTGCCTGACACCGGTCGCGCGCGATGCGCCGCAAAATAGCCGTGCTTGCGCGGACGGGCGCCCTTCGGGCTTGGGCATTGCGCATTCGTCCCGGATCTGCGCGCCCACGCCGCAGTCTGACCCCGTCGGGCCGTTCGAGGAGGGACGGAAACCGGTCCGGGTGCCCGAATCGGCCTCCCGCGGCCCCTCACGCGAGGGTGGCGGATACGGGGGCCGTGCTCTCGAACTCGGCGACTTCGCCGACCAGATCGGTGACGGAGATCTCGATACGCTGGCCGGCCTTCAGCCGGAGCTGCGCGTCCGGCTCCAGCCAGATCGCGCGCAGGCCCGCATGGCTTCCCCGCAGGGTCCCGTGGGCGATCAGGCTTCCCTCGCGCCGCTCCACGACGAAGCGGTAGCGGACCCGGACGCTCTCGCAACCCTCTGCCAATACGAGGCCGCGGCCGGTCAGCGTCGTCAGGACTTCGTTCGGTTCGGACATCGCACGCGACGCGGGAGGGACTGGGTATTTTAGGCAATCGCATTGCCGTTTAATCCCGGTCCGCCGGAGAGTCACCCGTCCCGCGCTACAAAGGGCGTGCCTTACCGCTCGATCCGCATCCGCCTCGGCGAGAGGCGGTCATTCCAGGCTGCGCACCACGATGCGGCCGCCTTCGGCCGAGAGGGCCAGGCGCCCGTGCTTGAGGGCGAGCGCCTTCTCGCCGAACAGGGCCCGGCGCCAGCCCTGGAGCACGGGCACGTCGGCTTCGTCGTCGTCGGCCAGGGCCTCGAGGTCGTCCACCGTGGCGATGATCTTGGGCGCGACCCGCTCCGCCTCACACACGGCCTTCAGCAGCACCTTGAGGAGTTCGACCAGGGCGCCGTTGCCGCCGCCGCGGGTGCGGCCGCGCTCCAGCCGCGGCACGTCGGCCGTGTCGCGGGCAAAGCCACGCTCGACCGCCTCCAGGATCTCCGTGCCCGTGCGCGAGCGCTCGAAGCCCGCCGGGATGCTGCGCAGGCGCCCCAGCGCCTCGACGCTGCGCGGCGCGCTGGAGGCCACGTCGATCACCGCCTCGTCCTTGAGGATGCGCCCGCGCGGCACGTTCCGGGTCTGGGCCTCGCGCTCGCGCCAGGCGGCGACCTCCATCAGCACGGCGATCTCGCGGGGCTTGCGCATCCGGCCCGACAGGCGCCGCCAGGCCTGGGCGGGGTCCGCCTTGTAGGTGTCGGGGGAGGTGAGGACGCTCATCTCCTCGTCGAGCCAGGCGCCACGGTCGGTGCTCAGCAGCTCGGACACCAGGGTCTCGTAGACGGTGACGAGGTGGGTCACGTCCGAGAGGGCGTAGGACAGCTGCGCGTCAGAGAGGGGCCGGCGCGACCAGTCGGTGAAGCGGGAGGACTTGTCGATCTTGGCCTTGGCCACGTCGTTGACGAGCTGCTCGTAGGAGACGGAATCCCCGTAGCCGCAGACCATCGCGGCGACCTGCGTGTCGAAGAACGGCTGCGGCAGCAGCCCGCCCATCAGCCAGACGATCTCCAGGTCCTGGCGGGCGGAGTGGAACACCTTGACCACGCCCTCGTCCGCCATCAGGTCGACGAAGGGCTGGAGGTCGATGTCCTTGGCCAGAGGGTCGACCAGCACGCCGGTGCCGTCCGGGCCCGCCATCTGGATCAGGCAGAGCTTGGGATAGTAGGTGGTCTCGCGCATGAACTCCGTGTCGACGGTCACGAAGGACTGCGCGGCGAGGCGGTCGCAGGCGTCGCGCAGGGCCGCCGTCGTGCTGATCAGGTCCATGACACAGGCTATACGCAAGCTTTCTCCCGATGGGGAGCCGGCCCGCGCCCGCTCCCCATGTTTCGGCCTTCCATTCGGTCCGCCTGCGGGGCTCCAGCCCGGCCACGCTCCCGGATCGCCGATGCTTGACTTGGCGGGCCTCGCGTGAATGGTGCCGCCCTCCCATCCGAAGAAGTCCGCCATGCACCGTTACCGTTCCCACACCTGCGGGGCGCTCCGCCCGTCCGACGTCGGGCAGACCGTCCGCCTGTCCGGCTGGTGCCACCGCATCCGCGACCACGGCGGCGTGCTGTTCATCGACCTGCGCGACCATTACGGCCTGACGCAATGCGTGGTGGATTCGGATTCGAAGGCGTTCGCGGCGGCCGATTCCGTGCGCTCCGAATGGGTGATCCGCCTCGACGGGCGGGTGCGGACGCGGCCCGCCGGCACCGAGAACGGGGAACTGCCCACCGGCGACGTGGAGGTCTACATCGACGAGATCGAGGTGCTCGGCCCCGCAGCCGAGTTGCCGCTCCCGGTCTTCGGCGACCAGGAATACCCGGAGGAGACGCGCCTCAAGTACCGCTTCCTCGACCTGCGCCGGGAGAAGCTGCACGCCAACATCATGAAGCGCGGCGCCATCATCGACGCCCTGCGCCGCCGGATGCGCGACGGCGGTTTCTTCGAGTTTCAGACGCCGATCCTCACCGCGTCTTCGCCCGAGGGCGCCCGCGACTACCTCGTGCCGTCCCGCGTGCATCCGGGGAAGTTCTACGCGCTGCCCCAGGCCCCGCAGCAGTTCAAGCAGCTGACGATGATCGCGGGCTTCGACCGCTACTTCCAGATCGCCCCGTGCTTTCGCGACGAGGACGCCCGCGCCGACCGCTCGCCGGGCGAGTTCTATCAGCTCGACATCGAGATGAGCTTCGTCACCCAGGAGGACGTGTTCCAGGCCGTGGAACCGGTCCTGCGGGGCGTGTTCGAGGAGTTCGCCGGAGAGAAGCGCGTCACCAAGGTGTTTCCCCGGATCACCTACGCCGACGCCATGCTCAAGTACGGCGTCGACAAGCCGGACCTGCGCAACCCCCTGCTCATCGCCGACGTGACGGACGAATTCGCCGACGACGCGGTGGAGTTCAAGGCGTTCAAGGGCGTCATCAAGGGCGGCGGCGTCGTCCGCGCCATCCCCGCCACGGGGGCGGCCTCCCAGCCCCGTTCGTTCTTCGACAAGCTCAACGAGTGGGCCCGCTCGGAAGGCGCGCCCGGCCTCGGCTACATCGTGTTCGAGGACGAGGGCGGACAGCTGAGCGGCAAGGGGCCGATCGCCAAGTTCATTCCAGCAGCCGTGCAGGCCCGCATCGCCGAGAAGACCGGCGCCAAGGCCGGCGACGCGGTGTTCTTCGCCGCCGGCACCGAGGCCAAGGCGGCCGGGCTCGCCGGCAAGGCCCGCATCAGGATCGCGGACGATCTGAACCTGAGCGATAAAGATCAGTTCGCCTTCTGCTGGATCACCGACTTCCCGATGTACGAGTGGAGCGAGGAGGAGAAGCGGATCGACTTCTCCCACAACCCGTTCTCGATGCCCAATTTCGACCGCGACGATTTTTTGCGACTCGACGTTGCTGCGACCGAAGCCGAGCGGGCCACCGGCCCTGACAGTGAAATCACAAAAAAAATCTTGGATATCAAGGCGTTCCAGTACGACATCGTCTGCAACGGCATCGAGCTGTCCTCGGGTGCGATCCGGAACCACCGCCCCGACGTGATGGAGAAGGCCTTCGCCATCGCCGGCTACGGCAAGGACGTGCTGGAAGCCAAGTTCGGCGGCATGCTGAATGCGCTCCGCCTCGGGGCCCCGCCCCACGGCGGCATCGCGCCGGGTGTCGACCGCATCGTCATGCTGCTGTGCGAGGAGCCGAACATCCGCGAGGTCGTGCTGTTCCCGATGAACCAGCGCGCCGAGGACCTGATGATGAGCGCCCCCTCCGAGGCGACGCCCAAGCAGCTGCGCGAGCTGCACATCCGCCTGAACCTGCCCGAGAAGAAGGCGTGATCCGCAGCGCTTCTCCCTCGCCCCTCTGCGGGAGAGGGTGGCCCGCGAGCTAAGTCGGGAGAGGG
>NZ_BPRB01000125.1 GCF_022179685.1 Methylobacterium trifolii
CTGGAGGTTCATCCAGAACTCGGCGCTCGTGCGGAAGTATCGGCCGAGGCGCACGGCCGTGTCGGCCGTCACGCCGCGGCGCTGGCGAACGATGTCGGAGATCCGGTTCGGGGGCACGCCGATGGCCAGGGCCAGGGCATGCGCGCTCAATCCGAGGGGAAGCAGATAGTCCTCCTTGAGGATTTCGCCGGGGTGGGTCCGAATACGGGGCATCGTCCGTCTCGTCAGTGGTCGTCAGCGACATCCGCCCCATCAGGGCTGCGGTGCGGGCTGGGGCGGATCGGCCGGGCGCCCGCTGCCGTCCGGCGGGGGCGATGCGCCCTCCGTGGCCTCGGCCCGGGCGCGCCGGGCGGCCTCCTCCGCGGCCTGCTGGGCCCTGATCCGGGCCTGGCGCGCCGCCTCCTCCGCAGCCGCCTTCTCCGCCGCGGCTTTCTCGGCCGCCGCCTTGTCCGCCGCCGCCTTGAGGGCGGCGCGGGTCTTGTCCATCTCGATGCGGGCGCGGCGGCGCTGGCGCTCCACCTGGTCGGCCTCGAACAGCTCGATCTTCTCCAGTTCGCGCTGGAGCACCACCGCCGAGATGCCGTTGGTCAGCGCGCCCACGTCGAGGCCGCGCACCGGATCGGCGAGGGGGCCGCTCAGGCCCAGCTGCACCGCGGGCGGACCGCCGCTCCAGCCCTTGGGCACCTGTCCGCCGGTCAGGGTCCCGCGCGCGTCGAGCCGGCCGGAGCGCAGGTCGTAGCCGAGGGAGCCGGCCCAGCGGGACGGGCCGAAGTCCAGGGCCAGGGGCCCTGCGCGGAGCACCCCGCCGATGATCGTGGCCGGGCTCGTCACCGCCGCCTTCGCCTGGGCGCCCGCCTTCGCGAGTTCGTCGCCGACCAGCGCCTGGAGCCGGCCCGGCCTTAAGGGGTCGTCCCCATCGAGCGCGCGCGAAAGGGCGCGGGACAGGGCCGTAGGGTCCGTCTCGGGCAGGGCGAGGTCTGTCAGCGTGAGGGCGCCGCTGCCGGCGAGGTTGGCCGCGAGTGCGGCCGGCCCGTCGCCGCCGGCACTGAAGCGGAGTTCGGCCGAGAGCCGGCCGCCGATCGGGCTGCCGTCCGCGAGCACCGGGATCGCGGCATCCGTGATCTGCCCTTCACCCGAGACCGCGGCGGCGGCGCCCCGGCGGGACAGGGTCGCGGAGCCGGAGAGCCGGCCCTCCGCGAGCCGGCCCGAGAGGTCGCGCAGGCTCAGGCTGCCGTCGTCGAGCCCGAGCTTCAGGCTGGTCCCGGTCGCGGTGAGGCCGCGGCCGAGATCGAGGGTCGCGACGGTCAGGTCGAGGGCGACGGGCGGGCGCGGCGGCGGGGCCGGGCCGAAGCGCTGGGCCGGGCCGGGCGGCAGGACGAGGGCGGCGGCGAGGCCGGGCAGGGAGAGCCGGTCGAGGCGGAGGCTTCCACCGAGCGCGCCGTCCGGCGCCCGGTTCACCCGGCCCTGCAGGGCGGCGCCCGCGATCCGGCCGGACAGGTCGGCCCGCGCGTCGCCCCCGTCCTGAGACAGGCCGAGGGTCAGGTCCGCCGGCCACGCGCCGGTCGCGAGCCCGGATGCGCCGGCCAGGGCGAGGAACGGGCCGAGGTCGCCGGTCTCGGCCCGGATCGTGCCCCCCGAGGGTGGCTCGCCCGCCAGCCCCAGCCGGACGGGGGTCGGGGTGGACACGTGCAGGCCCGCGATCGTCCCGTTCGCCTGGACGGCGAGGGCGGGCTCGGCGGCGTCCATGCGGGCGGCCGTGAGATGCAGGTCGGCGGGCTGCTGCAGGCCGGGGATGTCGCTGCGCCCGAACCAGAGCCCGGCCCGCGGCGTGGCCAGGGTCACCTGCGCCCCCTCGATCCTGTCGCCGCGGCTCGTCAGCGAGAGGTCGAGGCTTCCGCCCCCGGCCTTGCCCTGCGCGCTGCTGCGCAGCGTCTCCGCGGCACCGGCGTCGCGCTCCACGGTGACGGCGAGGTCGAGGGCGCCGGAGCGGAGGAAGCCCGGGATCAGGCGCGTCTCGCGGACCCAGGCCCGGTCGAGCAGGGCGACGAGGGGGGCGGCCACCGGGGCCGAGAGGCGGCCCGTGATCCGGCCCGACCCGTCCGGGGCGATCCGCCCGGAGAGCCTGGCGTTCGCGCCGGCCAGATCCGTCACGTCGAGGCTGTCGACCACGAGGCTGCCCGCGTCCGACTGGATGCTCGCCGCGATGGTGCCGTTGCCGGAGCCGGTCGCGCCGTAGCGCAGGTCCCGCGCCTCCAGGGTCAGGCCGAGGTCGTGGTCGTGCAGGCTAGCCAGCGCGCCGCCGAAGGCGGGCAGGCCGGCGACGTCGATGCCGCGTGCCCGGATCTGGGCCTCGAAGCGCCCGCGCGTGCCGCCCTCGCCGGCGGTGTAGCGGGCGTTGCCCGTGACCTGTCCGGGGCCGAGGGCGAGGCGCAGGTTGCGGAGGGAGAGGCCGGGCCGGGCGGCCGTGACCTCGGCACTCGCCTCGATCGGCCGGCCGTCCATCACGGCGACGAGCGGCCCCTCCAGCCCGAGCCGGCGCAGGTAGCGCCCTAACCCCTCCGAGGACGGGGCGGTGATGGAGACCGGCCCGGCAAAGCGCGGGCCCGGCTCGGTCTCGACCTGGCCGCTCGCGGTGAGGGTCGCGGCCCCCGGCGCCACCGCGCTCAGGCGGCGCAGCAGCAGCCCGCCCGTCCGGTCGAAGGTGCCGGAGAGGGCGAGGGTGCCCCATTCATCGAGCCCGAGGGTCGCGCTCTCGACGGAGAGTTCCAGGTCGAGCATCGCCGGAAGCCCGGTGCCGGCCCGCGGCAGGCCGCGGGCGATCAACGCCTGTCCCGCGCCCGACAGCAGGAAGCCGTCGAGGTCGAGGCGGCGCGCCTCCAGGGTCAGGCCGGCCCGCCATTGCCGCAGGTCGAGGCGGCCGGTGCCCGAGAGCCGCAGGGGCTGGCCGCCGGGATCGATCTCCAGGGTCACGCCGTCGAAGCGCACCTGGCTCCCGCGGGCCTTGAAGGTGCCCGTCAGCGAGAACGGCAGGTAGGCGCCCGCGGCCTGGGTCGGCGGGCCGACCACGAGGCGGGCCGAGCCCTCGGCCTCGACGGCGAGCGGGCGCAGCCCCGTGCGCGATTCCGCCCTGGCGTCGGCGGGAACGAGGCCGATGCGGGCATCGGCCTCGAAGCGCGGATGGGTGTCGCCGCCGCCCGACAGCTTGACCATGACGCGGCCGTCGGCGCCGGGCTCGCCGCTGGCGAGGCGGAAGGGCAGGCCGCCGCTGGTCCCTTCCACGCGCCAGGGGCCGGCGAGCGCCGGCGCCTGGAGGTGCAGCCCCTCGGCATAGAGCTGGTCGGTGCGCCCGGTGGCGGGCACGATCGTGGTGAGAAGGAACTGCTGGACGTGAAGGTCCTCGATGGCGAGGTCGCGGCCGGCCAGCGAGTCGGACAGGCCGGGCGGGAGCAGCAGGGCCTCGCCCTCGCTCACCGGCAGCTTGATCTCGGCGCGCCCGATCCGGGTCTCGGTGAAGCGCACCTCGCCCTTGAGCAGAGGCGCCAGGGCGATCTCCGCCTTGACGAAGCGCACGTCGAGGGCGGGTCTGTCGGCGACGCCCTTGCCCGGATCGTCCCCGAGATGCAGCCTGTCGAAGCGCAGGCGCGGGGAGGGCAGCAGGCGGACCTCGATCCGTCCCTCGCTGCGCACGGGGACCCCGAGCGACCGGCTCAGGGTCCGGTCGACGAAGGCGCGCTGCCCCTGCCAGTCGATGAAGGGCGGCGCGGCCAGCGCCGCGACGAGCACCAGGATGACGGCGCCCGCGAGCGCGGTCAGGAGGTCACGCACCGTTCTCGTTCCGCATCCAGCCCGCAACACGCCGGGTCACGGGGCATGATCCTGCAAGGCGCCCGTGCATACCCCCGGGTCGGGCATAGCACGAGGCGGACCCGATCGCGCCAGAGCCTGTGCCCGACGCATGTTTGCAGAACTCAGTCTTGGAGCCCGCTATGGCGCGTGCCCCTCCCCCGCAGTGGCTACCGTATTCACACATCTCGCGACGTTGGCCGACGCTGCGCGGGTCCCCTCTCCCGTGCGGGAGAGGGACAGGGTGAGGGATGCGCCCTCTCCGGAGAGACCTGGGTCCCTCTCCCCAACCCTCTCCCGCACGGGAGAGGGGGCCGGGCCGCGCTTCGAACGACCTGTCCGGTTCCGCTGCGCAGTTGTGTGAATCCGGTAGCCCGCACGGGAGAGGGGGCCGCCCGGCGTCGCGATCTGACGAAGCCCCTACAATCCGCAGGCATACGGCTTCGGCGCAGGCCTCGTGTCAGCGCCCAGGCGTTCAGCGCTTGGGCACGACGATCGCCGGGGCGGCGGACGGGGCCGGCCGCGTGAGTTCGTTGCGCTGGATCTCCATCCGCGTCGCGTTGCTCTGCGAGGTCTGGCCCTGTTGCAGGGAGCGCATCTCGCCCTGGCGGGCCAGCGACTCGTTGGCGGCGTTGGGGTTGCCCGGCTGGACCTGGGCGAGGGCGGGCGTGCCGGCCAGCAGGCCGGCGAGAAGGACGATCGATCGGGTGCGCATGGCGATCCTCGGGGTCGGAGTGCAGGCTCGTTCGGCCTGCCTGAATGTGGGGAATCCTGCGGCCCGCGCCAGGTTCCGGTCTCCAGGGTCGGGTCTCATCGCTGGGACGCGAGGCCCCATGCGGCCCTCGACGCCGTTCGTGTTTTGGTCCAGGGAAAGGCGATGCAGAACCCTTCGAAGGCGGCGCCGGCCGCCCCTGACGAGCGCGGCTCCATCGCCGCCCGCGCGATGGGCGGCCTCCGGCGCGAGGCCGCCGCCTACCTCGACGGCCTCAACGCCGAGCAGCGCCGGGCCGTCGAGGCCACGGAGGGGCCGGTCCTGGTGCTGGCCGGCGCGGGCACGGGCAAGACGCGGGTGCTGACCACGCGCATCGCCCACCTGATCTCCACGGGCAGGGCCCGGCCCTACGACATCCTGTCGGTGACCTTCACCAACAAGGCCGCGCGGGAGATGAAGCACCGCATCGGCACCCTCGTCGGCCCGGCCGGCGAGGGGATGCCCTGGCTCGGCACCTTCCACGCCATCGGCACCAAGATCCTGCGCCGCCACGCCGAGCTGGTGGGCCTCAAGTCCGACTTCACCATCCTGGGCACCGACGACCAGCTCCGGCTGATGAAGCAGGTCATCAAGGACCAGGACATCGACGAGAAGCGCTGGCCGGCCCGCGCGCTCGGCCACGCCATCGACGGCTGGAAGAACCGGGGGCTGTCCCCCGAACAGGTCCCGGCCGGGGAGGCCTCGTCCTTCGCCTTCGGCAAGGGGGGCGCCCTCTACACCGCCTACCAGGCGCGGCTCGCGACCCTCAACGCCGTCGATTTCGGCGACCTGCTGCTCCTGTGCCTCAAGCTCTGGCGCGAGAACCCGGACGTCCTGGCCACCTACCAGCAGCGCTTCCGCTACATCCTCGTGGACGAGTACCAGGACACCAACGTCGCCCAGTACCTCTGGCTCAGGCTGCTGGCCCAGGGCCACCGCAACGTCGCCTGCGTCGGCGACGACGACCAGTCGATCTACGGCTGGCGCGGCGCCGAGGTCGACAACATCCTGCGCTTCGAGCACGACTTCCCCGGTGCCGTCGTGGTCCGCCTGGAGCGCAACTACCGCTCCACCGGCCACATCCTGGCCGCCGCCTCCGGGCTGATCGCCAAGAACGAGGGCCGGCTGGGCAAGACCCTGCGGACCGAGGACGTGCTCGGCGAGCCGGTGACGGTCTCGGGCGCCTGGGATTCCGAGGAGGAGGCCCGGCTGCTCGCCGAGGCGATCGAGTCGCTCCAGGCCAAGGCGCATCCCCTGTCCGAGATCGCGGTGCTGGTGCGGATCTCGGCGCAGATGCGCGAGATCGAGGACCGCTTCGTCCAGCTCGGCCTGCCGTACCGGGTGGTCGGCGGCCCGCGCTTCTACGAGCGGGCCGAGATCCGCGACGCCCTGGCCTACCTGCGCATCACCGTGAACCCGGCCGACGACCTCGCCTTCGAGCGGATCGTCAACACGCCCAAGCGGGGCCTGGGCGAGGCCACCCTGCAGCAGCTCCACGGCTACGCCCGCGCGAGCCAGATTCCCCTCCTCCTGGCCGCCCGGCGCCTGTGCGAGACCGACGAGCTGAAGCCCCGCGTGCGCACGACTTTGCGCGCCCTGGCCGAGAGCTTCTCCCGCTGGGCCAGGCTCACCGAGGGCCAGCCCCATTCCGAGGTGGCGCAGACGATCCTGGAGGAATCCGGCTACACCGAGATGTGGCAGAAGGACCGCTCGGCCGACGCCGCCGGACGGCTTGAGAACCTCAAGGAGTTCGTCCGCTCCATGGAGGAGTTCCCCGACATGGGCGCCTTCCTGGAGCACGTCTCGCTGGTGATGGAAGCCTCGGAGGCCGAGGGCGCCGACCGGGTCTCCCTGATGACGCTGCACGCCGCCAAGGGCCTGGAGTTCGACACGGTGTTCCTGCCCGGCTGGGAGGACGGCCTGTTCCCCAACCAGCGGGCGCTGGACGAGAGCGGCCGGGCCGGGCTGGAGGAGGAGCGCCGGCTCGCCCATGTGGGCCTGACGCGGGCGCGCAAGCGCGCCAAGCTGTCGTTCGCCGTCAACCGGCGCATCCACGGCCTCTGGTCCTCGACCATTCCCTCCCGCTTCATCGACGAGTTGCCGGAATCGGCCGTGGACGTGATCGAGGCGCCCGCGCACTACGCGGCCGGCGCCTCCCGCTTCGACCGCAACCCGCAGCCCTTCGGCTCCTCCTACGGCACGCCCGGCTGGCAGCGGGCGCAGGCCAATACCGGCCGGCCCGGCCCGGGCCAGGCCACGACGAGCGGCCGCGGCTTCGGCGCCAGGCCGGGCGGCGGATCGGGCGGCCCGCGCCAGATCGAGGGCGAACTGATCGCCAAGTCGTCGGGCGCGCCGTCGGCTTTCGACACCGGGATGCGGGTCTTCCACACCAAGTTCGGCCCCGGCACCGTGGCGCAGGTCGACGGCAACAAGCTCACCGTTGACTTCGACAAGGCCGGCCGCAAGATGGTGCTCGACAGCTTCATCCAGCAGGCATGAGGCGTCCCGCCGGCCAGTAGCCCGGACTTCGGGGCTGAAGGGCCGGCCGGCATCGCCGTCTCGGCGAGTCAGGATCGCGGTCGTGACGGATGCGGCGTCATCCCGAGTCCCCCGAGCGCCGCAGCGGCGCCTGACCCATCGTCGCTCCACCGTTCCCGCAGGCGTCGCCCATCCGCAACAGGGCGAGCGTGCCGTGTGCCCGCAGGGCCGCGTGGTGCGGCGGTTGCATGGCGTCCGTCCGGTCCTGTCGTCCGTTCGTCACGGGCGGCGCGCAAATCAGGCGCGCTCCACAGGCGAACGCGGTGCGGGTGGAACCCGCGCGCGGGCCCGTGATTGGACCACGAGGTAGAGAAAGGGGTTTCAGGTAGGCGAGGTCTTCAAGACGACAGCAGAGTGACAAGTCCTGGTTGGCAATTCCTGGTTGGCAAGTCCCGTTGGAGTGTTGATCGATGAAAAGACGACGCGCACGACTTGAACTGGTGGAAGATCGCCCGGTCCGGCTGCACCGGACCCGCTTCGACGAGGAGCGGCACCTCAGCCCCATCCAACCCCTCACCGACCGTCAGGCCGACTACCTCGACGCCCTGGCCACCTCCGCCCAGGTGATCGTGCTGGGCCCCGCCGGCACGGGCAAGACCTTCATCGCCGGCACCCGCGCCGCCGACCTGCTCCGCCAGCGCCGGATCGCCAAGGTGGTGATCACCCGGCCCAACGTCCCCTCCGGCCGCTCCCTCGGCTTCTTCCCCGGCACCCTGGAGGAGAAGATCGCCCCCTGGGTCGCGCCCCTGACCGAGGCCATGAAGGAGCGCATGGGCGTGGCCGCCTTCGAGATCGCCCTCAAGACCGGCGACATCGAGATCGTCCCCTTCGAGGTGATGCGCGGGCGCACCTTCAAGAACTGCCTCGTGATCCTCGACGAGGCCCAGAACACCACCGTGCCCGAGATCAAGATGTTCCTCACCCGCATCGGCGACGAGTGCCAGGTGATCATCAACGGGGACGTGTCGCAGACCGACCTGCGCGAAACCTCGGGCCTGCGCACCGTGATCCACATGATCAAGAGCCGGATGATGCCGATCCCGGTGGTGGAGTTCACCCGCGACGACATCGTCCGCTCCGGCATCTGCGCGGAATGGGTGAAGGCTTTCGAGGAAACGAATCTCTGATCCGTGTGTTGTCAGCGGCGGACGTCGTCTGACGTCCGCCGCGCCCTCCCGCGCACGATGCGTTCTCCGGACCTCCGGGCCGGGAGAACGAACCGCGCGCCGCGCCTGGTAACGAGAACAAGGAATTCCCCGTGAGGAAGCTGACCTTCGCCATCACCGTCCTGGCCGCCCTCGGCGGCGCCGCCCTGACGGCGCCCGCCTCCGCCGCGCCCGGCGCGCCGATCGGCGTGACGGCCCCCGACGCCGTCCAGAACGTGAACATGGAGCGTCGCATGATGCATCGGCGCATGGAGCGCCGGATGATGCACCGCCGGATGGAGCGTCGCATGATGCACCGGCACATGGAGCGCCGGATGATGCGCCGCGGCATGTGATCGCTGCGCTCTGCGGTGGAAGAGGGGTCCTTCGGGGCCCCTTTTCTTTTGGGCCCTGCCCCGTTGGCCGACGCCGGTGGATTGCCCCGGACTCCGCCGATTCCTATGTCGGGCGGAGCGCCCCTCCGGGAGACCCCGAATGCCCCCCTCCAACCGTCTGTTCGACGATCTCTCCCGCCTGATGACCGATGCGGCCGGCGCCGCGCAGGGGGTGCGCCGCGAGGCCGAGACGGTGTTCAAGGCCCAGGTCGAGCGACTGATCCGCGACATGGACATCGCCTCCCGCGAGGAGGTCGACGTGCTGCGCGACCTCGTCTCCACGCTGCGCACGCAGAACGATGCCCTGGCCGCGCGGGTCGCGGCGCTGGAGGCCAAGTCCGGGACCGAGCCCGGGACCGGGCCAGGGACGGCCGGCGTCGGTACGGTGATCTGAGCCGGCGAATCGAGCCCGCGGGCTTTTGCACAGGAAGCCGCAGCGGACGCTTCCTTTCCTGTTCACCGGTCGGGACAGCCGCTTTGTGTCGCGAGTCGCGGCCGGTCTATAGTCGGTGACGTACTGATTCGTCCGAGCCTCACCGATGACCGCGCGTTCCTGAAGTCTTCCCCGCAATGCGGCCGACCCGTGAAGGGCGGCCTTAACCGCTTTGCGGGCCGCCTGGACGCCCCGGTTGCTTGTCATTCAACATGTCGCTGCGATCCGAGACTGGATCGCCAGCCTGGATCGTCATGCCTCAGCTTCGCATCGAACACGAAGATCACGACAGGATCGAGCACCCGCTCGATGTCGTCGAGCGTCTGGCGTCGCTGCGCGACTGGATCTTCGACCGGGCCGAGACCGACGAGATGTCGATCTCCAGCCCGGGGCGCTGGACCGACTACCATGTCGCCTTCACCTGGATCGAGGACGTGGAGGCCCTGCACGTGGCCTGCGCCTTCGACATCAAGGTGCCCGAGCGCCAGCGCGTCGAGGTGCTGCGGCTGATCTGCCTGATCAACGAGCAGCTCTGGATCGGCCATTTCGACCTGTGGTCCACCGACAACGTGGTGATGTTCCGGCATTCCCTGGTGCTGGCGGGCGGCGTGGTGCCGACGCACCCGCAATGCGCCATGCTGATGAAGACGGCGGTGGACACCTGCGAGCGCTACTATCAGGCCTTCCAGTTCGTGCTCTGGGCCGGCAAGGGAGCCCGCGAGGCCCTGGACGCCGTCCTGTTCGAGACCGAGGGCGAGGCCTGAGGCCGCCCGGATGAGCACGCCGCGGCCGGATAAGGCGATGCCCGCCTCCCTCACCCTGGTGGGGGCTGGCAGGATGGGCGGCGCCATGCTCGCGGGCTGGCTCGAGGCCGGGCTCGATCCCGGCCGCACGACCGTGATCGATCCCGCGCCCGCGCCCGGGATCGTCGAACTTTGCGCCGCGCGGGGCTTGCGCCTGAACCCGCCCGAGCCTGAGCCGGCCGATGTGCTGGTGCTCGCGATCAAGCCGCAGGGCCTGGATGCGGCGAGCGACGCGCTCGGCCGCCTCGTCGGCACGGACACCCTCGTCCTCTCGATCATGGCCGGCAAGACCATCGCCGACCTCAAGGCCCGCCTGGGGCAGGCCCGCGCCGTGGTGCGGGCCATGCCCAACCTTCCGGCCAGCATCGGGCGCGGCGCCACCGGCGCCGTGGCGAGTCCCGAGGTGTCGCAAGGCCAGCGCGCCGGGGCCGACGCGCTGCTGCGCGCCTCCGGCCTCGTCGCGTGGCTCGAATCCGAGGCCGAGATCGACGCGGTGACGGCGCTCTCGGGCTCCGGCCCGGCCTACGTCTTCCTGCTGGTCGAAGTCATGGCCGAGGCCGGCGTGGCCGCGGGGCTCGCGCCCGAGGTCGCGGCGCGGCTGGCGCGGGCCACCGTGGCCGGGGCCGGCGCGCTCCTGGACGCGAACCCGGACGAGGCGGCGCAGTTGCGGCGGAACGTGACCTCTCCCGGCGGCACCACGGCGGCGGCCCTCGACGTCCTGATGCGCGAGGACGGCCTCGGCGCGCTGATGCGCGAGGCCGTGGCGGCGGCCAGGCGGAGGGCGGCCGAACTGTCCGGCTGAGGGCCTCCGTGCGGCATCGCCGCGCGAACACCCTGCCCATCGCGCAATCCCAACCTATCTGTAGGGTTGGAGACCGGCGACGAGCGGACGAGACCCATGACCGACAGCCCAGGACCGGCCAAGCGCACGAAGAAGGACGCCCCACCGGTGCAGCCCCCACGCGAGGCCGCCGTCGAGGCGCTGATGCGGCTTGCCGCCGAGCAGCCCTGGAACGACATCGAGGTCGGCGACATCGCCCGCGAGGCCGGCCTGAGCCTTGCCGAACTGCGCGACCTGTTTCCCTCGAAGGGCGCCGTCCTCGGCGGTCTCGCCCGGATCATCGACCGCAAGGTCCTGGAGGGCGACGGATCGGACCTCGCCGAGGAGCCGACCCGCGAGCGCCTGTTCGACGTGCTGATGCGCCGCCTCGACGCGATGACGCCCTACAAGGCCGCGCTCCGGCGCGTCAGCTTCGCCCTGCGCGGCGATCCGCTCGCGGCCCTGGCGCTCAACGGGGTGGCGCTCAACTCGCACCGCTACATGCTGGCGGCGGCCGGCATCGACACCGAGGGGCCGCTGGGCCGGCTCAAGCTGCAGGGCGTGGTCATCGCCTTCGCCCGCGTGGTCGAGACCTGGCTGGAGGACGACGACCCGGCGCTCGCCCGCACCATGGCCCGCCTCGACAAGGAGATCCGCAAGGGGGAGCGCTTCATGGAGCGCGCGGACGACGTGCGCCGCCTCACGGCGCCGCTCCGCGCGATCGGCCGCTCGATCCTGGACCGCCGGCCGAGAAGCCGGGACCGGCGCGACGAGGACGAAGGCGACCCGGCCAGCGCCGTCTGAGGGGGGCGAAACGGCCACTCCGCAGAAGCCTGTCGGGAACTTCTCATAGACCGCGACCCGGACGGAATCCGGCACGGGCTTTTCCCTCCCCCGCAGAGGGGGGAGGGAGACCGGTGCGCCTTTGGAGTGATCCGGTTCTCTCGGTGACAGAGCCGGCGGGCGGCGCGGCTCAGTCGTCGGCGTAGGGCGGGAGGCGGTTGGCCAGGGCCTCGCGCACGGTGCTCGCGACGGAGCCCTCACGCAGGTGGCGCGACGCGAGCAGGGCGTCCGGCAGCAGGCCCGACATCGCGCCGGTGGCGGCCTCGCCCCTCTCGCTGGCCAGGACGATCCGCAGGCCGGGGCGCAGGGCGCGGGCCTCCAGGGCCAGTTGCGAACAGCACACGGTTCCCTGGAGCGACACGTCGGCCACCAGCACGTCCACGGGCAGGCCGAGCACCAGCACGGTGAGGGCGTCCACCGCGCTGTCGCAGGCGGTCGCCTGGAAGCCCGCCCGGCGGACCTGGGCGGCGACCTCGTTGCGCCAATGCTTCCGGGGTCCGGCGACGAGGACCTGCACGCCGTAGCATCCCCCGGACGGCGGAGCCGAAGTCACGACGGGCGATCCGACGACGGGCTGGGGCATTCCGCGCTCGGCTGGGCGTTCGCGTTGCATCGCACCATGCTAAGCCCGGAAGCGGTCCCGGCACAAGCCCCCCGCCGCGGACGCGCCGCAATCGTTCCGGCTCCTGCCTTCCCGGCAGGCATGGGCAGGTTCCGGGCAGCCGGTTGACGTCGCGCGTCCCGGCGGGCCAACACCCACCCGTCGCGGGCCCTGCCGCGGAGCGCCGAGAACCGAATCGATGTCGTCCGCAAACAATCCCCCCGTCTCGCCCCTCGCGCCCGCCGCCGAGCCCGACCTGCCGCCGGTCGCGGGCGTGCGGCTGGCCACCGCCCAGGCCGGAATCCGCTATTCCGGCCGCACCGACGTGCTCTATGTCGGCCTCGACGCGGGCACGATCGCCGCGGGCGTCTTCACCCGCTCGAAATGCCCGTCCGCCCCGGTCGACTGGTGCCGCGAGGCCCTCGGCGAGCCCTCGGCGCGCGTACTGGTCGTCAACTCCGGCAACGCCAATGCGTTCACGGGCCTCAAGGGCCGCGAGGCCGTGGCGCTCACCGCCCGCATCGCCGCCCGCGCCGCCGCCTGCCCGGAGAGCGCCGTGTTCATCGCCTCCACCGGCGTGATCGGGGAGCCCCTTGACGCGCGCAAGTTCGAGGGCGTGCTGGCCGATTGCGAGGCCCGCGCCGAGCCGGGCTCCGCCGCCTGGTCGGCGGCCGCGCGCGCCATCATGACCACCGACACCTTCCCCAAGCTCGCCACCCGGACGGCCGCGATCGACGGCACCCCCGTCACGATCAACGGCATCGCTAAAGGCGCGGGCATGATCGCCCCCGACATGGCGACGATGCTGTCCTTCGTCTTCACGGACGCCGCCCTGCCGCAGCCGGTGCTCCAGGCGTTGCTCGCCGACGGCACGGCCCGGAGCTTCAACTGCGTGACCGTCGACGGCGACACCTCGACCTCCGACACGCTGCTGCTGTTCGCCACCGGCCGGGCCGGCAACGCGGCCGTCGCGGACCCGGCCGACCCGCGCCTCGCCCCGTTCAAGGCGGCGCTGGACGACCTGCTGATCGAGCTGGCCCAGCTCGTGGCCAAGGACGGGGAGGGCGCGCGCAAGTTCGTCACCGTCGCGGTCACGGGCGCCGAGAGCGACCCCTCCGCCCACCGCATCGCCCTGTCGATCGCCAACTCCCCCCTGGTGAAGACGGCGGTGGCCGGCGAGGACGCCAACTGGGGCCGCGTGGTGATGGCGGTCGGCAAGGCGGGGGAGCCCGCCGACCGGGACCGCCTCGCGATCTGGTTCGGCGACGTGCGCGTGGCCGTGGCCGGCGCCCGCGACCCGGATTACAGCGAGGACGCGGCCAGCGCCGTGATGCGCGAGCCCCACGTCACCGTGCGGGTCGACCTCGGCCTCGGGCAGGGCAGTGCCCGCGTCTGGACCTGCGACCTGACCAAGGGCTACATCGAGATCAACGGGGATTACCGCTCGTGAGCGCCCGCCTGCTCCGCGCGGGCCTCCTGGCCCTGCCGCTCCTCGGCGCCCAGGCCCGCGCCGACGACGACACGGTGTGCGAGCGCCGCATCAGCGTCACCGGGCGGGCGCAGGCGGCCCAGGCGCCGGACTTCGCCGAGATCGCGATCGGCGTCGAGGCCAAGGCCGCCACGGCGGCCGCGGCCCTCGACGCGGCCTCGAAGGCGGTGGAGGGCGTGGTGGCTTTGGGCCGGGACCTCGGCGTGCCGTCTGCCGACATCGGCACAGCCTCCGTCGTGCTGGAGCCCGCCCTGCGCACGGTGACGCGCCCGAACGGCACCGTCCAGCAGGAGCCGGACGGCTACCGCGCGAGCAACCGCGTCAGCGTGCGGCTCGCCGACATGGGCCGGCTGGGCGACCTGCTGCGGCGGGCGCTCGATGCCGGCGCGAACCGGATCGATTCCGTGAGCTTCGGCCTGAAGGAGCCCGGCAAGGTCGAGGCGGCCCTCCAGGTCGCCGCCGCCCGGGACGCCCGCGCCCGCGCCTCGGACCTCGCCGAGGCGGTCGGCGCCAGGCTCGGCCCCCTCTGTTCCCTCTCGATGGGCGGCGGCCCGCAGCCCATGCGCCTGGCGGCCACCATGAGCCGCAGCGTGGAGGCCGGCAGCCGCGGCAAGCGCGTGCCGATCGAGGCCGGCACCATCGAGACCGTGGCCGAGGTCCAGGCCGCGTTCGCGATCCAGCCGTGAGCGCCGCCCCGTTGCGCCTCCTCCTCGTGGTCGCCGTGGCCCTCGTGGACGCGGACGGCCGCGTCCTGCTGAGCGAGCGCCCGCCGGGCAAGCAGCTGGCCGGCCTGTGGGAGTTTCCCGGCGGCAAGGTCGAGCCCGGCGAGCGCCCCGAGGACACGCTCATCCGCGAGCTGGCCGAGGAGATCGACATCCGGGTCGAGGAGCCGTGCCTCGCGCCGCTCACCTTCGCGAGCCACGCCTACCCGGACTTCCACCTCTTGATGCCCCTCTACGTCTGCCGCCGCTGGACGGGCACGCCGCGCCCCCTCGAAGGGCAGGCCTTGAAATGGGTGCGGCCCGGCGCCCTGCGCGACCTGCCGATGCCGCCGGCAGACAGCCCGCTGATCCCGTTCCTGATCGACCTGCTGGGGCCGTGAGAGGTCAGAACGGGCGGTCGGAGCCGATCCGCGCCGCGGCGATCTCGTCGGCGGTCGGCGGGCGGCGGACCGTCAGGCCCGTCGTCCGGTCGGCCTCGACCAGCCCGAGGGCGGCGAAGGCGTCGAGCCAGCCGTCCATCGGCCAGAGCCCGTGGCGGGCGTGGAAGCGGGCCGCGTTCCGCACGATGTCGGCGAAGTGCTGGAGCGGCGGATCGCAGGAGCCGTGGTGCTGGTGGTAGGCGCGGACGCCGCCCATGAACAGCACCGGCACGCCGGCCGCCGCGGCGCGGAAGGCGAGGTCGGTATCCTCGGCGCCGTAGCCGTCGAAGCCGTCGTCGAAGCCGCCGAGGCGGTCGTAGGTCGAAGCCCGCACCGCGAAGGCCAGCGACCAGAACAGGCCGGGCTGGGGCGCCGGCACGACGCCCTCGGTGGGGAAGTCGCGCACCGGGTGCGTCCGGCCCAGGCGACCGAGGTCGGCCTCGTCCCAGCCGTCCCGCACGGCGTCGGCCGGCAGGTAGACCACCTCGCAGCAGATCAGGCCGTCATGGGCGGCGATCGCCCCACCGAGGCCGGAGACGAGGCCGGCCGAGGGGATGCAGTCCACGTCGAGGTAGACCAGGGCGTCTCCCGTCGCCGCCCGCCGCCCGGCGTTGCGGGCCGCGGCCAGCGGCAGGCCCGGCCGCGCGAAGGCGATCCGGCGCACCGGAAAGCCGCATTCGGGCAGGGGCGCGGCGTCCTCGCCCATCTCCACGACGATGCACTCGTCGGGCGGCGTCCCGCGCCCGAGCCCTTCGAGCAGGCGGGCGAGGTGGGCGCCCCGCCCCTTGTTCAGGGTGACGACGCTGACGCTCACGAGAGCACCGCGACGAAGCGCTCGAACGGGCCGCACATCCGCTCGACCATCGCCGCCTCCAGGCGGAAGCCGCCGGGGTCGTCGGCGATGAGGTCCGTGGTCTGGGAGGCATGCGCGGCCACGGCCCGCGCCTTGGTTCCGCGATGGGCCGACACGTCGAGGCGGAAGCCCTGCGGCTCGGGGCCGACCTCGGTCTCGGGCGGCAGGGTCCAGCCCCAGACCGGATATTCGTAGACCCACACGCCCGCGCGCTGCAGGCCGGCCAGCGCGACGATGGCGGCGGCCGCCTTGTGGTCGCAATGGGGATCGTGGCGCCAGGTCACGAACACGCAGGACGCCGCGCAGTCGCGGGCGGCCTGCAGGATCGCCTCGGCGGCAGCGTTCGCCTGCGGCCCGTCGCTCGGCACGTGGGCGTCGGGCAGGCGCAGGAAGCGCACGTCCGCCTCGGCCATGCCGAGGATGGCGACCGCCCGCAGGGTCTCGGCCTCGCGCAGGGCCCGCAGGCGCTCGGGCGGGTAGGTGGCCGAGTGGGTATGCGAGCCGCAGCCGTCGCTGACGACGACGAGGCGGACCGCCCGGCCCAGGCGCCGCGCCTCGGCGATGAGGCCGCCGCAGCCGAGGCTCTCGTCGTCGGGATGGGGTGCCACCACGACGAGGCCGCCCGGACCGCCGAGGGCGTCGAGGTCCGCCAGGGGGAGCCGTTCCGCGGCCGCGAGGAAGGCGTCGGCCCGCATCAGCGCATCCTCCCCGGCGACAGGACCGGGACTCGGACGGCCGAGGGCCGGAGGAAGGGGGCGGGGTCGCGCACGGGAGGTTCCAGCGAGCCTGGTTTCGGTGGGCCGCCGCCGGGGCGGGGCGCCTACCTATGCCACGATCGGCCCGGAATCCACGCCCCGCGTGGCCCCGACCGGAGTCACACCTGTCCGCACGACGAAACCGGATAGGTCGCTCGAAGCGCTGT
>NZ_BPRB01000126.1 GCF_022179685.1 Methylobacterium trifolii
CGGGCCTCGCGTGAGCGAGACGGGCAAAGGGGGGTGCCGTGTCCGGAAACCACGCGCCCCTCTCTCGACCTGCATCGCGGACCATCGACTCCCGCAAGGGGACGAGAGAAACCCGTTGCTAATCGGGCGCCGGTACGGGCCTGTTGCGCGCGGGGTGCGATCGCGACATCTGCCCTGGACCGTGCCGACGGCGGTCCAAGCGTCGACCGATGATCGGCGAGTCGGGCGCGGGCTGTCCGCATAGCCGTCCAGCGACCTATATCGCTTGGAGACGGACAGAGCGGACGCGCGAAAACGCCCGAAACCCCGGAGGAACGCCATGCAGCACGACATCGATGCCGGGACCGCGGGTCTCGACGGCTTGCTCAACCCGCCGCTCTCGCGCCGCGGCTTCGTGATGACGAGCCTGATGAGTGGCCTGACCCTGGCGACCACGCGGGTGGAGGCGCAGGTGATCCACACTGACGCGTCCGGCGTCACAGCGGGGGAGGTGACGATCCCGGCCGGCGACGGGCCGATGCCGGCCTACCGCGCCGTGCCGGAGGGTGCAGGCCCGTTCCCGATCGTGCTGGTGATCGAGGAGATCTTCGGGGTCCACGACTACATCAAGGACATCTGCCGCCGCTTGGCCAAGGCCGGCTACTGTGCGGTGGCCCCCGAACTCTACGCCCGTCAGGGCGACCTCTCCACGATGACGGACGTGAAGCAGATCGTCCGAGACGTGATCTCGAAGACGCCGGACACACAGTGGATCGCCGACCTCGACGCGACGGCGTCCTGGGCGGCGACCTCCGCGAAGGGCGATCCCGCGCGTCTCGGGGTGATGGGCTGGTGCCGGGGCGGCCGGGGTGCGTGGCTCTACGCGGCCCATCGTCGCGACCTGAAGGCGGCGGTCGCCTGGTACGGCCCCATCGGCGGCGAGCCCTCGGCGATCCAGCCGCGCACCGCGGGCGACGTGGCGGGCGAGATCAACGCTCCTCTGCTGGCCCTCTACGGCGGTGCCGACACCGGCATTCCGGTCGCCTCCGTGGAGGCGGCGCGCGACGCCGCGAAGGCGGCCGGTCGGAGCGTCGAACTGGTGGTGTATCCGGACGCCCCGCACGGCTTCCACGCCGATTACCGCTTGAGCTACCGCAAGGAGGCGGCCGAGGACGGCTGGCGGCGAGCGCTCGCCTTCCTCAAGGCCAACGGCCTCGGATGATGGCGCAGGGCTGTGCCCTCGCGGACACGGCCCCCGCCCGCCGAATATGCCAGGGTACGGCAGGATGGCCCGTTCAGGCGCGGGTCGGCGTCACTCGCCGGTCAGGTGCGGTGAACCTGAAGGACGGAGCAGCCGTTCATCCCCCGTAGAGTGTCCCGGCCCATGACCGACCCGAACACGCCCGGACAGAAACCCGTCATCCTCGTCGTGGAGGACGAACCCGACGAGCGCTTCCTCGCGGCCACGCTGCTGGAGGAGACCGGCTTCACGGTGATCGAGGCCGAGACCGCCGAGCGGGCGCTCGCCATCCTCAACGACCGCGGCGACGAGGTCAGTGTCGTGTTCTCGGACGTGCGGACGCCGGGACCGATCGGCGGGTTCGAACTCGCCCGGATCATCGGCGTGACCTGGCCTCGGGTGCGCGTACTCCTGACCTCGGGTGATGCGGGCGACCAGCCGAGCGACCTGCGCGTCTCGGCGACCTTCATCCCCAAGCCCTGGCGTGCGGACGACATCCTGGCCTGGGTTGAGCAGGCTGCCGGACGGCCGGCGGGTGGCACCGGACCGTCCGTGATCGGGCCGGGTGGAAAGATAATTTCGCGCAGCATGGAAACCTGAGCGGCCTCGGTCGTTGTCGCGGTTCTCCGGAACGGTTCCAGAGACATCGTGCCGCGTCGCCGTGCATCCGAGTCGTCCCATGAAGATCGTCGCCGCCAACCACGCCGAGGCAAGATTCGCAGCCGGCAGACCTATGCCCGCCTCGAACGAGGCGATGCTCCTGGCGACCATCGGGGACGACCTTCGCACGCTCTACCACGACCTTCGGTCCGAGATGCCCGACGACCTCATGGCGTTGGCAGAGCGCCTCGACCGCCGCAGCGCGCCCCTGACGCGTGCCGCCTGAGGCCGCGGCAGCGTTGCGCGCACAACCTTCGGCCGCATCGCCAGGGCGTTCAAACCTGTTATGAAGCCGTCCGGGCGCAACCGGGTGTCCGTACGATCGAGCCTGTCATGCGCCTCAAAACCCGCCTCGGTCCGTTGGCCGCCGGTCTGTTCGGCATCCTTGCCGCGACCGGGTCCTTGCGTGCCGCGAGTCCGCCCCCGCAGCCGGCGCAAGGGCCGGGGGGCGTCGGCGACCGCTCGCTCAACGTGGTCAAGCGAGCGCTGGGGCGCAGCACGGCCTCGACCTTCGCCTTCTATGCCGCAGGGGCGGCCCCGGCGACCGGGCGGCCGGTCGTGGTGTTCCTGCACGGCTGGGGGGCGGTCAATCCGCAGAGTTACGGTGCCTGGATCGATCATCTGGCGCGCCAGGGTTACCTCGTGCTGTTCCCACGATTCCAGGAGGTTAACCGGACGCGGCCGGCGGACGCCTCCGCCAACGCCGAGGCCCGGCTGACGGAGGCCCTCGGCGCGCTGGCGGCGGATGCGGACGCCAAGCCCGACCTCGCCCGGGTCGCCCTGATCGGCCACCTGGCCGGGGTGCCGCTGGCGATGAACGTCGCCGCAGACGCCAAGGCCAAGGGCCTGCCGGTGCCCAAGCTCGTCTTCGGCCTGATGCCGGGCGGCATCGCCAGCGGGCCGAAGGCGCGCGGCATCACGCTGGGCGACCTCTCCGCCATCGATCCCAAGACGCTGGTCATCACCGTGATCGGCGACAAGGACGCGCGCGCGGCCGACGCCGCCTCCCGCCGCCTGCTGCGCGAGGCGGACGCGGTGCCGCCCGAGCGCAAGCTGTTCGTGCGCGCCCTCTCGGACGATCACGGCTTCCCGGCCCTGACCGCGACGCTCGCGGCCCCGGCGGCCCTGGACTCGGCCTTCGACGGCACCGCGATCAAGCTGCCGCCCGATCCGAAGGATGCCCCGAAGCCCCCGCCCTTCAAGTGGTCGGCCGACATGGCGCTCTCGGGCGAGCAGCAGACCCTGGTCTCGCAGATCAACAACGCGCGGGCCGACAGCCTGGATTACCTCGCCTTCTGGAAGACCTTCGATCTGGCCGCCGCCGCCGCGTTCTCCGGTGCGGATGCGACGAGCCTGAAGGCCAACCCGCGCTTCAGCGACATGGAGCGCTGGAACGACGGCTGGCCGGTCAAGCGCCTCGCCGTCGAGACGCCGCGGCCGCCGGCCGCCAAGCCCGCGGCGCAGAGCGCGGCCCCGCCGCATCCGCCCGCAGGGGCGCCCATACGCAGGCGCTGAGCCTTTCGGGACACGGGCCGGCCGAATCCGCCACCGCGACCAAGATCGTACGGGGTCGCACCTTTCTCCTGGCGCACCCTTTGCTACGCTCCCCCCGTTCGATGCTGGGGTGCAAAGCCATGCCCGATTTCGTCGTCGCCCTCCTCACTGCCACCGCCTTCTGCCTCGCCGTGATCGCCCTGAACGCGCTCACCCGGCTGGCGATCCAGTGGCACCTCGCGCCCCACGATCTCGCCGAGAACGGTTTCGTGCAGTACGGCGGGGCGCTGGCACTGGCCCGCGTCGCGCAGAGCCGCATCCCGGCCCGCCGCCTGCCGCAGTGAGGCGTCGCGGTCGCGGCATGATAAAAGGCGCGCCGTCGTCGGCGCGCCTCCAGATCGATCGTGACCGAAGGTCCTAGAAGTAGGATTTCAGGGTGCCGCGGCGGCGCACGTCCAGCGTGGCGCAGTGGAACGAGCCGCCGAAGGGGCCGTAGGACAGGAACGGGGCGGGGATCGGATCGAAGCCCCAGTCCTTCAGGGCCTTGATCAGGGTCGGCTGGCTCTGGTCGACGACGATCTTCTTCTCGTCGATGGCGAGCACGTTGATCGAGGTCCAGGGCGAGCACATCGAGATCTTGCTCATGAACCCTGAGACGGGGTCGGGGCGCGGCGCGACCAGCACGTCCCACTTCTTGAGCACGGCCGGGAGGTTGTCCACGTCGACGTAGTCCGGGTTCACCAGCACCTTGCCCGGCGCCAGGGGCATGAACGACGAGTCGATGTGCATCGGCTGCGGGCAGCGGCTCTCGATCTCGTGGATGCGGAAGCCGGGGCCGAGGTGGCGGCGCAGCCACTCGATGCCCATCAGGTTGGTGACGTTGGAGCGGGTGACGAACAGGTCGCGGCCGCAGCGCACGAAGTCGGCGGCGTCGAAGACCGGCTCGAACTCGTTGACCGTGAACTGCATCGGCTCGCCGGCCTTCAGGTTCGGCACCCGGTAGTCGTAGTTGTAGAGTTCGTCGGTGAGCTGGGGCCGCGGTGCCGAGGTCCAGCGGGCGCCGGCCCGGAAATACTCCTTGAACAGCGAGCGGTAGGCGTCGCCCTCGAAGTAGCGCGAGCGCCAGCACATCGGGCTCTCGATGATCTCGTCGCCGATCACGAGGTAGGGGTCGCGCGGGCAGGCGACGCAGAAGCCGCGGGACGACCAGCGCGGCGCCTTGAACTTCTTCGAGAAGTCGATGCTGTCCGGCCGGCGGACCTTCACGCCCTCGCCGGCCAGGATGGTGATGAAGTTGTCCAGCTCCTGCTGGGCGAGCTTCTTCATGAACTTCGGATAGCGGAAGCCGGAGGCGAAGCGGTAGAACGGCTGCGCGGCGCGCGGCAGGTTGAAGATCACGGTGAGGTGGTGGGTCGGGATCGTGGCGCCGTCCAGCGAGCCGACGATCACCTCCTCCAGCGGGTCCCACTCGTTCCAGGCCATCACCGGCGAGTGCGGCGCGGGGATGCCCGGACCGGTCTCGCGGGGCCGTGCGAACCCATCCGCATGCGCGTCGTCGAGCACGGCCTCGCCGGCCGTGATGGGTGATTCGCGATCCATCGTCAGTCCCCTTGGTAGTGCGTCCGGCCGTCATTCTGCCGAGGGCTTCGGCCCGGGCGCCGCTTTGGTCCGCACTGTGTCAATCGGGTGATAGACATTGCCGACCGTTGCTGCAACTTGACCTTACTCCTTGCCCGCGACGGTGTTTTTTGGTCGGAAACGCGGCGAGATTCCAGCATCAAGCCACCCACAGAGCTTGAAAGAGGACCATGAAGCGTCTGACGACCCTGGCCTTGATCGCCGGTCTCTGCACGGTCGTGGGGCTGTTCCTGTCCTCGGGCCTCGAGGACGTGGCCGCTGCCGTGGTGAGTGCCGGCTGGGGCGCGCTGATCGTCGTGGTCGCCCGCGCCGTCGCCGTCGCCTGGGCCGGCTTAGGCTGGTACGCGATCTTCCCGTCCACGGGCCGCCCGAGCCTGCCCGCCTGCATCAACCTGCGCTTCGTGCGCGAGGGCATCAACACCCTGCTGCCCGTCGCCACGGTCGGCGGCGATTTCGTCGGCGCGCGCCTGCTGACCAAGCGCGGGGTCACCGGGGGCCTGGCCGGCGCCAGCATGTTCGTCGACCTGATGACCCAGGCGGTGACGCAGCTGCTGTTCACCGTGGCCGGTCTCGGCATCCTGATCTGGCTGGCCGGCGACGGACCCATCGTGCGCACGGTGGCCGGCGGGCTGGCCATCGCCGTACCGGCACTTGCCGCCTTCTACCTGATCCAGCGCCGCGCCGGCCATCGCATCGTCCAAGGCCTCCTGAGCCGCTTCGCCTCGGGCCGCGAGTGGCGGGCGCTGGGCGCCGTGGACGTGCTCTACGACAACCTGCGCCGCCTCTACGGCGCCCCCCTGCGGGTCGGCGCCGGCATCGCCATCCACCTCGTCGGCTGGGTCATCGGGACGCTCGAGGTCTACGTCTGCCTCCACTTCATGGGCTACCCCGTGAGCTTCGCCGAGGCTCTGGTGATCGAGAGCCTGGCCCAGGCCGTGCGCGGCGCCGCCTTCGCGGTGCCCGGAGCGCTCGGTGCCCAGGAGGGCGGCCTGATCGCGCTCTGCGCCCTGTTCGGCATCCCGGCCGAGGCGGCGCTCGCCCTCTCCCTGGTCAAGCGGCTGGCCGACCTCCTCGTCGGCGTGCCCGGCCTGTTCCTCTGGCACGTCCAGGAGGGCAAAGCCCGAGTCGTGGACGACGCGGAGGAGGCGCGCGGCGCAGACCTCGGCCGCCGGATCGGCCCGGTGCTCCAGCCCGCTACGCTGGGTCCGTTCTACAGCTACGCCCCGCCGCGGACGGGCGGTCCCCGCCTGAACGAGGCCGAGGCGGGAGAGTTCAAGAAGTGCGCCTGATCCGCGGGACCCTCCTGGCCTTCGCCCTGCTGGCCGCACCGCTGCCGGCGCTGGCCGCGGACGACCCGGCGGTCCAGGTGGTGCAGACCCTCTACGGGCGCTTCGAGGCGGCGGTGAAGGACGGGGCGGGCAGCCTCAAGGACCGCGTCGACGCCGTGGGCCCGACCGTCGAGCAGAGCTTCGACTTCCCGGCGATGGTCCGCCTCGCGGTGGGCGCTAAGTGGCAGACCTTCACGGCCGAGCAGCAGGGCGCCGTCACCGAAGCCTTCCGCCGCAACTTCGTCGTCACCTACGCCAACCGCCTGTCGCAGGCCGCCCGCGGCAAGTTCGAGGTCGTGCCCAAGAGCGAGGCCCAGGGCAAGAACCGCCGGGTGCAGACCAAGGTGACGACGGCCGACGGCGACGATTCGCAGGTCGACTTCATCGTGAACCCGGACAACCGCGTCCAGGACGTGCTCCTCAACGGCAACGTCAGCGAGGTCGCGAGCCAGCGCGCAGCCCTCGGTGAGCCGCTGAAGACCGGCGGGGCGGACGGCCTGCTGAAATTCCTGCGCCAGCGCACCGAAGGCATGCTCGCCGTCAAACCGGCGCCTTGAACCGGGCCCAGACGCACCCTTGAGCCGCGCCCCACGCGGCGCCTCACCGATTCTCGCGACCGAGCGACGCCCCCGATGGACCTCACCTGGATCTCGCCGATCTTCCTCGTCCTGGCGGTCGCCGGCTGCCTCTACGGGCTGATCGCCGCGACGCTCGCCGGACGCTTCGCGGCAAAGGCCGCACCGACGCTCGCCGCGGACGCGCCGCGGCCTTCCGTGACCATCCTCAAGCCGCTGTGCGGCCAGGAGCCGAACCTCTACGAGAACCTCGAGACCTTCTGCCGCCAGGTCTATGCCGGAAAGGTGCAGATCGTCTTCGGGGTGCAGAGCGCCGTCGATCCGGCCATCGCCGTGGTGCGGCGCCTGGAGCAGGCCTATCCGGCCCTGCGCCTCGACCTCGTGCTCGATTCCCGCCAGCACGGCTCGAACCGCAAGGTCTCGAACCTCGTCAACATGTCGGAGGCCATCGCGCACGACGTCGTGGTGCTGGCCGACAGCGACATGGTGGTGCGCCCGGACTACCTGGAGCGCGTCGTGGCCGAGCTGTCGCAGCCCGGCGTCACCGGCGTCACCTGCCTCTATCACGGCGTCCCGGCCGACCAGGGCGTCCACGCCCAGCTTTCGGCGCTCGCCATCGACGTGCAGTTCCTGCCCAACGTGGTGATGGGCACCGCCCTCGGGCTGGCCGAGCCCTGCTTCGGCTCCACCATCGCCTTCACGGCCGAATCACTCGCCCGGATCGGGGGCTTTGCCGCCTTCAAGGACGATCTGGCCGACGACTACGCCATCGGCGCGGCGCTGCGCGGCCTCGGCGGCCGGGTCGCGATCCCGAACTTCACCATCGGGCATACCTGCGTCGACACCGAGATCTCCGGCCTGTGGCGGCACGAGCTGCGCTGGAACCGCACCATCCGCAACGTCGACCCCGCGGGCTATGCGGGCTCCATCGTCACCCACGCCTTCCCCCTGGCGCTGATCGGGGCGCTGCTGCCGGGCGCCGGCACCCTGGCGCTCGCCACCGCCGCCCTGGCGCTCGCCTGCCGCATCGTCCTCTCGATGCGCCTGGAGCGGGCCTTCGGAATCGGGCCGCACCCCTACTGGCTGTTGCCGATTCGCGACATGCTGTCCTTCGCGAACTTCACATGGAGCTTCGTCTCGGGGGCGGTGACATGGAAAGGTCACGATTATCGCGTGGTTGCAGACGGTACACTGATCCCGGACGGCAACCTCAGCCAGGATGCTGAGGCGCCGACCGTCTGATCTTGCGATTGACCCCGTTCGTCTTGCTTCCATCCGTCCCGACCGCCCGGCACTGAGGCCCGACCCCATGCGCACGCTCTTCCTCCAGGCTCCCACCTTCGACGGCTTCGACGGCGGCGCGGGTTCCCGCTACCAGGCCAAGCGCGAGATCAAGTCGTTCTGGTATCCGACCTGGCTGGCCCAGCCGGCCGCCCTGGTGCCGAACTCGAAGCTGATCGACGCGCCGCCCCACAACATCAAGCTGCCCGAGATCGTGGCCCAGGCCAACGATTTCGACCTCGTGGTGCTCCACACCTCGGTGCCGTCCTTCAAGTCGGACGTGAAGACGATCGAGGCGCTCAAGGCCGCCAACCCGAAGCTCAAGGCCGGCCTGATCGGCGCCAAGGTGGCGGTGGACGCCGCCGGCGCCATGGCCCAGGCCCCGGTGGTCGACTTCTGCGCCCGCAACGAGTTCGACTTCACGGTCAAGGAAGTCGCCGACGGCACCCCCTGGTCCGAGATCAAGGGCCTGTCCTATCGCGACGAGAACGGCGTCGTGGTCCACAACGAGGACCGCGAGATCATGACCGACATGGATCAGCTTCCCTTCGTCACGAGCGTGTACAAGCGCGACCTCGAGATGGAGAAGTACTTCATCGGCTACCTGAAGCACCCCTACATCTCGTTCTATTCGGGCCGCGGCTGCAAGAGCCGCTGCACCTTCTGCCTCTGGCCCCAGACTGTCGGTGGACACACGTATCGGACTCGCTCGGTGGCGCACGTCATCGAGGAGATCAAGTACTGCCTGAAGGAGTTCCCGCAGACCAAGGAGTTCTTCTTCGACGACGACACCTTCACCGACAACCTGCCGCGTGCGGAGGAGATCGCCCGCGAACTGGGCAAGCTCGGCGTCACCTGGTCGTGCAACGCCAAGGCGAACGTGCCGCGCGAGACCCTCAAGGTCCTCAAGGACAACGGCCTGCGCCTGCTGCTGGTCGGCTACGAGTCCGGCAACCAGAAGATCCTGAACAACATCAAGAAGGGCATGCGCGTCGAGGTGGCCGAGAAGTTCACGAAGGACTGCCACGACCTCGGCATCGCCATCCACGGCACCTTCATCGTCGGCCTGCCGGGCGAGACGCGGGAAACGATCCAGGAGACGATCGCGTTTGCCAAGCGCATCAACCCGCACACCATCCAGGCGTCGCTGGCCGCGCCCTATCCCGGTACCTTCCTCTACAAGCAGGCGGTCGAGAACGGCTGGCTCGACATCGAGAACGCCGAACTCGTGGACGAGAACGGCGTGCAGATCGCGCCGCTGCACTACCCGCACCTGTCGCATGCCGAGATCTTTGCGGCGGTGGAGGAGTTCTACCGGAAGTTCTACTTCCGCGCCCCGAAGATCGCCTCGATCGTTTCCGAGATGGTGCGCTCGCCCGACATGATGAAGCGGCGTCTGCGCGAAGGCGTGGAATTCTACCGCTTCCTCAAGGAGCGCCAGGGCACCGCCAAGGCCGCCTGATTTTTTCTCATATGATGTTCGCGGCCGGGCCTGAACGCCCGGCCGTTTTCGTTCAGGGGTCCGGGGCCGAGGCTCCGGCGGGTCGAGGGCGGAGCCCCGTCTTTCTTCCCCAGGGCTCCGCCCTGGACCCGCGAGAGGGCTTGCCCTCTCGACACCCGTTCCCGGAGGCAATGTGAAGCGACTCGTCGTCACCGCCGACGATTTCGGCTTGAGCCTGGAGGTCAACCAGGCCGTCGAGCAGGCCCATCGCGACGGGATTCTCACGGCCGCGAGCCTGATGGTCTCCGCGCCGGCCGCCGCCGACGCCGTCGCCCGGGCCAAACGTCTGCCGAGCCTGCGCGTCGGCCTCCACCTCGTCCTCGTCGAGGCATGGCCGACCCTGCCGGCCGCGGCGCTGCCGGATCTCACGGACGGAAACGGCCTGATGCGCCGGGACATGGAGCGCCTCGGGCTCGACCTCGCGCTAAAGGGCACCGCCCGGCGCCAACTCGCGGCCGAGATCCGGGCGCAGTTCGAGGCGTATCACGCTACCGGCCTGCCGCTCGATCACGTCAACGCCCACAAGCACTTCCACGTCCATCCGCTGATCGCGGGCGCGGTGCTGCGCATCGGCCGCGATTACGGCATGCGGGCGATCCGCGTGCCGCGCGAGCCCCGCGACCTGCTGCGCCGGGCCGAACCCGGCACCAAGCCTAAACCGGCACTCGACATCGCCCCCTGGGCGGCCCTGCTCGCCGTGCGCGCGCGCCAAGCGGGCCTGCTGATCCCCGACCGGACGCTGGGGCTCGCCTGGTCGGGCGCGATGACGCCGAAGCGCGTGGCGGCGCTGCTGGCCCACCTGCCGAACGGCCTGACGGAACTCTACACCCACCCGGCCACCGCCGGCGGCTTCGTGGGGGAAGCGCCTGGCTACGCCTACGCGGCGGAGCGGGACGCGCTGATCGCGCCGGCGTCCATCGCGGCGGCGGCAAGCGTCGTCAGGGGCGGCTTCTCGGACTTCACCGCCTGACGGCAGAAGACCCATCGTGCGGCGCGGTCCGCGCGGCGGTCGCGTTCACGCCGCCAGGCTAGGAGCGGAGTGCGGCGGCGTGCAGCCGCGATCCGGCACGCTCATTTGGCCGCGACCGCCTCGGCCGTGCGCCCGACCAGCGGGTCTTTGGCGGCGGCGTCCCCCTCGGGCCGGTCGGCGTCGGGCTTCTCCGGCGGGGGACCGAGGAAGGCCGGGACCACGAAGAACGCGGCGACCAGGGTGAAGAACAGCGACAGTGCCAGCAGCTTGCCCATGCTGGCCGTGCCGGGATGGCTCGACAGCACCAGGGAGCCGAAGGCCGTGCCCGTGGTCAGCGCGGAGAAGAAGATCGCTCGCGTCAGGCTGGAGGCCAGCATGTCGGTGACGCCGGCCCGCCACGCGATCACGTAGTAGATGTGGAAGGCCACGCCCACGGCGAGCATCAGGGGCAGGGCGATGATGTTGGCGAAGTTGAGGGGCATGCCCACGACGTGTAGCGCCATCAGGGTCCAGAGGGTGGCGAGAACCAGGGGCCCGAGCGTCATCGCCACGTCCCAGGGTTTGCGCAAAGCCACCGAGAGGATGATGAAGATCAGCACGAAGGCCGTGATCGCCGCCTGCATGAAAGCGCCGAGAATGGTGTAGCTCGAGGCCGTCGTCGCCACCGGCGCGCCGGTGGCATGGGGGGCGACGGTGCGGATCTCGTTGGAGAAGTTGCGCAGCACCTCGTCGTCGTTCGAGTTGCCCTTCGGATGCACCTCGACGCGGGCGCGCCCGTCCGCGGCCACCCATTCCGCCTTGAGCTGCGGCGGCAGGTTGTCCAGCGTGATCCGCTCCGGGTGCAGGAGGTCGCGCAGGCGCCGCAGCAGCGGGCCGAGGTCGGTGGTGAGGGCGACGGAGGCCGCCTCGCGCTTCTCGACCGGGGCGGCGGCGAGCTTGTCCAGCGTGCCGGCCAGGCGCCCGGCGGTCTTGGCGCCGGGAGCGTCCCCCGTGGCGACGCCGTTCAGGGCGGCGGCGGCTTCCTTGAGGGCCTTGACGTTGTCGGCGTCCGTCGGCGGCGGCGGCTTGCGGCCGGGGTTCAGCACCGGGTCGAGGAGCTGGGCCGTCTCGGCGATGGTGGCGAGCTTCTTGTCCTGGTCGCGGGGGACGAAGGTGTCGATGCTCATGATGTCGGCAGACGCCGGAAGGGCCGCGAGCTTCTTGGTCACCTCCGGCACCGCGTCGACGCTCGGGGCGAGCACGTCGACCACGTTCGGGCTGGTGGCCGGGTCCTTGATCAGGTCGAGGTAGGTGGCGATCGACTCCACCTTCGGGCTGCGCAGGTGCATCGGGTTCGAATCGAAGGGCAGCTTCCACAGCAGGGGGGCGCCGGCCAGGGTGATGAGGCCGACGACGATCAGCACCGCCCTGCGGTTGCGGATGATCCAGGGGTCGACGCCCGCGAGCCACGTGGTCTCGACGGCGACCTTCTCGCCCTTCGGCTTGAACACGGCGATCAGGGCCGGCAGCAGGGTCAGGGCGAACAGGTAGGCCACCACCATGCCGACGCCGGCGATGAGGCCGAGTTCGGACACGCCGCGGAAGGCGGTGGGCAGGAAGGCGAAGAAGCCGGCGATCAGCGAGACGGCGGCCAGCGTCAGCGACCAGCCCACCCCGCGGGAGGCCGCGCGGATGGCCGCCTCCAGGGTCGGCTGCTCGTAGCGGTCGGCCCGGTAGCGCACCGCGAACTGGATGCCGAAATCGATCCCGAGGCCGACGAAGAGGGCCGCGAAGGCCACCGAGATCGGGTTCAGCTCCCCGACCATCAGCAGGCCGAGGGCCGCCGTGACGATGAGCCCGGCAAAGGTCGTGATCAGCACGGCGACCACCAGCGGCGCGGAGCGCAGCGCCAGCCACAGGAACAGCACGATGGCGCCGACGGTGACGCTGTTGTTGAGGAGGGCGTCCTCGGAGAGGGTGGCGAACTCGTCGTCGGCCACCGCCACCGGGCCGGTGAGCCGCATGGTGAGGCCATACTGGGGCTCGATCTTGAGCTCCTTGGCGACGTTCCGGATCAGCTTGGTGGCGGTGTAGCCGGGCTGGAGGGCGTTGAAGTCGAGGACCGGCTGGATCATCACGAACTTGCGCAGGTCCGTGGTCTTGCTCTCGCCGCCCGAGAGCAGGAGCTGCCAGGAGAGCCGCGCCGGCTCGCCCGCCAGCACTTTCTGCAGGGTGGCGTCGATCTGCCCCATCGGCTTGTCGAGGTCCTCGAGCTTGGCGTCGCCGCTCTTCACCCCGCGGGCGCCGAGCGACAGCACCCGCATCACCCCGCGCAGGGACGGGTCGGAGGCCAGCGGCCCGAGCAGTCCCTGCTGCTCGACGAGCTGCTCGGTGGTCTTCTCCAGCTCGGCCTGGGACATCAGCAGGAGGCCGTTCTTGTCGAAGAACGGGCCGCCGTCGGGCCGGTAGACGGTCTCGATCAGGTTCTTGTGGACGGAGAGCGCCTTGGCGAATTCGGTGGCGGCTTCCTCGGCCTGTTCGGGCGACTGGCCGTCGATCACCGCGACGACCGTGTTCGTCCGCTGCGGGAAGGCCTTCTCGTAGTTGATCTCGTCCTGGCGCCAGGACTCACTCGGCTCGATCAGGCGCTCGACGTCGGTGTTGATGCGGAACAGGTGCGCGGCGATACCGCAACTCGCGGCCGTGATCAGGGCGACGAGGGCGATGACGACCCAGCGATGGCGGACTGAAGACGCGACGAGACGTTCGATCACGGGTACCCTGCCTGCCTGGAGCCGCGCGCCGGAGACGGCGGACGACTCTCCCTCTCTCGGCCTCACGCCCGGCCCGTCATCGGGACCGGCCAGAGCGTACGGACGTTCGACCGGCCTCGTGCCGGGCGGCGCCGGAATCGCGCGTCCGGGGCATCGGTGCCGGAGACGGCCGTCTGGGCGCGCTGACGCCGATGGTGCGCCACGGTCGCAGCGCTCAGTAAAGGCGTGGCGCCCGGATTGCAACGCGGAGCACCACCGGCACGCCGCAGGCCCGAGCCATGTGCGATACCGCACCGCAATATCGATCACGCCCTCGCGATCCGGGAATCCGGTCGTATTGCCGACGCAAATGGCGGCATGGGTCGGTGTGGGCGCGACCGGTGCGCGGCCCGCGATTCTGTGACCTCGTTGCGTCAACCGCCGAAACACTGGCGTGACGGGGGCCGGAAAGCCCTCTTTGAGATTCGTTCCAAGCTAGATCGCTGGAATTCGTATTTTTTTCGCGTTAAGCAGCCCCTCAACTGAGAGGCCAACAGAGCAGGAGCCGTATCTTGGGAATCCCCATCCGGTACGTCGCGAAGATCGGCGGCTACATCCTGAAGCAGCACCTCACGGGCCGCAAACGCTATCCGCTCGTGATGATGATGGAGCCTCTGTTCCGCTGCAATCTCGCATGCGCGGGCTGCGGCAAGATCGATTACCCGGACGAGATCCTCAACAAGCGCCTGCCGGTGGCCGACGCCCTCGAGTCCGTGCGCGAGTGCGGTGCACCCGTGGTCGTGATCGCCGGCGGCGAGCCGCTTCTCCACAAGGATCTGCCGCAGATCGTGGAAGGCATCATCGCGCAGAAGAAGTTCGCGATCGTGTGCACGAACGCGCTGCTCCTCGAGAAGAAGATCAAGGAGTACAAGCCGTCGCCCTACTTCACCTGGTCGATCCACCTCGACGGTGACGAGGCGATGCACGACAAGTCGGTGTGCCAGCGCGGCGTCTACGACAAGGCCGTGGCGGCCATCGCCAAGGCCAAGGAGATGGGCTTCCGCGTCACCATCAACTGCACCTTCTTCAACGGCTCCGAGCCGGAGAAGATCGCGAACTTCTTCGACAGCGTGACCCGCATGGGCATCGACGGCATCACCGTCTCCCCCGGCTACGCCTACGAGCGCGCCCCCGACCAGCAGCACTTCCTCAACCGCAAGGCCACCAAGGACCTGTTCCGCGGCGTCTTCCGCCACGGGAAGGAGAAGGGCCGCGAGAAGTGGACCTTCCAGCAGTCGGGCCTGTTCCTCGACTTCCTGGCCGGCAACCAGACCTACCACTGCACACCCTGGGGCAACCCGACCCGCACCGTGTTCGGCTGGCAGAAGCCCTGCTACCTGCTGGGCGAGGGCTACGCCGCCACCTTCAAGGAGCTGATGGAGGAGACGGACTGGGATTCCTACGGCACCGGCAACTACGAGAAGTGCGCCGACTGCATGGTGCATTCCGGCTACGAGGCCTCCTCCGTGGTCGATTCGGTGAAGAAGCCGTGGAAGCCGATCGTGCAGATGCTGCGCGGCATCAAGACCGAGGGCGACATGGCCCCCGAGGTCAGTCTGGAGAACCAGCGCCCGGCCGAGTTCGTGTTCTCGCGCAACGTCGCCCAGAAGCTGTCCGAGATCAAAGCCTCGGGCGTGGACACCAAGCGCGAGGCCCGCAACCGCACCGCGGCCTGACACGTCCAGCGCGGGACACCGCGCCTCGATGATCGAAGGGGCCTGCCGCAGGGATGCGGCGGGCCCTTTTCGCGTTCACGGCCGGGGTCACGTTGACGTGTATGACGAAGTCATATGCGATGGTGGGCAACGAGCCTTGGAATATCGAACCATGAGAACGAGCAAACCCGTCACCGTTACCCTCGGTGAGATGCAGGAGCGCGTGGAGGCACGCCTGCAATCTGGAGCCTATGCCAGCGTCAGCGAGGTCGTTCGCGCGGGTCTGCGAGCGCTCGATCGCGAGGAGGCGGCCATCGACGCCGTGCTGCGCGAGAAGGTCCGGGACGCCCTCGACGATCCACGGCCGAGCCTTCCGGCGGATCAGGTGTTCGACGAACTGCGCGCGCATCACGCGGCGCGGATGAAGGCCGCCGGACGTGACGCATGAGGTCCGCATCCATCCGGCGGCGCGAACGGACCTCTTCGACCTCTACCGCTACATCGAGGAACGATCCGGTCTGGAGCGGGCGGGCGGCTACGTCGCGCGCATCGAACGGACATGTCGGGGATTGGCTGATTTTCCCGAACGCGGTGTCCCGCGCGGGGACTTGGCGCCCGGTATCCGGACGCTCTCCATGGAGCGTCGCATCGTCCTCGTGTTTCGGATCGCGCCCGCCGTCGTGACCAGCCTGCGTGTGCTCTACGCGGGCCGCGACTTCGGAGTGGACGACGTGCCGCGCTGACGGCATCCGTCCGGCGCGACGATCACGCCACCTCCATCGCTCCGTCGCGCAGTCAGGCACGCGATCCCGACGGCAGCGATCACGTTCCGGCACCTACGCCGGCGGCACGCCCAGACCCTCGCCGAGTGCTTGGCGGCAGGCGGACAGGGCCTTGAAGGCCGCAGCCGAATCGCGGGCGAGGCGGAACAGCTCGCCGGGCCGGGCCTTGCCCCGCAGCAGGGCCGACAGGACGGCCAGGATGTCGGGCTCGCCGTCGGGCTTCAGGGCGTGGGCGACGAAGGCCGGCAGCGCCCGGCCGGCCGGGTCGCAGACGACGCGCAGGGCGGCGAAGGGCAGGCCGTGCCGGGCGGCGTAGGCCGCGGCGACGTGGCTCTCCATGTCGACGGCCGCCGCCCCCGTCGCGGCCCGGAGCGACGCCTTGCCTGCAAGCGTCAGGACGGCTGCGTCGACGCCCGCGAGGTCGGCCTGCACGACGCGCGCATCGAGGCGCCGAAGCCGCTCCGCCAGGGCGCCCGTGACGGCAGCGTCGGTGGGAAAACGCCGGTCGCCGGCGCGGATTCCGGTCCCGAGCACCACGTCGCCGGGCACCAGGGCCGGGTCGAGGCCGCCGGCGATGCCGAAGCTGACCACGGCCCGGCAGCTGGGCTCGGGCCGCGCGTCGAGGAGCAGCCGCAACCGCTGCGGGCTGCCGCCGGCGCCGACCGCCTCCACACCGGGCCCGGCGGCGAGGCGGGCCTCCTTGGCGAGTCCAGTGACGGCGAGGATCGGGAGCATGCGAGATCCTGACGGACGATCTCCCCATTCTGGTGGGGGATGAGTCTACGGAGCGCAGGGAACTACGGCCGGCACAGCCACGGATCGAGTGCGATCCCGCAGCAAATCCCGGCTCATGCGGCTCCCCCCTCCCGCTGCGGGCTACCGGGTTCACCCATCCGCGCAAGGGAGTCGGAGAGGTCGGTCGAAGCGCTGGGCTGCTCCCTCTCCCGTGCGGGAGAGGGTTGGGCTGAGGGACCCAGGTCTCTCCGGAAAGGTCGCATCCCTCACCCTGTCCCTCTCCCGCACGGGAGAGGGGACCCGCGCCTCCTCCGCCAGCCTCGCCAGATATGCGAGTGCGGTAGCTCTGCGGAGAGGGTCGGGGCCGCCGGATCACATCCCGAAGGCCACCTGCCGGCTGTTGCCGCGCTTGAGGTTGCGGTAGCGGGCCATGGCCCAGAGGGGGAAGAACTTCGGGTAGCCGTGGTAGCGCAGGTAGAACACCCGCGGGAAGCCGGTGGCGGTGTAGCGCTCCTCGTTCCAGAAGCCGTCCGCCCCTTGCGTCCGGGTCAGGAAGTTGATGCCCCGCGTCACCGCCGGGTCGTCGGCCTCGCCCGCCGCCATCAGGGCGAGCAGCGCCCAGGCGGTCTGCGAGGCGGTGGAGGAGCCGGCCTCGAAGGCCGGGTCGATCTTGTAGCTCGACGCGTCCTCGCCCCAGCCGCCGTCCGGGTTCTGGATGCGGATGAGCCAGGTCACCGCGCGGCGGATCTCCGGGGAGGCCGGGTCGACGCCGGCCGCGTTCAGGGCGCAGAGCACCGACCAGGTGCCGTAGATGAAGTTCATGCCCCAGCGGCCGTACCAGCTCCCGTCCTCCTCCTGGTCGTTCAGGAGGTAGGTCACGCCCCGATCGAGCGCCGTCGACGTGGCGCGGGTCTCGCCGAGCTGGGCCAGCATCGAGACCACGCGGGCGGTCACGTCTGCGGTCGGCGGATCGAGCAGGGCGCCGTGGTCCGAGAACGGGATGTGGTTGAGGTACATGTGGTTGTTGTCGGCATCGAACGCCGCCCAGCCCCCGTCCTTCGACTGGAGGCCCTCGACCCATTCCCGCGCGCGGGCGATGGCCGTGGTGTAGTCCGGCATGTCGGCCACCAGCCCGTGCTGGCGCATGGCCCGGTCCATCGCCATCACCACCACGGCGGTGTCGTCGAGGTCGGGGTAGTGGGCGTTGGCGTACTGGAAGGCCCAGCCGCCGGGGCGCACGTTCGGCTTGGTCGCCGCCCAGTCGCCGGCGATGTCGAGCACCTGGCGGGGCACGAGCCAGTCCAGGCCGCCGCGGGCGTAGCCCTCGGCCTCGCCGCCGCCGGCCTCCAGCAGGGCGTGGCTCGCCAGCGCCGTATCCCAGACCGGGGAGACGCAGGGCTGCACGTAGGCCTCGTTCGCCTTGACGACGACGAGCTTCTCGATGGCGTCGCACGCCACCCGCACCTGCGGATGGTCGGAGGCGTAGCCCATCACCTCGTACATCAGCACGGTGTTGACCATGGCCGGGAAGATCGCGCCGAGCCCGTCCTCGCCGTTCAGGCGCTCGCTGACCCAGGCGCGGGCCTTCTCCATGGCGCGCCGGCGCAGGCCCTTGTGGAAGTGGTTCTCGGTCTTCTGCAGCACCCGGTCGATGAAGCCGAAGATCGGCGTCCAGGGCCAGGTGGCGTGCGGGCTGCCCGGCCAGCGGCGCACGCTCTCGGGAGGCGTGAGGAACAGCTCCCCGATATGGATGCCGCGCAGGTTCTTCGCCCGCGGCTTGGTGGCCTGCAATACGAAGAGCGGCACCATGGTGCAGCGGGCCCAGTAGCTCACCTTGTCGAGGTGGAACGGGAACCACTTCGGCAGGAACATCACCTCGACGGGCATCGCCGGCACCGCCGTCCACGGCACCTCGCCGTAGAGGGCCAGCAGGAAGCGGGTGAAGACGTTGGCGTTGGCGGCCCCCCCGCGGGCGAGGATGCCCTCGCGGGCCCGGCGCATGTGCGGCGCCTCGATGTCGTCGCCGATCATCTTGAGGGCGAAGTAGGCCTTCACGGTGCAGCTCATGTCGAACGGCCCCTCGTGGACGAGGGCCCAGCCGCCGTGCTTCTCCTGCGTGCGGCGCAGGTAGTTGCCGATCTTCTGCTCCAGGCCCGCGGGGGGCTTGCTGTCGCGGAACTGGTGGAACAGGATGTACTCGGAAGGGATGGTCGCATCCGCCTCCAGCTCGAAGCAGATGTGCCCGTCCCCGTGCGCCAGCGCCGTCAACGCCCGCGTGGCCTGGGCCACGCCGCGGTCGACCGCGTCCAGGGTGATTCCCTGCGTCTTCGGGCGCTGCAGCGCCTCGACCTTGTTCAGAGCCTCTCGCATCGTCCTCGCCTCAAGCGGCCGCGTCGTTGCGGCCGTCTGCGTGTCTCGCCGACCGTCCGCCTGGACGGCCGTATGCATCAAGCGGCACCGCGCTCGCGTGCCGGCCCGCACGCGAGAACGCGCGCGGCGGTTTTTCCTGAACGGATCGCTCCCTCGATCGTCGATGGCAGACCGGTCGCGGTCCAGTCTCCTGCCAGGACGAGATTCTCGTAGGCGGTCGTGGCTCCGGAGCGGCGCGCGGCCTCGGCCGGCGTCGCGGCGAAGGTCGCCCGCTTCTCCTTGACGATCTGCCAGCTTGGCAGTTCCGGCGCAAGATTGCCGAGCCGCGCGATCTCGGCCCAGATCTGCTTGGCCAGGTCCTCGCGGGGCACGTCGAGCAGCCTGTCGGCCCCGCTGATCGTCACCGAATACCGGTCGGGATAGGCGAAAAGCCACTCCGTCAGCCCGTTCACCACGCCGAGAACCAATGGGCTGCCGGGCTTCGGCACCTGTGCGAAATGCGCGTTGACGATGGAGCGGAACGCCTTCGGCGCGGCGAGATCCGGCAGCAGGTCGGCCGCCACCCACGGGGGCAGGGCCAGCACCACCGAATCACCGGGGCCGATCGCCTCCGGCCCGTCCGCGAAGTCCAGGCGCTCGATCCGGCCAACCCCGAGGCCGAGGCCGCGCAAGCGCCGCCCGAACCGGACCGTGCCGCCGCGCGACGCGAGGTGGCGCAGGGCCGGGTCGACGAAGGCGTAGGAGAGGCCCTTGACCGCCACCAGCGGGCGGCAGGCCCGGCCCCCGGCGCCCAGGGTCTCGCGCAGGATCGTGGCGGCGAGCCCCACGTCGCTCTCTGCCGGATCGGTGTTGAGGGCGGCCAGCAGCACCGGGTGCCAGAGGCGGCGGTAGAGGTCGCCCTCGCAGGCCATGCTGGCGCCGATGGTGCCGCCCAGGCCCGCCCCCTTGCCGGCGGCGGCGCGCAGGATGGAGCGCGGGGCGAGATAATCGGCCGCGCGGCTGCCGGGGACGCGCCGGGCCTTGCTCAGCACCCACCACGGCACCCGGCCGGCATTGGGGCGCAGCGTCCAGCGCTCGCCCGATTCGAGGTCGGCGAAGTCGAAGGCGGCCTCGGCCGGGCCGGTCAGGGCGTCGTCCGGCGCGTTCACGCTGCGCAGAAACCCGAGGGCGTCGGCATTGCCCGAGAGCAGCAGGTGGTTGCCGTTGTCGATCTCCAGCCCGAGGCTGGGGTCGTAGTAGGAGCGGCAGCGGCCGCCGGCCTGCTTGGCCGCCTCGTGCAGGACGACGCGCGCGCCGCCCTCAACGAGCGAGACGGCCGCGGAGAGCCCGGCGAGCCCGGCACCGACGACGTGGACCGTTCCCATCAGACGATCCCGTGCCGTAATGCGACCGCGACGAGCCTGAGCTTGCTCGGCTTGACCCTGGCCCGCGGCGGCGCCCAGCCGCGGGCGAGGAGCGCGTCGAGGTAGAGGCGGTAGGCCGCCGCCATCAGGCGGGGCGCCTTGGTGGCCCGGCGGGCATTGCGGCGGATGATGGCCCAGGTGGCGTGGTAATGCGCCTGCGCCTCCTCGGCCAAGGCGGCGCAGACCTCGCCGATGCGGGGATGGGCGATGGCCTCCCCCGGCGTCGGGTCGGTGAGCCCGATGGCCTCCAGCTTCTCGCGGGGAAGGTAGAGGCGGCCGCGGTCGGCGTCCTCGTCGATGTCGCGCAGGATGTTCGTGAGCTGGAGAGCGCGGCCCTCGTGCCAAGCCAGGCGGATGCCGTCCTCCTCGGGCAGGCCGAAGATGCGCACCGAGAGCCGCCCGACCGCGCTGGCGACCCGGTCGCAATAGAGGTCCAGGGTCGCCTCGTCGGGGGCGACGATGTCCTCGAAGGCGTCCATCGCCATGCCGTCGATCACGGCGTGGAAATCGGCGCGCTTGAGGTCGAACCGCTGCACCGGCACCACGAGGTCGCGCACCCGCGCCACCGGCCGTCCGGCATAGAGCCCGTCGATGTCGGCGCGCCAGCGGTCGAGTTCGGCCGCGCGCGTCTCCGCCGGGCCGCCGTCGTCGGCCACGTCGTCCACCGCGCGGCAGAAGGCGTAGACGGCGTACATCGCCTCGCGCCGCTCCTTCGGCAGCAGCCGCATGGCGGTGTAGAACGAGGAGCCGGCCGCCGGCAGGGCAGGGGCCTCCTCGGCAGCCTCATGAACAGGGCTGGCGCCTGCGCTCATGGCCGGGCTCCGGCGCGTTGTGCCCGCACGGTGCGCCCACGGAAGGGACGCCGGGCGAGGGTCGAGGTGATGCCGCCGAGCGCCGTCAGGGCGAAGGCGGCCTTGCCGTGGTGGACCTTCTCGGAGAGCGGGTCGCGCTCCAGCAGGCCGCGACAGAGGACGACGGCCAGCCGGTGGATGGCGGCGATCTCCAGGGACAGGCGCAGGTCGTCGATCAGGTCGGGCAGCACGGCGCCCGCATCGAGCAGCGTGAGCGTGCGCTCGGCCAGCTCGCGGATCACGGCGCGCAGCTGCGGCGTGGCCTTGGCCTCGCCCAGCATCGCGACGCTGGCCCCGTGCCGCTCGAGGGCGTCCTGGGGGACGTAGACCCGGTCGAGGTCGCGAAAATCCTTGCCGCAATCCTGGAGGTGGTTGACGATCTGGAGGGCGGCGCAGATCGCGTCCGAGGCCGCCCAGACGCGGGCCGGGTCCTCCCCGTGCACGTCGAGCACGTAGCGCCCCACCGGCATCGCAGAGTAGCGGCAATAGTGGATCAGCTCGTCCCAGTCGGCGTAGCGGGTCTTGCGCGCGTCCATGCGGAAGGCGTCGAGGAGTTCGAGAGCATGCAGCGGGGGCAGGCCGCGCGCGGCCAGTTCCGCCTTCAGCGGCGCGGCCTCCGGGTCGGCGGGGCCGGCGCCGGTCAGCGCGTCGGCCAGGCCGTCGAGGAGTTCGAGCTTGCGCTCGGGCGAGAGGCCGGTGTGGTCGGCCACGTCGTCGCCCGCGCGCACGAAGTCGTAGAACGACAGGATCGCGCCCCGGTGGCGGGGATGGATCAGGTGCGAGGCGACGGGGAAGTTCTCGTCGCGGGCGCCCTTGCCGGAGCGGGCGGCGGTGGCGGTCTCGAGGGTCGTGCTCACCGCAGATATCCCGCGCCGCGGAACCACGTGATCGCGTCGGACAGGCCTTCGCGATAGGGCCGCGCGGTGTAGCCGAGTTCGGCGCGCGCCTTGGCGTCGGAGAAGAACATCCGGTAGCGGGACATGCGGATGCCGTCGATGGTGGCGAAGGGCTGCCGGCCGGTAAAGCGCGCGGCGAGTTCCGAGAAGAAGGCTATCGGATAGACCACGCCGCGGGGCAGGTTCACGGTCGGGGCCTTCCGGCCGACGAGGGCGGCGATGTCGGCCAGCATCTGCGACAGCAGGACGTTCTCGCCGCCCAGGATGTAGCGCTCGCCGATCCGGCCCTTGCGCAGGGCCAGCAGGTGCCCGGCGGCCACGTCGTCCACGTGGGCGAGGTTGAGGCCGGTGTCGACGAAGGCCGGCATCTTGCCGCGCGCCGCCTCCTGGATGATGCGGCCCGTGGGCGTGGGCTTCACGTCGCGGGGGCCGATCGGCGTCGACGGGTTGACGATCACCGCGGGCAGGCGGTCGCGGGCGACCATCTCCTCGACCACGCGCTCGGCCACGACCTTGCTGCGCTTGTAGGCGCCGATGGCGGTCTCGGGCGTCAGCGGGCGGGTCTCGTCGGAGGGCGTCACCCCGTCGTCCGGCGGCTTGATGGTGGCCACGCTCGACGTATAGACCACCCGCTCAACGCCCGCGTCGAGGGCCGCGCGCATCAGGGTGCGGGTGCCGTCGCGGTTGGTGCGGACGATCTCTTCCATGTCCGGCGCCCAGAGCCGGTAATCGGCCGCGGCGTGGATCAGGTAGCGCTGGCCGCGCATCGCCGCAGTGACGGCGGCCGGATCGCGCATGTCGCCTTCCGCGATCTCGACGTCGGTCCAGGTCAGGTTGGTGCGCGGGCTCGTGGCGCGCACGAGGATGCGCACCGGGAAGCCCGCGTTGCGGAACACGTCGACCAGGGCCGGTCCCAAAAACCCGCTCGCGCCGGTGATCAGCACGGGTCCAGGCTCGGAGGGGCCGGTAGGGGTCGCCTCTTCCATCTCGCTCGGGATCGTCACGGGGAATCGAGAACGGCCGGGAACCGACCGCTGCATTGCAACATGCGGGCTTGTGTCACCGAAACGCCCGTCCGGCAAGGTTGGGGAGAGCCTCAGCCCCTCAGGCGAGGCGCAGGCGTGAGCGGCTCTCCTTGCGATCGGGCAGGGTCTCCTCGACCTTCCGGACGATGCTGTCGGCGTCGAGGCCGGCTGCGGCGTACATCTTGTCCGGGCTGTCGTGGTCCTGGTACAGGTCGGGCAGCGTCAGGGTCCGCACCCGCACCCGCATCGCGTCGAGCACGCCCCGCTCCGACAGGAGATGCAGCACCATCGCCCCGAAGCCGCCGCGCGAGCCCTCCTCCAGGGTGATCAGAACCTCGTGGCTGGCCGC
>NZ_BPRB01000127.1 GCF_022179685.1 Methylobacterium trifolii
GGCTGCGGCTGCGCGAACCTGGGCCTGGGCCTGAGCTTCGGCCTGCGCGATCTTGGTCTCGGCCGCCTTGGTGCGGCGGGCGACGAAGTCGTTCAGGCGCTGGTGGCCCTCCTCGGCGGCGCGCTGTGCCTCTTCGCGGGCGCCGGCGACGATCGCCTCCGCCTCGCGCTCGGCTTCCGTGCGGCGGCGCTTGTAGTCGGCCAGCACGGCGGCGGCCTCCTCACGCAGGCGCTTGGCCTCGTCGAGTTCGTGGCGCACGCGCTTGGCCCGGCCGTCGAGGCCCTTCGTCATGATCCCGAAGCCGCCGACCTTCCAGACGATGCCGGCAAAGATCAGGAAGGCGACCGCGACCCAGAATTCCGCTGTCATCAACATGGCGTGTCGTCCCGTCTCAGTGCGCGGTCGCGGTCGTGTCGAGGGCGCGGTCCAGGCTCGCCTGGTCGGGCGCCTGTCCGGTGAGCCGCTCCACGATCGCCGAGGCGGTCTCGCCCGCGATCGCGCGCACGTTGCCCATGGCCTCCTGCGTGCGGCTGCGGATGGTCGCCTCGGAGGCCGCGAGCTTCTGGTTCAGCTCGGCCTCCAGGGCCTTGCGCTTGGTCTCGGCCTCTGCGGCGAGTTCGTTGCGGGTGCCCTGCGCGATCTCGCGGGCCTTGCCCTGCGCGTCGCGCAGCGAGGTTTCGTAGGCGACGCCCGCGGCGTCGGCCTCCGACTTCATGCGCTGCGCCTCGTCGAGGTCGGACGAGAGCCGGGCGGCGCGATCGTGCAGGATCGCCTGGATGCGCGGCAGGGCGACCTTGTCCATCAGCCAGTAGAGCAGGCCGAAGGCCAGGGCCAGCCAGATCAGCTGGGCCAGGAAGGTGTGGGTCTCGAATGGGGGGAATGCGGCGGCGTGCGCGGGTTCCGCGGCATGCGCGGGCACCATGTGGACGTCCGAGCCGGGAGGCGGTGTGGTGAGTGCGTTCGGCTGCGCCATGGCCCCGTCCGTGGGAGATCGGAAAAAACTGGAGCGCTCACGCCACGAAGCGTCGAGGCGGAGCGCTCTTTGATGACCGGCCGGCGCGGACGCCGGCCGACCCCGCGGGCCGCGCCCTCTCGGACGACGGCGCGAGAAAGCCGGATCAGACGGCGAAGAGCAGGAGGAGGGCGATCAGCAGCGAGAAGATGCCGAGCGCTTCCGTCAGCGCGAAGCCGAGGAGCAGGGTGGCGCGCTGGCCGTCGGCCGCGGAGGGGTTGCGAAGGGCACCGGCGAGGAACTGGCCGAACAGGTTGCCGAGGCCGATGCCCGCGCCTGCCATGCCGAGGCAGGCGAGGCCGGCGCCGATGTACTTCGCAGCGACGGGATCCATGGAGAACTCCTGATAGGTGTCTTGAAACGAAGGCTTCGTTTGCGGCGGAAGAGACGGCCGTCAGTGGCCGGGGTGAAGGGCGTCGTTGAGGTAGATCGCCGTCAACGTCGCGAAGACGTAGGCCTGAAGCGCCGCCACGAGGAATTCGAGGGCGGTGAGGGCGATCGTCAGGAACAGCGGGAGGGGCGATAGCACGCTCCAGGCGCCCGCGGAAAGCAGGCCCACGACGAAGAACGCGAAGATCTTCATCGCGATGTGGCCGGCGAGCACGTTGGCGAACAGACGCACCGACAGGCTGATCGGCCGCGAGATGAAGGAGATCACCTCGATCGGCACCAGCAGCGCCAGCAGGGGCTTGGGCACGCCCTGGGGCACGAACAGGCCGAAGAAGTGGGTGCCGTGCTTCATCACCCCGTAGATCACCACCACCGAGATCACCAGGGCAGCGAGCCCGAAGGTGACGACGAGGTGGCTGGTGACGGCGAAGGCGTAGGGGATCATCCCGAACATGTTCAGGATCAGCACGAACATGAACAGGGAGAACACCAGCGGCATGAAGCGCTTGCCGCCGTCGCCGGTGGCCTGGTGCAGGGTGTCGGCGATGAACTCGTAGAAGATCTCGGCCAGGGACTGCATCCGCCCCGGCACCACCGAGCGGCTCGACGTGGCCACGATGGTCAGCAGCGCGATCACGCCGACGGCGGCGAACATGTACAGCGCCGACTGGGTGAAGGCGATCTCCTGGTTGCCGATATGCCCGAACGGCAGGATCGACTTGAGTTCGAACTGGTGGATCGGGTCCGGTCGCAAGGCGACCTGATGCGCCGGGTCGAGACTGCCCGCCATGCCTGCTACCGCCCTCGCGTGTCGTGGCCGGGGGGCCCCATGGCCCGGTCCCGGTCCGCCAATCCAAAAAACCCGTCGCCCCTCACGCGTCCGGCGACCCGTCCCGACCGGAGCGCGCCCCGGAGAAGCCCGACGCCCGCATCACGTTGAAGACGCCGGCTACGAAACCCAGCATCAGGAGGACGATCAGGCCCCAGGGTTTGGTCCCGAAGACATGGTCGACGATCCAGCCGAGTATCCCGCCCGCGATCACGCCCGCGACGAACTCCGTGGAGAGCGTCATGGCCTGCCCGAGGGAGGAGCGCCCGTTCGACGGCTTGGAGCCCGCCGACGTTCCGGGCGCGGCCGGCGGCCGCTTCCGGTCGATCTGCGACTCGAGACGTCTGAGCCTCGCGGAGAGTTCGCTGTCCGGCGGCACCCGACCGTCGTTCCCCTCGTCCCTTGCGTCGTTGCCGCTCACGGCGAGAACTCACATCGGCGAGAGGATCGGGATCGGCTGGTTGGCCCCCTTCAAGCGCGGCGCACCATAGTTTCGCCCACCTTGGGTGTCAAGGCGACCGCATCACCTATTAAACCGTTGCCGGCATTGGGCTATTTCGCGTTTCGCGCGTTCCGCCCGAGCCCCGTCCGGCAGGTTTTGCGGATGGTCCGTCAGGCACCGAGGATCGGCTTGATCACGGCCTCCATCCCCTCGATGGTCATCTCGCCCTTGTAGCGCTCGCCGTTGATGAAGAAGGTCGGCGTCGAATCGACCTTGAAGGTGTCCATCCCGCGCTGCTTCACGCCGTTGACCGCGGCGTAGATCTTCTGGTCCTTGAGGCAGGCCTCGAACTTCTCCTTCGAGAACCCGGCCTGCCGCAGCATCTGCTCCAGGGCGTCCACGGGCTTGGGCTGGAAGGCCCAGGCCTGCTGCTGGTCGAAGAGCAGGTCGGTGATGGGGTAGTACTTCGCGTCGCCGTCGCAGCGGGCCAGCATGAAGGCGGCGGTGGCCAGCGGGTCGAGGGGGAACTCGCGCAGGGTGAAGCGCACCTTGCCGGTGTCGACGTAGCGCTCCTTGAGGGCCGGCCACGTGGTCCGGTGGAAGGCGGCGCAGTGGGAGCAGGTCATCGAGGCGTACTCGATGATCGTGACCTTGGCGTCCTTCGGCCCGAGCCAGACGTCGCCGAGCGGGCCCGGCTGCATCAGCCCGGCGAGGTCCGCGCTCTGGGCCAGGGCCGGGAGCCCGAGCTTGGGCAGGATGACCGCCGCGCCGATGGCGAGGCCGGTGACTTTCAAGGCGTCGCGCCGCGTGATCATGGCCGTGACTGGCTCCGCTGCTGGTATCGGTCCGTCTCGGAGGCTGCGGTAATCGCGCGGGCGCATCCTGGCAAGGCGGCGGATTCGCCCGTCGCGGGCGGCCATGACAGGAAGCCCGGCGCCGTGCACCCTGCGCAGCCTGCGCGCTTGACAGGACAATACGGGGCATCGACACCTTTCGCCCGTCGAAACACAGATTTCGGCAGAACGCCGAGTCGTTTCGACGAACCCGGGAGGGTGACGTGCTCAGGAAAGCAATACTCGCTCTGTGCCTTTGTTTCGGGATCGGCCTCGCCGCCGCGCCCACCGCCGAAGCGGCTCCGCCCATGGCTGCCGGCGTCACGGCCGCCATGCCGGCTCCGGCCGCCGAGGCAGCGCGGTACTACCGGCGCTACTACGTCCGGCGGCGCTTCTACCGCCCCCGCTACTACCGCAGGAGATACTATTACCGGCCGCGCTACTATCGGCGGCACTATTACTACCGCCCGCGCTTCTACCGCTTCTTCTGATCCGACTCGCAGGCGGGAGCGCCGAAACCGGCCTCCCGCCTCACCGCGACGATCCCTTCGGCCCCGTGGCGACGACAGCGAGGCCGAGGCGGTCGAGGGCGTCCCGCAGTCCGTCGTGCTCGATTCGCGCCACCGCCTGCGCCACCTCGCCGCGCCGTACGGGATCGATGCTCTCGGGGATCGCGGGCCGGCTGCGGGTGCCGATCCGGTCCTGCTGCATGACGATGCGGCCGACGCAGGCCCAGCCGTAATGGGCGTTGATGCGCTGGATCACCACCGGCGCGAGGTGCTGCAATTCGATCGCGAACACGCCCTCCACCCGCACCACCAGGGTGCCGGAATCGGGCGCCTCGGTGCCCTGGCGCCGGCGGCAGGGCCATTCGAGTTTCGAGGGGCGGCAGTAGCGGGAGAGCCGCTCGCCGACGATGTCGGGCCAGGCCGCGAGGATGTCGGTCGAGGCGAAGCCCTGGGCGGCGAACGCCGGCCCGATGCAGCCCTCGATCAGTTCGGCCAGCGGTTTGACGCGCGCCATCGTTCTCGGGGACCCCGGCCTGTGAGGCTGCGAGCATAGCGTAAGAGGAGCGGCAACGGGAGCGCTTTCGCTGCCCCGCGCCTTCCGGCCGGAGCGCTCTGCGTCGACGTGGATACCGGTTCGGCGAGAGAGAGCGCGTGTCGGACAAAAGCCTGGAGACGTTCCCGATTGCAACGCGATCGGGAACGGCTCTAAGCCTCCCACCGATGCCCATGCCCGACGCGACAGAACCGGCCCCGCGGGCCGTCGACCTCCTCGTCTGGTACGACCGGCACCGCCGCGTCCTGCCCTGGCGGGCGCTCCCCGGCGCGGTGCCGGACCCCTACCGGGTCTGGCTCTCGGAGGTGATGCTGCAGCAGACCACGATCGCGGCCGTGCGCCCCTATTTCGAAAAATTCCTGGCGCGCTTTCCCGACGTGGCCTCCCTGGCGGCGGCGCCCGAGGAGGCGGTGATGTCGGCCTGGGCCGGGCTCGGCTACTATTCCCGCGCCCGCAACCTGCACGCCTGCGCCAAGGCGGTGGCCGAGGCCGGCCGCTTCCCCGACACCGCCGAATCCCTGCGCAAGCTGCCGGGCATCGGCGCCTACACGGCGGGCGCGATCGCGGCCATCGCCTTCGACCGGCAGGAGGCCGCGGTCGACGGCAACGTCGAGCGGGTGATGAGCCGGCTCTTTGCCATCGAGGCGCCCCTGCCGGGCAGCCGCCCCGAGATCCGGCGCCTGACGCAGGCACTGGTGCCGGCCGACCGGCCCGGCGACTTCGCCCAGGCCGTCATGGACCTCGGCGCCACCATCTGCACGCCCCGGCGCCCGGCCTGCGCCCTGTGCCCGTGGATGATGCCCTGCCGGGCCCGGCATCTGGGCACGCAGGAGACCTTCCCGCGCAAGCTCAAGGCGGTGAAGGGCATGCTGCGCCGTGGCGCCGCCTTCGTCGCGATCCGCACCGGCGACGAGGCAATCCTCCTGCGCACCCGCCCGCCGGAGGGCCTGCTGGGCAACATGGCCGAGCCGCCGACCAGCGCCTGGGAACCGGATTACGACGCGGCGGCCGCCCTCCTCGACGCGCCGCTCGACGCCCGCTGGACCCGCCTGCCGGGCCTCGTGCGGCACGGCTTCACCCATTTTCCCCTGGAGCTGACGGTGTTCTCAGCCCGTGTGAGCCTGTCGACGCAGGCACCCGCGGGCATGCGCTTCACCCCGCGCAGCCGGATGGAGGAAGAGCCGCTGCCCGGCCTGATGAGGAAGGTGCTGGCCCACGCCTTCGACCCCAAGCCCGAGCCCAAACCTCGCGGTCGCCCCAAGCGCGAGCCCCCGCCGATGCCGCTGCTCATGGCCGTCGAGGCGCAGGATTCCATGCCCGGCCCGGAGCCGCGGCCGAGTTTCCGCCCGGTGCCCAAGCCCAAGCCGCGGGAGGTGCCGAGGCCGCCGGAGCCGGACGAGATGATCGAGGGCGAGCCCGAGATGGCGGCAAGCCCGCAGCCGCCGCGCAAGCGCGCGGCGAGGCGGCCGGGGCTTGGGAAGAAGCGTTGATCCGGAACGCGGTTCCCCTCCCCCTTGTGGAGAGGGGTCAGGGGTGGGGGTGGTTCAGGATCGAGCGGTCCGGTGCCTTCTGCACCACCCACACCTCCCCACAAGGGGGAGTAGAGGCCCGCGGATCAGCCGGCGGCACCCATCGCGGCGCGGAGTTCCGTGCGGTAGGCGTCGATCACCAGGGGTTTGCCCCCGCGCTCGGCGTGCCAGAAGGTCCAGCCGTTGCAGGCGGGCAGGCCCTGGACCAGGGCGCCGATCTTGTGGATCGAGCCGACCACGGGACCGATTCCGAGCTGCCCGTCCGGCCGCACGGTGGCCTTGAAGCGGCGGCGCTCGTCGGTGAGCACCTCGCCCGCGCGGATGTGCCCGGCCTCGACCACGCTGAGGAACGGCACCCGCGGCTCGGCGCGCTTGGCCGGAGACACCAGGAGGGACGCCTGCGACAGCGGCACGACGCCCGCGATCCGGGCGCGGGCCGCCTCGGCGTAGACGGTCTCGCGCTCGATGCCAATGAAGCGGCGCCCGAGGCGCTTGGCCACCGCGCCGGTGGTGCCGGTCCCGAAGAACGGGTCGAGCACCACGTCGCCGGGATTGGTGGCCGAGAGCAGGGTGCGGGCGAGCAGCGCCTCGGGCTTCTGGGTCGGGTGGACCTTGTGGCCGTCCGCGCCCTTCAGGCGCTCGTCGCCGGTGCAGAGGGGGATGAACCAGTCCGAGCGCATCTGGAGGTCTTCGTTGCCCCCCTTCAGCGCCTCGTAATGGAAGGTGTAGCCCTTCGACTCGGCCGAGCGCGAGGCCCAGATCAGGGTCTCGTGCGCGTTGGTGAAGCGTTTGCCGCGGAAGTTCGGCATCGGGTTGGCCTTGCGCCAGACGATGTCGTTGAGAATCCAGAAACCAAGATCCTGCAACGCGCTGCCGACGCGGAAGATGTTGTGGTACGACCCGATCACCCAGAGGGTCGCGTTCGGCTTCATCACCCGGCGGCAGGCGGAAAGCCATTCGCGGGTGAAGGTGTCGTAGCTCGCGAAGCTGGAAAACTTGTCCCAGGCGTCGTCCACGGCGTCGACCCGGCTCTGGTCCGGCCGCAGCAGCGAAGCTTCGCCGAGCTGGAGGTTGTAGGGCGGGTCGGCGAAGACGCAGTCGACGCTGCCCGCGGGCAGGGCGTTCATCGCGGCGATGCAATCGCCGACGAGGACCTCGTCGAGGGGGAGACGCTGCTGGCTGGGTACGAAACCCATCCGTGGCGCCGGCGCAGATCGCCCGGTATGCGAGACCTGTTTCCGGGCGGCGGCGCCGGCGACCACGGTACGCGGGGAAGCCATGACAAACACCGGTTACGCGACTGACCGGCAGACCATGGCCCCGTTAGGGTAAAGGTCGGGTTGTCGGGTCCCGAAGAATGCGTCCCGGTTTGGGGCTGCAGTTTTTGCCGGGTCGCCCGTGCGGGGCAGTGCAGGGGGCGCCGAACCCGCTCGGAGCGTCCTCCCGTCGGCCTTACAAGCCTGTCATGCCGTTCCCGTGGGCCGTGCGGTGCCGGATAGACTGACGCGATCGTTCACCGTGATTTGAGTCCCGTCGATCGCAGGTCGGCCGCCCAAGCTGTGGCGTCCGGTGCGGGGCAGGGTTTCGCTGTGTGCAGATCTGCGGCGCGCGCAGGCTATTTCAACGCGCGGCCGAACCGCCTGCAAAAGCAATCGCCAAAGGTAATCGGCCTGTGCAGGGCTGTGGCTGCAAAATAATCAATGCTTGAGAATTACTACGTGCGGCGAATGTTCAGATTTTTGGGCGATGTCGCCACAAATGTGAACATCCGCCACAAAAAATACGCGTCTCATTTTGGCCCGCATCTCCCTCGATTGGCGCCGCCGTCGTCAACAATACAAGGGATTGCGAATGACCTCGAAGCCTGTCTTCCGGAAAGCCGCCACCGTTCTCGCGACTGCCGCGAGCCTGTCCGCCGCGAGCCTTCCGGCCGCGGCCCAGAGCGGAGGGGCGTCCTGGTACGGCAGCGGGCATCGGACCGCGAGCGGCGAGCGCTTCAACCCGAACGGGATGACGGCCGCGCATCGCAGCCTGCCCTTCGGCACGCGGGTCCGCGTCGAGAACAAGCGCACCGGGCGCGCGGTGGTGGTCCGGATCAACGATCGCGGCCCCTTCGTGCGCGGGCGCATCATCGACCTGTCCCGCGGCTCGGCCCGGGCGCTGGGCATGGGCGGGACGAGCTACGTCTCGCTCCAGGTCCTGAACTGACGGACTTCGGCTGAGCCCGGGCCGGCCGGCGTTGCCTGCGCGCCCGGCCGGCCCCATCTGTCTCCCGCAACACGGGAGACGGTCGCTCACACCATGGCAAAGCCCCTCATCATCGACGTTCCGCACGACATCGGCCGCGAGGAGGCGCGCCGCCGCATCGAGTCCAGCGTCGAGCAGGGACGGACACTGCTCCAGAAGTACGGCATCACCGTCAACAACCTGGCCTGGACCGGCGACCGGCTCGACTTCGCCCTCTCGGCGCTGACCCAGAACGTGGACGGCGCCGTCGACGTGGGGCAGGAGAGCGTGCGCGTGGAGGTGCGCCTGCCGTTCCTGCTGGCGCTGTTTGCCGAGCAGATCCAGAAATCGGTCGGCAAGGAGGGCAACCTGCTCCTGACCAAGAAGTAGCCGCGGAACCCATCGGCGGAACTCATGGCGCGAGGCGCCGTTGCCGGGCAAGCGCCGCCTCGTCCAAAGCGGCGCAATCCGTGTGAGGAGCGTATCCCATGGCCGACCCCGGCGCGATTCCGGAAGTTCCGCCCCAGCCGGCGCCCACCCCCGATACCCCGTACGACCCGCCCGTGGTGCCGACCCCCGGCCCCGGCCCGGAGATCCCCGGCCGGACGCCGACCGAGGCGCCGGGAATCCATCCGCCCGAGATCCCGATCAACGATCCGGGCGGCGCCCCGGAGATCTCGCCGCCGGGACCGGCCAACCCCACGGCCTGAACCTCAATTGTGATGCCATGCGCGCGCTGCCATAAGCCCGCGCATGGCCGCTCCTCCCCTCCTCACCCTCCAAGGCGTCGCTCTCACCTTCGGGGGCACGCCCCTGATCGAGGGCGCAGACCTCACCATCGCGCCGGGCGAGCGGGCCTGCCTCGTCGGTCGCAACGGCTCCGGCAAGTCCACCCTGATGCGGATCGCGGCCGGCCTCGTCGAGCCGGACCGGGGCGTGCGCTTCCTCCAGCCCGGCACCACGATCCGCTACCTCGCCCAGGAGCCGGATTTTTCGGGCTTCTCGACCACCCTCGATTTCGTGGAGTCCGGCCTCCAGCCGGGCGACGCCAACCACCGCGCCCGCTACCTGCTGGAAAGCCTCGGGCTCACCGGCCAAGAGGACCCGGCGCGCCTCTCGGGCGGCGAGGGGCGGCGGGCGGCGCTGGCCCAGGCGCTCGCCCCCGAGCCCGACGTGCTGCTGCTGGACGAGCCCACCAACCACCTCGACCTGCCCGCGATCGAGTGGCTCGAATCGGAGCTGCGCAACGTCCGCGCGGCCCTGGTCCTGATCAGCCACGACCGGCGCTTCCTCTCGGCCCTGTCCCGGGCCACGGTCTGGCTCGACCGGGGCGTGACCCGGCGGATCGAGCAGGGCTTTTCCGGCTTCGAAGCCTGGCGCGACGCCTTCTTCGAGGAGGAGGAGCGCGACCGGCACAAGCTCGACCGCAAGATCGCCGACGAGGAGCACTGGCTGCGCTACGGCGTCACCGCCCGGCGCAAGCGCAACGTGCGGCGGCTGGGCAACCTCCACGCCCTGCGCAAGGAGCGCCGGGACGACCGCCGCCCGGTCGGAAGCGTCACCATGCAGGCCGGCGAGGCGGAGGCGTCGGGCGCCCTCGTCGTGGAGGCCAAGGGGGCCGGCAAGAGCTACGGCGAGCGGCGCATCGTCGACGACCTGTCCCTGCGGGTGATGCGCGGGGATCGCCTCGGCATCGTCGGCGCGAACGGTGCCGGCAAGACCACCCTGATCAACCTGCTCACCGGCAAGCTCGCCCCCGATTCGGGCAGCGTGGCCCAGGGCACCAACCTCAAGCTGATGCTGCTCGACCAGGCGCGGGCCGTGCTGGAGCCCGGCCAGACCGTCACCGACGTGCTCACGGGCGGGCGCGGCGACAGCGTGACCGTGAACGGGGTGAGCCGGCACGTCATCGGCTACCTCAAGGACTTCCTGTTCGCCCCCGAACAGGCGCGCACGCCCGTGTCGGTGCTCTCGGGCGGCGAGCGCAACCGGCTGCTGATCGCCCGCGCCCTGGCGCAGCCCGCCAACCTCCTGGTGCTGGACGAGCCGACCAACGACCTCGACCTGGAAACCCTCGACCTGCTGCAGGAGATGCTCGGCGAGTATGCCGGCACCCTGATCCTGGTCAGCCACGACCGCGACTTCCTCGACCGCGTGGTCGGCAGCGTTCTGGTGGCGGAAGGGGAGGGGCGCTGGGTCGAGTATGCCGGCGGCTACACCGACATGGTCACCCAGCGCGGCGCCGGCATCCAGGCGCGGACCGCCCCGGCCAAGGCGAAGGCGGAGCCCCGTGAAAGACCGCCCGCCGCCGGCCTGCCGCCGGGCAGGCCCAGGCTCGGCTTCAAGGACCAGCACGAGTTGAAGACCCTGCCGGCCCGGATAGAGAAGCTCGAAGGCGCCATCGCACAGCTCAGGACCATCCTGGCGGACGCGAACCTCTACGCCCGCGACCCGGCCCGCTTCGAGAAGGCCTCCGGCATGCTGGCCCAGGCGGAGACCGAACTCTCGGCCGCCGAGGAGCGCTGGCTGGAACTGGAGATGCTGCGCGAGGCGTGAGCCGGAGGGGCGCGAACGACCCTGCTCATCCGGGCTCCCGCTCGCCGCGGCGGGTCCGCTGCGCCAGGGCGAGGACGCGCCGGGCCTGCATGGCGACGGGCGCGTCGATCATGAGCCCGTCCACCGCGACCGCCCCGCCGCCGCCCGCCAGCGACGCGTCGAAGGCGGCCACGATCCGGCCGGCCCGGGCGACCGCGTCTGCGGAAGGCGCCAGGGCCTCGTCGGCGAGCGCCACCTGCCGCGGGTGGATGCAGAGGATGCCGGTATAGCCGAAGGCGGCGGCCGACCGAGCCAGCGCCTTGAAGGCCTCCGCGTCGTCGATGATGCCCACCGAGCCCGGCACCCCGAGGACGGCGAGGCCCCGGCCGCGGGCGGCGATGGCGATGGCTTGCGCCGGCATCGCCATCGACTCGAGGGTCGCCCTGGTGCCGATCGCCGAGGCGTAGTCCTCGGAGCCGAAGCCCAGCGCCACGATCCGCGGCGTCGCGGCCGCGATCGCATCGAGCGACCGCATCGCGGCCGGATGCTCGATCGCCGCGACGAGGCCGATCGACCCCTCCCGCAGGCCGGCGGCGCGCTCGGCCGCCGCCAGCGCCCCGTCCACGTAGTGGCAGAACGCCGCCGTCGCGACCTTGGGCAGGATGACGGCGTGGACGCCCGGAAGGGCCGCCGCGCGGAGGTCGTCGATCAGCCGGGCAGGGTCGTTGTTGACCCGCACCACCGTGACGAGGCCGTGCCCGGCCAGAACCGCGACCGAGGCGGAAAGCCGCGCGCGGGCGGCATCCTTGTTCGAGGGCGCGATCGCGTCCTCCAGGTCGAGGATGATCGCGCCGGCCCCGCGCCTGTGGGCACCCTCCACCATGCGCATTGCGTCGGCCGGCATGAACAGGAAGGTCCCGATCTCGGCCCAGTTCACGTCACGTCCTCCTCGGCGAGCCGGCGCCGGGCCGCCGCGTCGTAGCCGATGCGCTCCAGGATCTCGTCCAGGTGCTGGCCGAGATCGGGGGCGGGGGAGCGGATCACGCCGGGCGTGCCGGAGAGGCGTGGCGAGACGGCGTGCATCGGGAGCGCGCCGAGGTCGCGGTCCTCCATCTCGACCACCACCTCGCGCCCGATCACGTGGGGATCGTGGACGATCTGGGCCGCGTCGTAGACCGGGCCGACCGTGACCTCGGCCGCCTCGAAGAAGCGGATCGCCGCGTCGAGGTCCATCGCCTGGATGAAGGCGCCGACCACGGCGTCGACCTGGTCGGCGTTGTCGAGGCGGTCGGAATTGCTGCGGAAGCGCGGGTCCTCGATCATGTCGGGCCGCCCGATCGCCCGGAACAGGCGCTCGCACATACCTTGCGTCGAGGCCGAGAGCGCCACCCAGGCGCCGTCCTTCGTCGGATAGATGTTGCGCGGCGACGAGATCGAGGTGCGGTTTCCGACCCGCGAGGGCGCCCGGCCGGTCACGCGGGCGATGGCCACGTCCGGTCCGAGGGTGGAGAACAGCGGCTCCAGCAGCGAGACGTCGACCACCTGGCCCGCGCCGCCGGCGGCCGCAGCCCGCAGGGCGACCATCACCGCGTAGGCGCCCTGGAGGCCGGCGACCATGTCGGCCAGCGCCATGTTGGGCAGGATCGGCGGCTTGTCGGCAAAACCCGTCTTCGAGGCGAAGCCCGACATCGCCTCGACCAGGCTGCCGAAGCCCGGCCGGTTGCGGTACGGGCCGGTCTGGCCCCAGCCGGAGACGCGGACGTAGACGAGGCGTGGATTGACCGCGTGAAGCTCTTCAGGCCCGAGACCGAGGCGCTCCATCACGCCGGGGCGGAAGCTCTCGATCAGCACGTCGGCCTGGGCAGCGAGCCGCATCAGCACCTCCTTGCCGGCCGGCTTCTTGTAATCGAGGGTGATGCTCTTCTTGTTGCGGGCGTAGACCTTCCAGTAGAGCGGGTGGCCGCCGTCCTTCCAGTCGCGCAGGGTGTCGCCGCGCTTGCGCTGCTCGACCTTGACGACCTCGGCGCCGAAATCGGCGAGCATCAGGCTCAGCATGTTGCCCGCCACCAGTCGCGAGAGGTCCACGACCCTCACGTCGTCGAGGGGGGCCGAGGCCCCCTGCGCGTAGGGGCGCGGTGGAGTGCCGGGATCAGTGCGGGACACGGGCGGCTTCCTCCGAACGGGTGACGGGAGCGGGCGCGACGGTGCGCTTCGATGCGATGCGGCGCCTTCGTGCGTCGCGGGTCGGCATGGCCTCGTCTCCTCCCCGCATCCAAGACCTACGACGGATGCCACGCCGAGCCGGAGCGAACGTCGAGGACCCGTTCGGCCAAGGCGGAGTCGGCGCATCGCGAAGTTGCAAAACCTACCTCCGGCCGGCGGGAACCTCTATACGCGTTCCCATGATGGCGACACTCCAGGCCGACGACACCGGCGACGGTCCGATCATCCTGTTCGATGCCGCGTGCGTGCTGTGCTCGGCCAATGCCCGGTTCGTTCTCGAACGGGACAGGGACGCCGTGTTCCGTCTGGCCTCCATGCAGGGCGAGGTCGGACAGAGGCTCTATCGTCGCTCCGGCATGGACCCGAACGATCCGGTCAGCATGCTCGTCGTCGAGGGGAACCGCGTCCGCCGGGACAGCGATGCCGTGCTCAGCATCTACGAACGGCTCGGATTCCCCTGGACGCTTGCCGCGATCTTCAGGATCGTCCCGGCCGCGTTGCGCGACCCCGTCTACCGCTGGATCGCCCGAAACCGCTATCGCGTGTTCGGCAAACGAGAGACCTGCTGGATCGCCCCACCGGAATACAGGGACCGCATCCTGTGAACGGACCGGCGATTCGCGCGAAGGCCGAGCCCGCGACACGCCGCCGTGCCGACGGCTGAGCGACCGTGAAGGTTCTGATCCTCGGCGGCTACGGGGTCTTCGGCGGCCGGCTGGCAAAGCTCCTGCGCGATGTCGACGGCCTCGAACTGATGATCGCCGGGCGCGATCTCGCCCGCGCGCAGGCCTTCTGCGCGACCTGTCATGGACGGGCGCAGGTGCGTCCCCTCAGGCTCGACCGACTGGACATCGCGGACGGGCTTCGGGCCGAGAGTCCGGATCTGGTGGTCGACGCGTCGGGACCTTTTCAGGACTATGGTGTCGACCGCTACGGCGTGATCGAAAGCTGCATCGCGGCCGGCATCGACTACCTGGACTTCGCGGACGCGGCCGACTTCGTCTTCGGCGTGACGCAATTCGACGCCCGGGCGAAGGCGGCCGGCGTCGCGGTGCTGTCGGGGGTCAGCAGCTTTCCGGTCCTGACCGCCGCGGTCCTGCGCGAGATGGCCGCGACGCTCGACATCGTCGCGGTGGAGGGCGGGATCGCCCCCTCGCCCTATGCCGGGATCGGGCTCAACGTCATGCGCGCGGTGCTCTCCTATGCCGGGAGCCCGATCAAGCTGCTACGCGACAGGCGACCGGCGCGCGCCATGGGACTGACGGAGAGCCGGCGTTTCACGGTGGCGGTTCCGGGACACCTGCCCCTGCGCAACATCCGGTTCTCCCTCGTGGACGTGCCGGACCTCCAGGTCATCCCGCCCGAACATCCCGCCATGACCGACATCTGGATGGGCGCGGGAGCCGGACCCGAACTCCTGCACCGGGTTCTCAACTGCCTCGCCTCGGCGCGCGCGCGGTTCGGACTGCCGGCGTTGATCCCGTTCGCCGGTCTGTTCCACGCCGTCCTGAACCGTCTGTGTTTCGGAGAGCACCGGGGCGGCATGTTCGTGCGCGTCCGCGGTCGTTCCGAGCGCGGCGAGGTCGTGCGCACCTGGCACCTCCTGGCCGAGGGCGAGGACGGGCCGCTCATCCCCGCGATGGCGATCGAGGCCCTGATCCGGAAGAGACTCCGCGGGCAGCTTCCTGCCGCAGGCGCCCGGACCGCAATCCGCGCGCTCGACTTGAGCGACTACGACGCGCTATTCCGCGATCGTGCCATCGTGACTGGCTTCCGCAATGAGGAGCGTGACGGCTCACTCTACCGTCAGGTTCTCGGGTCGGCCTTCGATGGGCTGCCGCCCCGCGTCAGGGAGTTGCATGACGGGTCGCAGACGCGGCGCTGGACGGGTTCGGCGCAGGTGCGGCGGGGAACCGGGCTCCTGGCGCGGATGATCGGCGGCGTCCTGGGATTTCCCGAGACGAGCGCCGACGTACCCGTCACGGTCACGTTCGTGCCGGAGCGAGACGGCGAGCGCTGGATTCGGGATTTCGGAGGGACGGTCTTCACCTCGGTCCAGTCGGTCGGAGCGGGTCGGGATCAATATCTCCTGGTCGAGCGGTTCGGGATCGCGCGCGTCGCCCTCGCCCTCGTCCGCGATCGTGAGCGGCTGGTCTTCGTTCCGCGCCGATGGTCGCTGCTGGGCATTCCCATGCCCGGATGGCTGCTGCCGTCGGGCCGGTCGTTCGAGACCGAGAGGGACGGACGGTTCTGCTTCGACATCGCCATCCATATGCCGTTGGTCGGCCTGATCGTCGCCTATCGCGGCACGCTCACGCCGTGACCGGGCATCGAACGGAACGTCCGCTCCCAGGCAGACGGCCGTGCCTCTCTCACAGCATGCCGGCTGCGCCCCTTCCGCCGGCCGGGCGCATGACGTAAGCCCCCGGCATCCCCGGAAGAACGCCCGCAGACGCATGATACGCCTGGAAAAGATCGGCAAGCAGAACGGCCGGCAGATCGTCTTCATCGAGGCGTCGGCCGCCCTCCAGAAGGGGGAGAAGGCCGGCCTCGTCGGGCCGAACGGCGCCGGCAAGACCACCCTGTTCCGGATGATGACCGGAGAGGAGGAGCCGGACGAGGGCTTGGTCGCCACCGACCGGGGCGTCACCATCGGCTATTTCAGCCAGGACGTCGGCGAGATGGCCGGCCGCAGCGTCGTCGCCGAGGTGATGGACGGCGCCGGGCCCGTCAGCGTGGTGGGCGCGGAGCTGAAGGAGCTGGAGACGGCGCTGGCCGACCCGGAGCGGCTGTCCGAGATGGAGGCCCTGATCGAGCGCTACGGCGAGGTCCAGGCCCGCTTCGAGGAACTCGACGGCTACGCCCTGGAGGGCCGCGCCTACGAGGTGCTCTCCGGCCTCAGCTTCAGCCAGGAGATGATGGACGGCGACGTGGGCCGGCTCTCGGGCGGCTGGAAGATGCGGGTGGCGCTCGCCCGCATCCTGCTGATGAACCCGGACGTGATGCTGCTCGACGAGCCGAGCAACCACCTCGACCTCGAAAGCCTGATCTGGCTGGAGGCCTTCCTCAAGAACTACGACGGCGCCCTGCTGATGACCTCGCACGACCGCGAGTTCATGAACCGCATCGTCACGAAGGTGGTGGAGATCGACGGCGGCGCGCTCACGACCTACTCGGGCGACTACGCCTTCTACGAGCAGCAGCGCGCCCTGAACGAGTCGCAGCAGCAGGCTCAGTTCGAGCGCCAGCAGGCGATGCTGGCGAAAGAGATCAAGTTCATCGAGCGCTTCAAGGCGCGGGCGTCCCACGCCGCGCAGGTGCAGAGCCGGGTGAAGAAGCTCGACAAGATCGAGCGCGTGGAGCCGCCCAAGCGCCGCCAGAGCGTGGCCTTCGACTTCCAGCCCGCGCCCCGCTCCGGCGACGACGTGGCCATGCTCAGGAACGTGCACAAACGCTACGGCAGCCGCAGCATCTACGAGGGGCTCGACTTCTCCGTGCGGCGCAAGGAGCGCTGGTGCGTGATGGGCATCAACGGCGCCGGCAAGTCCACGCTGCTCAAGCTCGTGACCGGCACCGCCAAGCCCGATGCGGGCACGGTGACGGTGGGCGGCAGCGTGAAGCTCGGCTACTTCGCCCAGCACGCCATGGACCTGCTCGACGGCGACCTCACGGTCTTCCAGGACCTGGAGGCGACCTTCCCCCAGGCCGGGCAGGGGTCGCTGCGGGCGCTGGCCGGCGCCTTCGGCTTCTCGGGCGACGACGTGGAGAAGCGCTGCCGGGTGCTGTCGGGCGGCGAGAAGGCCCGGCTGGTCATGGCCAAGATGCTCTACGACCCGCCGAACTTTCTGGTGCTCGACGAGCCGACCAACCACCTCGACATCGCCACCAAGGAGATGCTGATCGGAGCGCTCTCGAGCTACGAGGGCACCATGCTGTTCGTCTCCCACGACCGGCGCTTCCTGGCAGCCCTCTCCAACCGCCTGCTCGAACTCACGCCGGAGGGCATCCACCTCTACGGCGGCGGCTACACGGAATACGTGGCGCGCACCGGCCAGGAGGCGCCGGGCCTGCGAAGCTGACCGGCAACTCTCAGCGCCGTCGCGGTGCGGCCGCCGGCGCGAAGCCGATGCCGCGCTGGATCGCCCCCGCCCCGAAGCGTTCGCGCACCCGGTCGAGGGCGGCCTCGCGGGCGGCCACCGCCGCCACGCCGGAATCGATCAGGTCGCCCCGGTCGGCGTATGCAGCCGGGCAAAGGTCGGCCGCGCCGATGCCGACGAGGCGATAGGCGGTGCCGTCGCAGGCCTCGCGCAGCATCGCTTCGCCGACGCCGAACAGGCGTTCGGCCAGTTGCGTCGGCGGCAGCCCGCCACGGGTGCGGGTGCGCAGGCGAAAACTGCGGTCCTTCAGCTTCAGGGTCACGCTCGCCCCAGCCAACCCCGCCCGCTTCAGCCGGCCGGAGACCTTCTCGCACAGCCGCCACAGGATCGGGCGCATCTCCGCGAAGGTCGCGATGTCCTCCGAAAACGTCGTCTCGGCCGAGACGCCCTTGGCCTCGCGCTCGGGCCGGACGGGGCGGGCATCCCGCCCCCGCGCGAGCGCGCCGAGGCGCTCGGCATCCCGGCCCAGCGCCGAGAACAGCCGGCGCGGGTCGGCCCGGCCGAGGTCTCCCACCGTCCGCACCCCGAACTCGGCCAGCCGCCGGCCGGCCGAGCCGCCGATGCCGGGCAGGATCGTCACCGGCCTGTCCGCCAGGAAGGCTTCCGCCTCGGCCCGCCCGATCACGGAGAAGCCCCGCGGCTTGTCGAGGTCGGAGGCGATCTTGGCCAGGAACTTGGCGTCGGACAGCCCGATCGAGACGCTGATGCCGACCTCGCGCTCGACGCGGGCGGCAAAGCGCGCCAGCGTCACGGCCGGGCTGGCCCCGTGCACCCGCCCGGTGCCGGAGAGGTCGAGGAAGGCCTCGTCGATCGAGACCGGCTCCACCAGCGGTGTCAGCGCCAGCATCATCGCCCGCACCTCGCGGCCGACGCGGGCGTATTTCTCCATGTCGGGCCTCAGCACGGTCGCGTCCGGGCAGAGCTGGAGCGCCTTGAACATCGGCATGGCCGAGTGCACGCCGGCCACGCGGGCGAGGTAGCAGGCGGTGGAGACCACGCCCCGCCGGCCCCCGCCGATGATCAGCGGCCGGTCGCGCAAGGCGGGGTCGTCGCGCTTCTCGACCGAGGCGTAGAAGGCGTCGCAATCGACGTGCGCGATGGCGAGATCGTCCCGCTCCGGGTGCGCCAGCAGCCGCGGCGAGCCGCAGGCCCGGCAGCGGATCGCCCCTGCCGCGGCCTCGCTCAGGCAGTCGCGGCAGAGGGGCCGCATCAGAACTCCTCCGGCTGCGGGGTCAGGCGCTGCCAGGCCGCGGCGATCCGCTCCGGCTTCACGCCAAGCGCGCTCGCGCAGGCGAGCAGCACGGGTTCGTCGCCCATCACGTGGTCGAGCACGCCCGCCAGCACCCCCGGGTCGCGGGCGCCGGCCCGCAGCGACTCGGGCGTCATCCCGGTCGCGTTCAGGAACGGGAACAGCCGATCCTCGTCGGCGACCATCCACAGCAATACGTCCAGGGCGAGCCCGTACGTAGAATCATCCTGTTGATGGGATTTGCGTTTCGTCAACATGTAACCCCTACAAAGGGACCGACCGCGCTAAGTCCTCATGAACGATGAGCCGCATGGGCACCGGGAACAACGGGCTATGAAGAAGACGGTGCTGATCGTCGAGGACAACGAGCTCAACATGAAGCTCTTCAACGACCTCCTCGAGGCGAACGGTTACGCGACGCTGAAGACCGCGAGCGGCATCGAGGCCATCGAGTTGGTCCGCGCCCACCACCCCGACCTGATCCTGATGGACATCCAGCTCCCCGAGGTCTCGGGGCTGGAGGTGACCAAGTGGCTCAAGGAGGACGACGCCCTCAAGCACATTCCCATCATCGCGATCACGGCGTTCGCCATGAAGGGCGACGAGGAGCGGATTCTGGGCGCAGGCTGCGAGGCCTATTTGTCCAAGCCGATCTCGGTCGCGAAGTTTTTAGCAACCGTTCGCACGTATCTTCAGGACAAGGCCTGACTCGGCCCGTCCCGCAAGGGCGGGAGCCCGCGTCATCCGCCGGCTGCGAGGAACGATGTCCGCCCGCGTCCTGATCGTCGACGACCTGTTCCCCAACGTCAAGCTTCTGGAGACGAAGCTGGCGCTGGAGTATTTCGACACGCTTGCGGCCATGAACGGGCCGGACGCCATCGCCATCTGCGAGAAGGGCCTGTGCGACATCGTCCTCCTCGACGTGATGATGCCGGGCATGGACGGCTTCGAGGTCTGCCGCACCCTCAAGAACAACCCGCTCACCGCCCACCTGCCGGTGGTGATGGTCACGGCCCTCGACCAGCCCTCCGACCGCCTCAAGGGGCTGGATGCGGGCGCCGACGACTTCCTGACCAAGCCCGTCGACGACACCGCCCTGTTCAGCCGTGTGCGCAGCCTCGTGCGCCTCAAGGCTGTGACGGACGAGTTGCGCAGCCGCGCGCTCGCCTCCCGCGACTTCGGCATGGGCGACCCCCTGGCTTTGGCCACCGCCGAGACCGGCCTGAACGCCAACATCCTCCTGGTCGAGGACCGGCGGGGGGCGGCCGAACGCATGGCGGCGGCGCTGACCCAGCAGCACACGGTGACCATCGAGGCCGATCCGAACCGGGCGATCCTGACGGCCGCCGAGGGCGGCTTCGACCTCGTCCTGGTCAGCCTCGACCTCGAAAACTTCGACGGCCTGCGCCTGTGCAGCCAGCTCCGCTCGCTGGACCGCACCCGCACCGTCCCGCTGATCATGCTGGCCGAGGCGCACGACCGGGCCCGCGTCGCCCGCGGCCTCGATTTCGGCGTGCACGACTACCTGATGCGCCCCGTGGACCGGAACGAGCTGGTGGCCCGCGTGCGCACCCAGATCCGCCGCAAGCGCTTCTCCGAGGTGCTGCGCGGCGCCGTCCAGGCCTCGATGGAGGCGGCCGTCACGGACGGGCTCACCGGCCTGCACAACCGGCGCTACCTCGACAACCACCTCGGCTCGATGTTCTCCGACGCACGCCTGAGCGATCGCCCTGTAGCCGGGCTGCTCCTGGACATCGACCGCTTCAAGTCGATCAACGACACTTGGGGCCACGAGGCCGGCGACGAGGTGCTGCGCACCTTCGCCGAGCGCGTCCGCCTGCACACCCGCACCATCGACATCGTCGCCCGCTACGGTGGCGAGGAGGTCGTCATCATCCTGCCCGATGCGGGCCTGGGCGAGGCGCAGGTCATCGCCGAGCGCATCCGCGAGCGGATCGAGGCGACCCCGTTCTCGATCCAGCGCGCCTCCCGCACGATCCCCGTCACCGTCTCGATCGGCGTGGCCGTGCGCCAGGCCACCGACACCGGCCCCGCCGACATGCTCAAGCGCGCCGACGTCGCCCTGTACCGGGCCAAAGATTCGGGGCGCAACCGCGTGGAAGCGCAGGCGGCGTAGGAGGATTTCCCTCCCCCCTCTGCG
>NZ_BPRB01000128.1 GCF_022179685.1 Methylobacterium trifolii
CCGCGTCGACCATCTCCGCCCGCACCGCGTCGGCTACCGCCTGAAGCTCGCTCTCAGGCAACCGCCGAAGCGCACGCGGCTCGTCAACACGGTCCAGGAGATCGCTCATCGTCTTTGAAACTGCCAAGGGCCCACATCCGCTCGTTAGCTGTATGACGCATCGCCGTCGCGGCCGCCGAGCGATTCGCATCGCCCGGTGACCGGCCGTTTGCACGCGAAACGAAACGCCGCCGCTGTCATGATAGTGCCTGTTACGGATCATCGGCGCGCCGATCAATGTTGTGCCCGCGCTTTTTTCGGTTTCGTGCCCCCGTTGCCACATGAGGCCAGCCCGTTGAACGCCTTTCGTCTGTGCACGATCCTGCTTCTCGGCGCCGGTATCTTGGCCGGCCCCGCGTCAGCCGCGCCGCGGCCGCCGGACGGCGACCTCACGTTCGCGTGTAACTTCCTCGGAGACTGTCCGCGCAAGACCGCGCCGGGCGGCCCGGACCGGGACGTGCGCCCCTTCGAGGGCAGCCTCGGGCGCCCCTGCGCCCGGCGCGAGCGGCCGACGCCCGAGGGCCCGCGGCGGGTACGCGTATGCTATTGAGGGTCCTGCCCGCCCTCCTGCCGCTCCTGTCGGCCGCGCCTGCGGCGGCCGGTTCCTGCCCGGCCCTGTTCGCGGACGGCCGCGCGCCGGTCCTGACCAACCCCAAGCTCGCGGAGCGCACCCGGACTCTGTGCTTCGAGGCGTTCGCGGTGCTGCATTCGGGCGTCTCGCGCACGCCCCTCTACGCGGCCGAGCACCTGACGCGGGCCGGCATCGCCGCGGCGCGCCGGGTGGCGCGGGACGACGCCTTCCACGACGAGGACCGCCTGCCTCCGGACCAGCGGGCCGACCTCGACGACTACGTGCACAGCGGCTTCGACCGCGGGCACCTGGCGCCGGCCGGCGACATGCCGAGCGAGGCGGCGCAGGGGCAGTCCTTCAGCCTCGCCAACGTCGTACCCCAGGACCGGGCGCTCAACCGCGGCCTCTGGGCGGCGATCGAGGAGAGCACACGGCGCCTCGCCTCCCGGCGCGGTGAACTCTTCGTCGTGACCGGTGCGGTGTTCGAGGGCGGCTCGGTCCAGTCGATCAAGGGCCGGGTGCTGGTGCCGACCCGGCTGTTCAAGGCGATCTACGACCCCGCGAGCGGGGAGGCGGCGGCCTACCTCGCCCCGAACCGGGCCGAGGGCGGCTGGCAGGCGGTGTCGCTTGCCGCCCTGCGGGACATCGCAGGCCTCGACGCCTTCCCGGCCCTGCCCGACCGGGCGAAGGCCACCGCCATGAGCCTGCCCGAGCCGCGCGAATTCTCCCGCGGCGATTCGGCCGGGCGGCGCCCGCAGGGACGCGACGAATCCTGGCAGGACTGGCTCGGGCGCGAACTTTCCCGCGCCCTGCGCAAGGCGTTCCGCGACGTCCTGCGCGCGATCTTCTAGGGGATGGATGAGATGCCGACACGCAAGGGCGAGCGCCCCTTCGAGCCCTTCGCCGACGATGCCGCGGTGCGGACCATCGGCGCCCTCTCGTTCGAGAACGGCACCGACCGGATCGCCCTGCACGGCTCCCTCGACCTGAGCCGGGACAAGGCGGGCCTGGAGCGGGCGCGTGCGCTGCGGCGGACGGCCGATGCGATCGTACGGGCCCTGGAGGCAATCGAGCTTCCCGAGGCGGTGGCCGAGGCGCACGAGGCGCCGAAGACCGTGCCGAACCCCTTCGCCTGAGGCGGCCGCAAGCCGATCCTTGCGGGGTTCCGGCCGGCCTGATACTCGGGCGGCATCATTTTTCTTCAGAGTCCGCGCGCGGAACCGGTCGAGGCACCGGGCCGCGCACGGCTGGCGGCACGCCCCGTGCCCGCCGCCCGCGCGAGGCTCGCCCGAACGTTCAGAGGATGCCCGCGATGGCCCGCGAATTCATCTACCACATGAAGGGGCTGACCAAGTCGTATCTCGGCGGCAAGAAGGTGCTCGAGAACGTCAACCTGTCCTTCTACCCGGACGCCAAGATCGGCGTGCTCGGCATCAACGGCTCGGGCAAGTCGACCCTCCTGAAGATCATGGCCGGGATCGACACCGACTGGACCGGCGAGGGCTTCGTTGCGCAGGGCGCGCGGGTCGGCTACCTGCCGCAGGAGCCGCAGCTCGATCCGAACAAGTCGGTCCGCGAGAACGTGATGGAGGGTGTGGCCGAGAAGCAGGCGCTGCTGGACCGCTACAACGAACTCGCGATGAACTATTCCGAGGAGACGGCGGACGAGATGACCGCCCTCCAGGACAAGATCGAGGCCGGCGACCTCTGGGAACTGGAATCCAAGGTCGACCAGGCCATGGAGGCGATGGGCTGCCCCGGCGACGAGCAGCCGGTGGCCACCCTGTCCGGCGGCGAGCGCCGCCGGGTCGCACTGTGCAAACTGCTCCTGTGGGAGCCGGAACTGCTGCTGCTGGACGAGCCCACCAACCACCTCGACGCCGAGACCGTGAACTGGCTCGAAGGCCACCTGAAGCAGTATCCGGGCGCGATCCTGATCGTGACCCACGACCGCTACTTCCTCGACAACGTCACCGGCTGGATCCTCGAACTCGACCGCGGCCGGGGCTACCCCTACGAGGGCAACTACTCGGCTTGGCTGATCCAGAAGCAGAAGCGCCTGCAGCAGGAGGGCCGCGAGGACATGGCCCGCCAGCGCTCCATCACCCGCGAGCAGGAGTGGATCGCCGCCTCCCCGAAGGCCCGGCAGTCGAAGTCCAAGGCCCGCATCACCCGATACGAGGAGCTGGTCGCCAAGCAGAACAACAAGGTCGATGCGGCCGCCCAGATCGTCATCCCGATCGACGAGCGGCTCGGCAACAACGTCATCGAGTTCGACCACCTCAACAAGGCCTTCGGCGATCGCCTGCTGATCGAGGACCTGTCGTTCAAGCTGCCGCCGGGCGGCATCGTCGGCGTCATCGGCCCGAACGGCGCCGGCAAGACCACCCTGTTCAAGATGATCACCGGCCAGGAGAAGCCCGACGGTGGCGACATCTCGGTCGGCGAGACCGTGCATCTGGGCTACGTCGACCAGTCGCGCGACGCCCTCGATCCCAACGCCACGGTCTGGCAGGAGGTCTCGGGCGGCAACGACATCATCTATTTCAACAAGCGCGAGATCAATTCGCGCGCCTATTGCGCGGCCTTCGCCTTCAAGGGCGGCGACCAGCAGAAGAAGGTCGGCACGCTGTCGGGTGGCGAGCGCAACCGCGTGCACCTCGCCCGCACGCTGAAGGGCGGCGCCAACGTGCTGCTGCTCGACGAGCCCACCAACGACCTCGACATGGAGACCCTGCGGGCCTTGGAGGACGCGCTGGAAGATTACGCCGGCTGCGCCGTCATCATCAGCCACGATCGCTGGTTCCTGAACCGCATCGCGACCCACATCCTCGCCTTCGAGGGCGACAGCCACGTCGAGTGGTTCGAGGGCAACTTCTCGGATTACGAGACCGACAAGAAGCGCCGCCTCGGGCTCGATTCGATCGTGCCGAAGAAGCTGAAGTACAAGAAGTTTTCGCGGTAGGGCGGGATTGTCCCTCCCCCGTTTGCGGGCGAGGGTGGCCCGCGAAGCG
>NZ_BPRB01000129.1 GCF_022179685.1 Methylobacterium trifolii
GCCTCAGGCGTCGAGCACCCAGGTGTCCTTCGTACCGCCGCCCTGGCTCGAATTCACCACCAAAGATCCCTCCTTCAGGGCGACGCGGGTGAGGCCGCCCGGCACGATCCGGATCTCGTCGGAGCCGCAGAGCACGAAGGGGCGCAGGTCCACGTGGCGCGGGGCCACGCCCGAGGCGACGAAGGTCGGGCAGGTGGAGAGCGACAGGGTCGGCTGGGCGATGAAGCCCTCGGGCGCATGCCGCAGCTTCTTGGCGAAGTCGTCGATCTCGCGCTTGGTGGCGTGCGGGCCCACCAGCATGCCGTAGCCGCCCGAGCCGTTGACCTCCTTCACCACGAGGTCGGCGAGGTTGTCCATGACGTAGGAGAAGGCCTCCTTTTCCCGGCAGCGGTAGGTCGGCACATTGTGCAGGATCGGCTCCTCGCCGGTGAAGAACCGCACGATCTCCGGCATGTAGCTGTAGACCGCCTTGTCGTCGGCGATGCCGGTGCCGACGGCGTTGGCGAGCGTCACGCTGCCCCGCTCGTAGGCGTTCATGATGCCCGGCACGCCGAGCATCGAATCGGGCCGGAACACCAGCGGGTCCAAAAAGTCGTCGTCGAGGCGGCGGTAGATCACGTCCACCCGGCGCGGCCCCTCGGTGGTGCGCATGTAGACCACGTCGTCCTTGGTGAAGAGGTCGCCCGCCTCCACCAGCTCGACGCCGAGCTTGTCGGCCAGGAACGAGTGCTCGTAGAAGGCCGAGTTGTAGCGCCCCGGCGTCAGCAGCACGACGGTGGGGTCGCGCGTGGCCGTCGTCGGCGCGAGGCTTCGGAGCGTGGCCAGAAGGGCGTCCGGATAGTTCTCCACGGGTGCCACGCGGTGGCGCGAGAACAGGTCCGGGAACAGGCGCAGCATCACCTCCCGGTTTTCCAGCATGTAGGAGACGCCGGACGGGATGCGGGCGTTGTCCTCCAGCACGAAGAAATCGCTCTCGCCGGTGCGGACGATGTCGATGCCGGCGATGTGCACGTAGAGGTCGTGGGGGACGCGGAAGCTGCGCATCTCCATGCGGTAATGGGCGTTGCGGTAGACGAGGTCGGCCGGGATGATGCCCGCCTTGATGCATTCCTGGGCGCCGTAGACGTCCTTCAGGAACAGGTTGATGGCGGTCACCCGCTGCTTGAGGCCCCGCTCCAGGAATCCCCATTCCGGCTTGGTGATGACCCGCGGGATGATGTCGAAGGGGATGAGGCGCTCGGTCGACTCGTTGTCGCCGTAGACCGCGAAGGTGATGCCGATGCGCCGGAACAGCAGCTCGGCCTGGCTGCGGCGGGTGTTGAAGTGCTCGGAGGGGGTGGTGTCGAGCCAGTTCTTGAGCTGTCCGTAGGCCTCGCGCACGTCGGCCGCGCTCACGGCGCTGCCGGCGAAACTCGTCATCTCGTCGAACGCAACGCCCGCCATCGGTCTCTCCCTGTAAGCCTCACGCTAGAGGCAAGAGGCGCGCCATGCAAAGGGCGCTGCCCAGGCCGGAGAACGGACGCGGAGCCCGTTCGTTCAGATCAATTTGAGGCCCTTGAGGCTCGCATGCCCCTCGCGCCCGAGGATGACGTGGTCGTGGACCACGACGTTCAGGGGCGCCAGCACGCCGATGATCCCGCGCGTCATGCTCACGTCCGCGGCCGAGGGCGCGGGATCGCCGGAGGGGTGGTTGTGGGCCAGGATGATCGCGGTGGCCGAGAGTTCCAGCGCCCGGCGGGCGACCTCGCGGGGGTAGACGGGGGTGTGGTCCACGGTGCCCCGGCCCTGAACCTCGTCGGCGATGAGGTGGTTGCGCTTGTCGAGGAACAGGATGCGGAACTCCTCCCGCGGGGAGAAGGCCATGGTGGCCCGGCAATATTCCAGCACCGCGGCCCACGACGACAGCAGGGGCCGGCCCGCGATGGCGCCCCGCGCCAGCCGGCGGCCCGCGGCCTCGATCAGCTTGAGGTCGGCCACGACCCCGGCCCCGATGCCCTCGACCTCGGCCAGCCGCCCCGGCTCGGCGCTGACGACCTCCGCGAAGCTGCCGAAGCGGGTGATCAGCGCCTTGGCAAGCGGCTTCACGTCCCGGCGGGGAATCGCCCGGAACAGCACCAGTTCGAGCAGTTCGTAATCCGGCAGCGCCTCGGCGCCGGCTTGCGCGAACCGGGCGCGCAGGCGGTCGCGGTGGCCGAGATAGTGCGGCTCCGGAGCCGGCGGCGCGGCCGGGCGCTCGCCGAAGAGTCCGTCCTCCCCCGCGTCTGCCGGTTGGCGCGGCACCTCAGCCGCCCTGGTTGACGGGCTGGTCCAGTCCCTTCGGAGACATCGTGAAAATCTCGACACCGGTCTCCGTCACCGCCACGGTGTGCTCGAACTGGGCGGAGAGGGAGCGGTCGCGGGTCACGGCGGTCCAGCCGTCCGAGAGCACCTTCACCGCCGGGCGGCCGAGGTTGATCATCGGCTCGATGGTGAAGAACTGCCCCGGCCGCAGGGGCACGTCGTAGCTCGCCTCGACGTAGTGCAGGATGGTCGGCGCGTCGTGGTAGGTGCGCCCGAGGCCGTGGCCGCAGAAGTCGCGCACCACCGAGCAGCGCTCGGCCTCGGCGAAGGTCTGGATCGCGTGGCCGATGTCATTGGTGGAGCCGCCGGGCTTGACCGCCGCCACGCCCCGCATCAGCGCCTCGTAGGTGATCTCGCACAGGCGCGCGGCCTTGCGCGGCACCTCGCCGACGAAGGCCATGCGGCTCGAATCCCCGTGCCAGCCGTCGAGGATCAGGCAGATGTCGAGGTTGACGATGTCGCCCTCGCGCAGCGGCTTGTCGTTGGGGATGCCGTGGCAGACCACGTGGTTGATCGAGGTGCAGATCGACTTCGGATAGCCCCGGTAGAGCAGGGAGGCCGGGTAGGCGCCGTGGTCCATGGCGAATGTGTAGGCGAGGCGGTCGAGCTCCTCGGTGGTCACGCCGGGCTGCGTCGCCTCCATCAGCATGTCGAGGGCCTCGGCCGTCAGCCGGCCGGCCCGGCGCATGCCCGCGAACCCCTCCGGGCCGTGGATCGGCGGTTCCGGGGCGCGGCGGGCCTGCGCGCTCGCTTGCTCTTGCTGCATCATGAGGGACGTATCTGGGTCGCGGGGGCCGATGGGCCTATGTACGGCGCGGGCGGCCGCCAGCCAAGCGGAAGCCGCAGCGGCGTGCGCAGGGCTGCCGGACCCTTCGAAGGCTTGCGCGGGCCGGGGCGCAAGCGGCATAAGCGGGGCCATCGGGGCCGGACGCGGCTCCCCTTCCGGGCGACGGCGAGACAGGACGGCAGGATGGCTGACAAGGCGGTTCCGCACTTCCACAACGACCTCGGCGTGGCGGTCATCCATGTCGGCGCGCGGGAGTTCATGTGCATCGGCGCGCAGCCGCCCTTCGACCACCCGCACGTCTTCCTCGACATGGGTGCCGACGACGAGATCATCTGTCAGTACTGCTCGACGCTCTACCGCCATCGGGCGAGCCTGAAGCCGCGCCAGTCCGACCCCGCAGGGTGCGTCTGGGACGACCGCGCCAAGGACGATCTCACCAAGACGGCGGCGGAATAGCCGGCGCTCCGGCGCCGTGCCGCCCCTCGACATCGCCATCGTCGGCGCGGGCATCGGCGGCCTGACCGCGGCCCTGGCGCTGGCCGATGCCGGCCATGCGGTGACGCTGGTCGAGCGGCGCACCGGCTTCTCCGAGATCGGCGCCGGGCTCCAGCTCTCGCCCAACGCCAGCCTGGTGCTGGCCGGGCTCGGCCTCGGCGCTGCGCTCCGCCGCGCCGCCACCGAGCCGCCGGGGGTGAGCGTGCGCGCGCTTGCGAGCGGGCGCGCCATCGGGGCCGTGGCGCTGGGCGCGCGCGCGCGCGAGCGCTATGGCGCCCCCTATTACGTCATCCACCGGGCTGACCTGCAGACCCTGCTCCTCGACGCCCTGCGGTCGCGGCCGGCCATCCGCCTGATGGTCGGGCGCGACGTGACGGGCCTCAACGAGAGCCCGGAGCGGGTCGGGCTGACCCTGGAGAGCGGCAACGGCACCCGCGACGAGAGCCTGTCGGCCGACCTCGTCGTCGGGGCGGACGGCCTGCGCTCGCGCATCCGCGGCCATGTCGACGGCGCGCCGCTGCGGGCCGGCGGGGCCGCCGCGTGGCGGGCGATCGTGCCGCGGGAGGCCGTGCCGGCGGCCTGCGCGGGGGAGGCCACCGGCCTCTGGCTCGGGCGGGACCGGCACGTGGTGCATTACCCGATCCGGGGCGGCCGCTTCCTCAACGTGGTCGCGGTCGTGCCCGAGCGGGTCGGCGACGCGGATTGGGGCCGGCTCGGCGAGCCCGCGGTCCTGCGCGCCCACTTTCGCGATTGCGCGCCGGACCTCCTCGGCCTCCTCGGCCTGCCCGATTCCTGGCTGGTCTGGTCTCTGGCCGAGCGCAAGGTCGCCCGGCCGCTCGCCCGCGGGCGCGTGGCCCTGCTGGGGGATGCCGCCCACCCGGTCCTGCCCTTCCTGGCGCAGGGGGCGGCGCTCGCCATCGAGGATGCCGCGGTGCTGGCCCGCTGCCTGTCCGCGCATCCCGTGCCGGACGCGCTCGACGCCTATGCCGCGGCCCGGGCCGCCCGCGTCCGGCGGGTGCAGCGTGCGGCGCGGGCCAACGGGCGCACCTACCATGCCGGGCCGCTCATTGGCTTCTGCCGCAACGCGATCATGGCCCGCCTCGGCCCGGACGGGATGCGCGAGCGCTACGCGTGGCTCTACGGCTGGACGCCCGACGCCGCTTGATCTGCACGGCGCCCGCCGCTACCCCTTCGCCTCGGGCGGACGTGGCGGAACCGGTAGACGCACGAGACTTAAAATCTTGCGGCCGCAAGGCCGTGCGGGTTCGAGTCCCGCCGTCCGCACCAAGACCCGGCAGGTTTCGGGATAGCGAACGAAACCCTGAGGTAGCGGCCGGCCTCTGCCGGATCGAGGCCCGAGCCGCGAGGCTTGGGTTTGGCTGATGTGCGTCAGACTCTCACTATGGGTGGCGCCGAAACGGCTTGTTGATCGGCACGAGGCTGGATGCCACTACTTCGTCGGACCCCTCAATCGGCAGTAGGCGAACCCTATGCGGCTTTGGCAAGACTTCACGACCAACCAAGGCCGCACCATTCATAAGTGGGCACATTACTTCCCCGCTTACGAACGCCACTTTTCACCGTTCGTGGGACGGCCGATCCGATTTTTGGAGATCGGTATCGGCGACGGCGGTTCTGTCGAGATGTGGAAGCGATATTTTGGCCCCTACGCGCATTTCGTTGGTCTGGATAACAGGCAAACATGCAAAGCATTCGAAGACGATCAGTTCAGCGTTCGCATCGGCGACCAATCGAACGCGGAGTTTCTCGATAGCGTCTTGGCGGAGTTCGGTGTTCCGGATATAGTCTTGGATGACGGCTCACACATGATGTCGGATGTGTGCGCTACCTTTCTGCATCTATATCCCAAAATGCATCATCACGGCGTCTATATGGTCGAAGATCTCCATACGGCCTACCTGTCGGCGTTTGGTGGTGGCGTGCGCCGTGAAGGAACGTTCATCGAGATCGCCAAGGGGCTCATCGACGAACTGAACGTGCACCCGCACACCGAGAATTCGGAGACTACGGAATTCGGGCGGAACACGAATTCGATTTCGTTCTACAACAGCATGGCCGTCTTCGAGCGGGGCATACCTCTCCCGAGATTACCCATGATGCTCGGTTCGACCCCTCATTACGGAGGGCCGACCGAGTGAGGTGACGGCGTAGTCGCGTCAGGTCCCGCTCACCTTGTCCGCGGACCGACCGCGCTCCCGAACTCACGACACCGCAGCCAGCTTGTCGGCCATGGACTGCGCCTTGTCCCGGCGGGACGAGAACGCCATCGTGAAGAACACGCGCTGGACGCCGAGTTCGGTGAGCCGCGCCTCGCAGAGCTCGATCAGCCGGCAGATGTCGCCGAGCTCGCCCTCGATGTTGGTGCCGTTGGCGTGCATCTCGGCGTCGAGGTCGCTGGCGTCGATGATCGCCTTGATCGCCTTCACGTAGGGCGAGACCGAGGGGCCCACGCCCATCGGGACGATGCACAGATCTGCAACAACACGCATGATTGTGTCCTCCGCACCCGTCACGGGCTTATCGTGGGCGGCCCGGCCCGCTAAACAGCGTCGCATGACGCTGCGTCGCTTGAGGCGAGGGGCAGCCTGTCCGGGATGTTCGAGCCGCAGCCGATGGACGGCGAAGCGGCCGGTCCGGCGGGCGGCCTCTCCGGCCAGATTGCTAGAGGAGTTTCGCGTGACTGACCACAAGCGGCGTAGGGTCCTGGCTGCGGCCACCATGGCGCTCGCGTGCCTCGCCGGCGGGGCCGAGGCCGCCCAGTGCGGCAACTCGGCCGGCGGGTTCGAGGCCTGGAAGCGGGAATTCGCCGACGAGGCGCGGGGCCGGGCGAGCGCCGCGAGCCTGGCCGCACTCCAGGGCACCAGCTATTCCACGGCGACCATCTCGGCCGACCGGGGGCAGAAGAGCTTCCGCCTGTCGCTGGAGCAGTTCCTCGCCAAGCGCGGGGCCACCACCATCGTCTCGCGCGGGCGGGCCCTGAAGCAGCAGAACGCGGCGCTCTTCGCCTCGATCCAGCAGCGCTACGGCGTGCCGCCCGGCCCGCTCCTGGCGATCTGGGGCATGGAGACCGGCTTCGGCGCCGTGCGCGGCAACGTGAACACCCTCTCGGCCGTGGCGACGCTGGCCTACGATTGCCGGCGCTCCGCCTACTTCACCGACCAGCTCTACGCGGCCCTGACCCTCGTCGACCGGGGCGTGCTCTCGGCCGGCACCCGCGGCGCGGCCCACGGCGAGGTCGGCCACACCCAGTTCCTGCCCAAGAACGTCCTGACCTACGGCACCGGCGGGGACCTCAACAACGTCGGCACCGCCCTGACCTCGACGGCCAACTTCCTCAAGGGCCACGGCTGGCAGGCGGGCGCGGGCTACCAGCCGGGCGAGGCGAACTTCGCCGCGATCCAGGGCTGGAACGCGGCCTCGGTCTATCAGCGCGCCATCGCCCTGATGGGACGGCAGATCGACGGCGAATAAGCGCTTTCGGCGCATATCGACCGCTCTCCCGTCCCGGCTCGGGAAGGAAGACCGAATCAGACGGGGACGAATGCTGTTCGTCCCCGGTCCCGTCCCCAACTATCGTCGCGCGAAAGACCCGCGTGGCGCGGCCCGTCCGCAGCGGATGCCGAGAACCGCCGCGATCGATCTCGGATCGACCATAGTGTCGCCCAACAAAAGCCGGCCGCACTGGGCTCGTTGCGGTACGGCCGATCGGGCCGGGACGGTGCTTTTCCTTCAGCTGGCGCGCACGCCCTTCGTGTGAGTCCGGCGATGGCGGGCGGGCATCCGTGTAGAGACGAGCCGCCTCCGCATGGTCCAAGCCCCCCTGAGCCAAGCCGCCCCGGCGACGCGTACGCCGCGCCTGGCCGGTCGCCTCCCGCCGGCAGTCGCGCTCGCCGCCCTCCTGGGACTCGGTGCCCTCGGGGGCCTATCCCTTCTCAGGGTCCCGCCGCCCGTCGCGGCCGCCGTCACCGAAGAGGCGCCGGCGCCGGTCACCGAGGCCGCGATGGCTGCCCCCCCCGCGCCCGACGACGCGGTGCCGGTCTCCGCGCCGCCCCTGGGCCCGGACGCGCTCCGTCTCTGGCAGAGCGCCCTGTTCGGCTCCGTGCCGCAATGGTCCTCGGAACGGCCTGAGGCCGTGGCCGAGCTCTCCACCCCGCTCGCCCTGCAGGAGTCCGCGCCCGCGCCGGAATCGGCGCCGCCCCGCCTCGTCCAGACCGTGCCCCTGCCCGTGCCGCGCCCTCCTGAGTTCCGGCAGCGCAGGCCGGAGCGCCAAGCCGCGCGTCGCCCGGCCGTCGCTCCCCCGCCGGCACCGAAGCAGGAGGAGCGCTCCTTCCTGGAAGCCCTGTTCGGCATCGAGCGGACGCCGGCCCCGGCTCCGGCCCTGTCCTACGCGGCCCTGGAGCGAAACCCCGTCGAGGCGCTGCCGCGCCAGCGGCTCGTCCCGGCTCCCAACCCGGAGGCGGGCGGCGGCATCGCCATCTACGACATCAGCGCCCGCACCGTGCGCCTGCCGAGCGGCGAGGTGCTGGAAGCGCATTCCGGCCTCGGCGAGACCATGGACGACCCGCGCTACGTCCACGTGCGGATGCGGGGGGCCACGCCGCCGGGCACCTACGACCTCGTGGAGCGCGAGAACCTGTTCCACGGCGTGCGGGCCATCCGGCTCAACCCGGTCGGCGGTCCCGCCGCCGTCTACGGCCGCGCCGGCCTCCTGGCCCATACCTACATGCTCGGCCCGAGCGGCGCCTCGAACGGCTGCGTCTCCTTCAAGGACTACGAGAAGTTCCTGAACGCCTTCCTCCGGGGCGAGGTGCAGCGCCTCGTCGTCGTGAACGGGCGCGGACTGGACCTCCTGCCGAGCATTGCCAATCAGGGGCCGGCCGCCCCGGTCCGCGCCGCCCGCATCGGCGGTCCCGTGTAGGGAGCCCGGGCCGGCTGCGTTCGCGCATCGTCCCGGAGGCGACAGCCCTCATCCGATCCCCGGCGTGAACGGGGAGGGCCACCGGGCAAAGCGGGCTGGCCGCTCTCCACGCGGTCTGCCTCGCGCTCAGGCGCCGGACGATATGCCCGCCGGCCGCGGCCGGTCGTCCGCGCGTTGCGTCAGAGCATACGCAGGGAGGCGATTGCGCTGTGTCCATGCCGGACCCAGCCGCTGGCGCCCGCCCCCAGGGGCGCAGGCCGAGCCGCCGCTCCGTGTTTCCAGGATGACATCGGGGAAAACCCGCTCCACGGGGTGCTCCTCCCGCTTGGTCGCCGCTGGAACGGCGTCGCACGTTTGCCCTGCACTTTGCTTCCGGTCCAATTGACACGAGGCGGCAAATCGGCACATAAACGCATGTGGTATACCGTAGACCAGATACCGCTGGCATTCCCCGCGGCCGATAACGTCGGCGGGCATCCGAAGACGCCGATCATGCCGGAGATGACGGCGGTCATACAGAACAATCCGAACGCCAACCGTCACGCGCGAATCTTGGGAGGGATTTCATGTCGGCAACACCACAACCCGTGAAGGGAGGTCGCTGGCTACAACTGGCGTTCGGCGTCGTGTGCATGTGCATGATCGCCAACATGCAGTACGGCTGGACCTTCTTCGTGAACCCGATGCAGGAGAAGCACGGCTGGGATCGGGCCGCGATCCAGATCGCCTTCACCCTGTTCGTCGTCACCGAGACCTGGCTGGTTCCGATCGAGGGCTGGTTCGTGGACAAGTACGGCCCGCGGGTCGTGGCCCTGTTCGGCGGCCTGCTCTGCGCGGTCGCCTGGGTGCTGAACTCCTATGCCACCTCGCTCACCATGCTCTACGTGGCCGCGGCCATCGGCGGCACCGGAGCGGGCGCGGTCTACGGCACCTGCGTCGGCAACTCCCTGAAGTGGTTCCCGGACCGCCGGGGCCTGGCCGCCGGCATCACCGCCATGGGCTTCGGCGCCGGCTCGGCGCTGACCGTCGTGCCGATCCAGGCGATGATCAAGTCGCAGGGCTACGAGGCGGCGTTCTTCTGGTTCGGCATCGGCCAGGGCGTGATCGTGATGCTGCTGGCCCTGTTCCTCAAGGCCCCGGCCAAGGGCGACGTGCCCGCGGTCGCCCGCGTCAGCCAGTCCAAGCGCGACTTCAAGCCCGGCGAGATGGTGCGCACCCCGATCTTCTGGGTGATGTACGCGATGTTCGTGATGATGGCCGCCGGCGGCCTGATGGCCACGGCCCAGCTCGGGCCGATCGCCAAGGACTTCAAGATCGCCGACGTGCCCGTCAGCCTGCTCGGTCTCACCCTCCCCGCGCTCACCTTCGCGGCCACCCTCGACCGGGTGCTCAACGGCGTGACGCGGCCGTTCTTCGGCTGGATCTCGGACCATATCGGGCGCGAGAACACCATGTTCCTGGCCTTCGCCATCGAGGGCGTGGGCATCTACGCGCTCAGCGCCTTCGGGCAGGACCCGATCGCCTTCGTGCTGCTGACCGGCCTGGTGTTCTTCGCCTGGGGCGAGATCTACTCCCTGTTCCCGGCCACCTGCGGCGACACCTTCGGCTCCAAATACGCCGCCACCAATGCCGGCCTGCTCTACACCGCCAAGGGGACGGCGGCGCTCATCGTGCCCTTCACCAGCATCCTCACCACCATGACCGGGAGCTGGCACGCCGTGTTCCTGGTGGCCGCCGGGCTCAACATCCTGGCCGCCTTCATGGCGCTGTTCGTCCTCAAGCCGATGCGCGCCGCGTACGTGAAGCCCGCCACGGAACTGCACCCCGTGCCTGCGGAATAATACCGGACACCGCCCCGTTCCGGCCGCCCCCTACCAAGAGGCGGCCGGACCACACGCATCGCCGGCGCGCATCCTGCCGATGCCCGTCCCGGCCCCGCGAGACCGACTGCCGAGGCAGTCCCGATAACGTTCATGGGAGAAAGCGGAATGTCCGCACTGGCAAAGATCATCGATCTGAAGACGGGCGACGTGAACACGGCCGAGGCCGACACGCAGCGGGACCTGACGGACGGCTTCCACCTCGTCATCGATGCGCTCAAGCTCAACGGCATCACGACCATCTACGGCGTGCCCGGCATCCCGATCACCGATCTCGGCCGCATCGCCCAGGCCGAGGGCATGCGCGTCATCTCCTTCCGGCACGAGCAGCATGCCGGCAACGCGGCGGCCATCGCCGGCTTCCTGACCAAGAAGCCCGGCATCTGCCTCACGGTCTCGGCGCCCGGCTTCCTCAACGGCCTGACGGCTTTGGCCAACGCCACCACCAACTGCTTCCCGATGATCCTGATCAGCGGCTCGTCCGAGCGCGAGATCGTCGACCTGCAGCAGGGCGACTACGAGGAGATGGACCAGCTTTCCATCGCCAAGCCCCTGTGCAAGGCGGCCTTCCGGGTTCTGCACGCGGCCGATATCGGCATCGGCGTGGCGCGCGCCATCCGCGCGGCGGTGTCCGGCCGGCCGGGCGGCGTCTATCTCGACCTGCCGGCCAAGCTGTTCGCGCGGATCATGGACGCGGAGGCCGGCGCACGGTCGCTCGTCAAGGTCATCGACCCGGCCCCCGCCCAGTTGCCGGCCCCGAGCGCCGTCCAGCGGGCGCTGGACGTGCTGAAGGGCGCCAAGCGCCCCCTGATCGTCCTCGGCAAGGGTGCCGCCTACGCCCAGGCCGACGAGGCCATCCGAACCCTCGTCGAGCGCAGCGGCATCCCCTACGTGCCGAGGACGATCAGGGG
>NZ_BPRB01000130.1 GCF_022179685.1 Methylobacterium trifolii
AGCGCCGTATCCGGAGAGGGCGCTTCCCTCTCCCGACTTGGCTCGCGGGCCACCCTCCGCCGCAGAGGTGGGAGGGCCCGTGCGGGCTTCCTTCCAAGTCGCGCCATACCGGCCGCCTCACCGTTTTTGGATGCCCGACCGCACATGCTTCCCCCGATCGAGACCATCGTCGAGAACTTCGAATTCATCGACGATTGGGAAGAACGCTACCGCTACATCATCGAACTCGGGCGCATGCTGCCGCCGGCGGACGAGGCCCTGCATGCCGAGGCGAACAAGGTCCAGGGCTGTGCGAGTCAGGTCTGGCTCGATCTCGGCCTCGACGGGTCCGGCGGCGAGCCGCGCCTCCACCTGCGCGGCGACAGCGACGCCCATATCGTGCGCGGCCTCGTGGCGCTGATGGTGGCGCTGTTCGACGGGCAGACGCCGCGCAAGGCGGCCGAGACGGACGCCTTCGCCCTCTACACCCGCCTCGGCCTCGGCGAGCACCTCACCCCGCAACGCTCCAACGGCGTGCGCGCGATGGCCGACCGCATCCACCGCGACGCGACGCGGATGGCGGCCGAGGCGCCATGAGCCGGACGGGCGGCGGGTCGCCCGCCCCGGCGACGGGGTCGCGCCCCGCGATGCCGAGACTGCGGCCATGAGGCCGCCTCAGGCGCTGGCCCGCCACAGCCGCATCCGGGCGCGCTCCGGGCCGGAGGCCACGCGTTCGAGCCCGTAATGCTCCGCGAGCCGCCCCAGGGCGATGCGGACGACGACCTTGGCGGACCGTGCCGGCCAGCGCCGCTCCGTCTCGATGCGTTCCAGGCCCTTCAGGAAGCCGCAGAGGTCGATCAGCAGACCGGACAGGTCGTGGCCCACCGAATTCAGCGCCGCGCGCACCCGCTTGCGCGCCGAGAGGATCGCATCGGAGGCGCTCGCCGGATCGCGCGGGCCCGCGCCGTCGACCCGCGTCGCCCCCCAGTCCATGCCCATGCGCGGCAGCATCATCGCCGCCGTCAGGTCGCGGCGCAGGCGCTCTCCCGCCTCGACCGAGGCCGCGTCGAGGAGCGGCTCGCCGTCCCGCCCCCGCCGCCGCGCCATCCAGGCGATCGGGCTTTCCGAGGCGTCGCGCAGGCGCCTCTCGGGACCGGTGCCGCCTTCGCGCGTCAGGTCGAGGTTCTGCGCCAGGAACGGCACGGCGTCGCCATCCCCGGCCCGTCGCAGGCGGGCCCGGCCCGTCGCGTTGAGCATCAGGCGGCCGCGCGGGCCCGGCTCCCGCTCGGCGAGGTCGACGGCGACGAGCCGCTCGCCCGCCCGGAGCGGGAAGCGGCCGCCGCCCACCGAGACCCCGAGGCCGCCCACGCGAACGATCAGCATGGCCTCCTCGATCGGGTCCGGAAAGGCGTAGGCGCCGGCCGGTCCGAGGGCCGCGAGCAGGCGTTCGGCCTCGCGGTCCAGCGCCGTCCCGATGCGCGCGGCCTCGCCGGGGCGGGCGGCACGGGCGGAAGGCTGCTTTTTGTTCATGTTTTGTTCAAATCGCAACGTCAGGTGAACGAGCGCCGGGAACAGGGCTATCGGAAAGTCGTCCTACGTCAAGACTTGACAGATATCTGCCTGTGCATCGTCACGCTGTCGCCGGGCCGGTCGGCGGCCGTCTGAGGATCTCGGCGATCTCCGCCTCCGACTTGCCGCGGACCGCGTAGCCCAGGCCTTCGAGGCGGTCGATCAGCGCGTCGCTGTCGGCGGCCGTCCGGGCGGCCCATTCCGAGAGGACCGCGTTCGTGGCTTCGAGCTTGTCGGCCGGATCGTCGAGAGGCGGGCTCATCCTTGCGTAATGTCGAAAGCGACGGAGCGTTCCCGATGCGATGCGTCGAAACGTCCGGGCGCGCCGTGGATCCTCGTCGTGCAAGGGGCATGGAGGCACCGGTTCGTCGGGAACCGGCACCTCGGGCCTCAGGCCGCTCAGGCCGCTTCGTCGTAGTTCCCGGTCCGGGTCTGGCCCAGGCCGATCGCCTTGGCGAGGTCCGAGCGGGCCTTGGCGTAGTTCGGCGCCACCATCGGGTAGTCGGGCGGCAGGCCCCACTTGGCACGATACTGCTCGGGGCTGAGATCGTACTTGGCGCGCAGGTGACGCTTGAGCGACTTGAACGTGCGCCCGTCTTCCAGGCAGATGATATGCTCGGCCGTGACCGACTTCTTGATCGGAACCGCGGGCTGCAGCGGACCGGCCGGGGCCTTCGCCTCGACCGTCCCGCCCACGACCTGGACCAGGGCGGTGTGGATACGGACGATCAGCTGCGCCAACTCGCCCGGAGGGACCGGATTGTTGCTGACGTAGGCCGAGACGATGTCGGCCGCGAGCTCTACGTAATCGACCGTGCTGTCTGCTTCGTTCATGTTTGGAAAGGTCCCGGTAAGGCACTGCGGGCGATGGCTTCCGGCCCCTTGGTCATCGCGATCGACCTGGTACAAGGCGATGCTGCAGGTTCTCGCAGCAACGGCATTCCAGCCTGCAAGTGCTCTGTGATGTGCAGCGTCCCCTCTCGCCACGACACCTCTGTAGGACATCCGGAAACCGCTCGCAAGACGCGGAAATGGCATTCGGATACGTTCGCTCAACTTTAATGAACAATAGTTCACCTGCTTGGAACGGTCCGAAACCGTTCCTAAGAGCAGGCATCTCTGCAACTGACGACTGAGTATAACGTCAGCCCGCGCCGTCGTCGCCGTGCCGGGCCAAGACTTCAGCCGTGCCGGGCCAAGACCCGCGCCGGGAGACCCACGCCTCCGCCCTGGTCAATTGTGCCCATGACCGGCCGATCGTCCCGTGTCGATCGTCCCATGTGAATGATCCCTTGCCGGTTATCCCTTGCCGATCGTCCGCCCGCGCGTCACATCCGGCCGTCCCTGCTCCGGTGGAACCCTGGCGATGGCGTCCGAACCCGCTCGATTGATCCCTGCACCCGACGCGCCGGTCGCCGAGCGGCGGCCGCACGCCTTCACGGTGCATGGCCGCACCCTCACCGACGACTACGCCTGGCTGAAGGCCGCCAACTGGCAGGACGTGCTCAAGACGCCTTCCGTCCTGCCCGAGGACGTCGGCGCCTACCTCAGGGCCGAGAACGCCCATGCCGAGGCGGCCCTCGCCGCGGCCGGCCCGCTGCGCGACACCCTCGTCGCCGAGATGCGCGGGCGCATCCGCGAGGACGACAGCGGCGTCCCCGAACCCGACGGGCCCTTCGCCTACTACACCCGCCACCGCGACGGCGGGCAGCATCCCCTGATCTGCCGCCGCCCGCGCGGCGCGGCCGTGCCGGGCGACGACCCGGCGGGGGCGGCCGAGGAGACCATCCTCGTGGACGGCGACCGGGAGGGCGCGGGGCTGGCGTTCTTCGAGATCGCCGCCGCCGTCCATTCGGACGACCATGCCCGGCTGGCCTGGAGCGCCGACACCAAGGGATCGGAACTCTACACCCTGCGCGTGCGCGACCTCGCGAAGGGCCTCGACCTCGACGACCGGGTCGAGGCGACCTCGGGGGAGGCGGTCTGGGCGGGCGACGGCGCGGCCTTCTGGTACGTGGCGGTGGACGCCAACCACAGGCCGGCCCGCGTCATGCGCCACCGCCTCGGCACGCCGCAGGCCTCCGACGAGACGGTCTACACCGAGCGCGATTCCGGCTGCTTCGTGCATATCGGGCAGACGCAGTCGGGCGCCTTCCTCACGATCACGGCGAGCGACCACGAGACCTCCGAGGTCCACCTCGTCGACCGGCACGCGGACGGCGCCCCCCCGCGCGTGGTCCAGCCGAGGGAGCCGCTGCTGATCTATTCCGTCGAGCACCGGGGCGAGGCGCTCTTCATCCTGACGAACGCCGACGGGGCCGAGGACTTCAAGATCGTCACCGCCCCCCTCGACGCGCCCGGACGCGCGGGCTGGACGGACCTGGTGCCGCACCGGACCGGCGTGATGATCCGCCACCAGCACCTCCTGGCGGGGCACCTGGTCCGCCTCGAGATCGCGGAGGCCCGGCCGCGCATCATCGTGCGGGACCTCGATACGGGGGCGGAGCACGCCGTGGCCTTCGCCGAGGAGGCCTACTCGCTCGGCCTCCAGCCGGGGCACGAATTCGAGACGGCGGTGATCCGCTTCGTCTACTCGTCGATGACGACCCCGGCCGAGACCTGGGACTACGATTGCCGCAGCCGCGGCCGCACCCTGCGCAAGCGCCAGACCGTGCCGAGCGGGCACGACCCGGCCGCCTACGTCACCCGCCGGCTGTTCGCCACCGCGCCCGACGGGGCGCAGGTGCCGATCTCCCTGCTGCACCGGCGCGACCAGCCCCTCGACGGCACGGCGCCCCTGCTGCTCTACGGCTACGGCTCCTACGGCACGCTGATGCCGGCGGCCTTCCGCACCAACCTGCTCTCCCTGGTCGACCGCGGCTTCGTCTACGCCATCGCCCACGTCCGGGGCGGCACCGAGAAGGGCTGGCGCTGGTACCTCGACGGCAAGCGTGAGAAGAAGCCCAACACCTTCACCGATTTCGTCGCCTGCGCCCGCGCCCTGATCGGGGCCGGCTACACCGCGGAGACGCGGATCGTGGCCCATGGCGGCAGCGCCGGCGGCATGCTGATGGGGGCGGTGGCCAACCTCGCCCCCGAACTGTTCGCGGGCATCGTCGCCGACGTGCCCTTCGTGGACGTGCTCAACACCATGCTCGACGGCGACCTGCCGCTGACGCCGCCCGAATGGCCCGAATGGGGCAACCCGGCCGCGAGCGCGGC
>NZ_BPRB01000131.1 GCF_022179685.1 Methylobacterium trifolii
CGGCTGCGCCGGCTCGGCGATGGCGAACAGCGCCAGCGCCGAGCCGGCGCAGCCGAGCGCCGTCCAGAGCTTGAGGGAGCCGAGCACCGGCCCGCCGATGCCGACCGTGACGCCGGCCACCAGCAGCATCCCGGCCAGCACCCCGCCGTGCTGGAGCCCGGCGAGCTTGGTGGTGGCGCCCGGCGTCATCGCGAAGACGAGGCCGGCATAGGGCTCCAGGATCAGTTCCTGGGCGCTGTAGGCCAGCATCGAGACGAAGATGAAAACCGTGAATTTTTTCGCGCTCGGGTCGGCGAGAACTTCGCGCAGGACCGTCAGGAACGGCTTTTTCGCCGTTCCCTCGGGCTCGGCCGCGGCTTCGCGCGTCGGTTCGATCCCGGTGACGGCCAGCACGGCCACCAGGAAGGCGATCAGCGAGACCGCGCCGGACACCGCCACCAGCCGCATCTGCGAGAAGGGATCGAGGAAATGGCCGGCCAGCGGAGCGGTGATCGCGAAGCCCGCGATCATCATCACCCAGACGATGGTGGCCGCCGCCCCCCGGCGCTCGGGTGCGACGCCGGTGGCGAGCAGCACCAGCAGCGAGGTTCCGGCCGCGCCGGCCCCCATGCCGACCGTGAGGAAGGAGAGCACCGCGAGCGCGAGCCCCGCGGCCGGATGCGTCGCGGTGAGCGCGGTGGCCGCCGCCGCCCCGAAGCCGCCGAGGCACAGGGCCGCCATCCCGCCGACGATCCACGGGGTGCGGCGCCCGCCCACGTCCGAGCCGTAGCCCCAGCGCGGGCGCAGCACCTGCACGCCGTAGTGCAGGGCCACCAGGGCGCCGGGCACGATGGCCGGCAGGGCCAGTTCCACCACCATCACCCGGTTGATGGTCGAGGTCATCAGAACCACGACGCTGCCGAGCGCGGTCTGGACGAGGCCGAGGCGGGCGATCTGGGACCAGGAGAAGGGGGCCGGCATCAGGGGCCTGCCTGCACGAGGGGGCGCAGCGCGAAGGCCGAGACCAGCATGCCGAGCACGTAGAGGGTGGTGCCGGTGCCGTTGTACCAGGCCGCCCGCGCGCGCGGGTCCTTCAGGAAATGCGCCATCAGGGCGAGCTGGCCCAGCAGCAGCAGCCCCACGATCCCGGCGTGCCAGAGGCGCTCCCAGGCGGTCAGCAGGGCGATGACCACGACCTGGGGCAGCGCCATCACGAAGCAGGCGAAGCGGGCGGCGTTGTCCTGGCCGAGCTGCACGGGCAGGGAGCGCAGGCCCATCTGCCGGTCGCCCTCCATCGACTTGAAATCGTTCAGCGTCATGATCCCGTGGGCGCCCACCGAGTAGAGCAGGGCGACCAGCAGCACCCGCCGATCCGGGAGCGCGGCGGCCATCACGGCCGCGCCCGTAAACCAGGGCAGGCCCTCGTAGCAGAGGGCCACGGCCGAGTTGCCCCACCAGCCGTTCTGCTTCAGCCGCAGGGGGGGCGCGGAGTAGATCCAGGCCAGCACGAGGCCGAACAGGGCCGCCCCCAGAATCCAGGGCCCGAGCACCGCGGCCACGACCAGGGACAGGGCCGTCCAGCCCATTGCGAGGTAGAGACCCCAGCGGCCGGGGATGCGGCCGGAGGGAATCGGGCGGTTCGGCTCGTTGATCGCGTCGACATGGCGATCGAACCAGTCGTTGGCCGCCTGGCTGGTGGCGCAGACCAGGGGACCGGCCAGCAGCACGCCCGCCGCGATCACCGGCCATTGCCCGGTCGCGGGCTGGCCGGAGGAGACCACGCCGCAGGCGAAGGCCCACATCGGCGCGAACCACGTGATCGGCTTCAGAAGCTCGACGACTGCGCTCGGAGCGGGCTTTGCCATACCCGGAAGCTAGGGTCCGAGGTGCGCATGTGTCAAGTTTGCTTTACACGTGCTGCAATGCGAATGTTTGCGCTGCATTGCACTATACTGTCGCGGCCCGCTGACATGGACGCGTGGTGGAACGCGCGCGGGGACCGTGCCTCGCCCGGAAGCCGCCCGAAGCCCTTTCCGAAGCCGTGGCCCGAGGCTTCGAAGCCTTCCCGAAGCCGCGGCTCGCCTCAGGCCCCCGAAACGCCGCCGTCGAGGTCGCCGATGCCGTAGCGGCGCATCTTGGCGTAGAGGCCCTGCCGGCTGAGGCCGAGCATCTCGGCAGCCGACGCCCGGTTGTCGCGGGTGATGCGCAGGGCCGCCTCGATGCAGAGCTTCTCGATCAGGTCGGTCGATTCACGCACCAGGGTCTTCATCGAGACGCGGCCGACGAGTTCCGTCATCTGCTCGACGGAGCGCGGCACCTCGCGCCCGCCCGCCACGGCCGCCGGCTGAGCCGCACCGCGGCGCGAGGCCGTGCGAATGCTGAAGCCGAGGCAGGGATGGCCGCCGCCGGCCACGGAGACCGCGGCGATCTCCACGTCCTCGATCCCCCCGTACTGGCCCCGCGCCACGGTGCTGAAGCGGCGGACCGAGCCGTGGTCCTGCAGGGTCGAGAACAGGGCCTGCGCCTCCGTCTCCTCGTGGCCGAGCCAGCGGTCGAGGGGGAGGCCGCGCACCTGCTCCTCGGTGGCGAGCTGCACGAGCTCGAGGAAGGCGGTGTTGGCGGCCAGGATGCGCCGGCCGGGATCGGTGACGACGAAGCCCTCCGGCATGGCGCGGATCACGTCGAGGGCATGGGAGCCGAAGCCCGTGACTTCACTCCGCTCGGCCGGCCCCGCGGAGAGGCGCATCAAGACGTTGGTGGCGGTCTCGGAGCGGAACAGGGAGGCGGAGACGTTGGTCTCGCCCCGGTCCTGCCCGATGCGGGCGACGAGGTCGCCGGCCTGTCCGGTGGCGCGGAGCGCCGAGAACAGGGATTCGAGGGCGCGGGTGCTGCCGGCGTCGAACAGGTCGACCACGTCCTGTCCGGTCACCCGCTTGGCCGGGCGCCCGAACAACCGGGCAGCGGCGGGGTTGACCTCGGTGACGCGGCGGGTGCCGGCATCGACCACCAGGACGGGCTCGCTCGAGAGCTGGAACAGCAGGCGGTAGCGGGTCTCGACGGCGCGCAGACGATCGTAATCCCGCTCCATCGCCTGCTGGGCTTCGGTCAGCCGGCGCTGGAGGGCGGCCACGGCGCGCATGTCGCGCCCGAGCACGACGATGGGGCCGTCCGACTTCGGGCGCATCGCAGCGTAGCGGACGGGAAAGTCGATGCCGCTGGGCGAGGGATGGTTGAGCTGGCGCCAGCGCGTCATGACGCCGGGCGCGGCATCGCGCAGGAGAGCGTCGACCTTGGGCCGGCTCTCGACGGTCACCGTGTCGATCCAGGGGCGCCCGAGCCATCCGGCGATGCCCTCGCCGCCCAGGTCGTCGCCGACGGCCGCGTCGCGGATGATCCCGTCCGGATCGATCACGAGCGACAGGTCGGTGGCGGCCGCAAGCAGGACCCCGGTCGCCTCGCTGTCGAGGAGACCGGCCACTTGCTGCAGGACCGCGGGCGGCCTTTGCAGGGCAGGGCGCGCTAGAAAGCTCAAGTTCATCACTTCGCGAAGGATCGTGTGGGACCTTTCAGCAGGCTCGCGCCCGCTTTTCAACTCGATTTTCAAGCAGTCGTTCGGCGATTCCGGGCGCGGCCTTTCCGTCGGCCGCACAGGCGTCGGCACCGGTAAAACGTGCGTATTCCGGATTTCTGACAAAAAGCGGCCCCCCGACGATCAACCGGACGGCCTGGTTCAGCGAAGCCCTGCGCAGCGTGAAGACCGACTCGGCCATCGCGGGGAGGAAGACTTCGCACGACAGGCTGAGGCCGATCACGTCGAACCACTCGTCACCGACCAGGGCGGCCAGGTCAAGGCCGGGATGGCCGCCGACTGTGGTCACCGTCCAGCCGGACTCGCGGAAGAAGCTCGCAACGATCGAGATCCCGAACATATGGGTCTCGCCCGGACAGGGCAGAAGCAGGATGCGGCGCCCGCCGGGCGACGCCGCATCCTGCTCCAGCCGGGTGCACAGCATGCGCGTGATGACCTGGAGCCGGCCGAGCGCCGTCGTCACGTCCATAAAGTCGCACTCGTCCTCCTCCCAGAGCGCGCCCAGGTGGCGGGCGGCCGGAGCGAGCAGGTCGAGGAGAAGGCTCTCCAGGGGAAGACCCTCGCCGAGCAGCGCCAGAACGTGCGGGCGCACGTCGTCCTCGCCGGGGGCGAGGAGCAAGGTACTGAAGCGCTCGACCTGCTCCGGATTCGGGCGGTGCGCGACGGGGAGGCGGGTCGGTGGCGGCAGGTCCTGGTGCGCCAGCATCAGGCGGGGGAGGATGTCCGCCTCCACGATCCGGGCGAGCGCCCCGGGAAGGTCGGGGGCAGGCTGCCGGCCCAGCGTGGCCAGCTCGGCCAGCAGGCTTTCCCGGCAATCGTCCAGGGTCTCGCCAGAGGCGGCAGGCACCTCGCAGCGTTCCTGCAAGGCGGCAGCGATGTCGTGATGGCCGTCAAAATGCGTCCGGTCTCCCATCGGCATCCCTCCCTGACGTTCCAGCTCCGTTCAAGCCGGTTGCACGCTTCGTACGATATGAAACCCTTGAGGCAGGCTTGTTCGGCCCACGATACGCCTCCGCCCCATATTGGCAATGGTCCAGTTCAAACAAACTGTCCAAACTGCATTGTCATCAGCGATTGACGTAAAGCTGGGTTGACACTCGCGGGAGGCCGGCCCTAGGCTCCGTCAACAGGCCTTGCACAGACAGGGCTTCCAGGCGGACGAGGGCGGACGCGATGGGTCGACGGCAGGACCGGCCGACACGACAGCTCTACACGAGCGCGGAACGTCGCCGGCGCGACGCTTCGCCCTGGACCCTGGTTCAGGGCGTCCTGGCCCCTCTCCAGTTCCTGGTCTTCCTGGCGAGCCTCGCCCTGGTGCTGCGCACGCTGGCCACCGGCGAGGGGTTGTTGGCGGCCAACGCCTCGGTCGTGGCCAAGACGCTCCTGCTCTACGCGATCATGGTCACGGGCTCGATCTGGGAGAAGGACGTCTTCGGGCGCTACCTGTTCGCCCCGGCCTTCTACTGGGAGGACGTGGTCAGCATGCTGGTGCTGGCCCTGCATACGGCCTACCTCGCCTGCCTCGCCACGGGGGCGCTCCAGCCCCGGGCCCTCCTGCTGCTGGCGCTGGCGGCCTACGCCAGCTACGTCGTCAACGCCGCCCAGTTCCTGCTGAAGCTGCGCGCCGCGCGCCTCCAGGCGCCCCGGTCTCCCGCCTTCGCGGAGGCCCTGTCTTGAACGCGCACGCTCCCCTCCCGACCAGCGACTGCAACGTCGAGATCCGCCAGGAGCGCGGCCAGCGCGCCGTGTTCTGCGGGCTCACCGGCATCGTCTGGCTGCATCGCAAGATCCAGGACGCCTTCTTCTTGGTGGTCGGCTCGCGCACCTGCGCCCACCTGATCCAGTCGGCCGCCGGCGTCATGATCTTCGCCGAGCCGCGCTTCGCTACCGCGATCATCGACGAGCGCGACCTGGCCGGAATCGCCGACGCGAACGAGGAACTCGACCGGGTCGTCACCCGGCTGATCGAGCGCCGCCCGGACATCCGCCTGCTGTTCCTCGTGGGTTCCTGCCCCTCGGAGGTGATCAAGCTCGACCTGTCGCGCGCGGCCCTGCGGCTCTCGCAGCGACTCTCCCCGGAGGTGCGCGTCCTGAACTATTCGGGCTCGGGCATCGAGACCACCTTCACGCAAGGGGAGGATGCCTGCCTCGCGTCTCTGGTGCCGGGCCTCCCGTCCGATCCGACCGACGCTCCGACCTCGCTCCTCGTGGTGGGCGCCCTCTCCGACGTGGTCGAGGACCAGTTCGCACGGCTGTTTACGGCGATGGGCATCGCCGACGTGCGCTTCCTGCCCGCGCGCAAGGCCGGGCAGATGCCAGCCGTGGGGCGGGGGACGCGCTACCTCCTGGCCCAGCCGTTCCTGGCCGACACCGCCCGCGCCCTGGAAGAGCGCGGCGCGCGTCGCCTGCCGGCTCCGTTCCCCCTCGGCTCCGAGGGCACCACCGGCTGGCTCCAGGCGGCCGCCGACGCCTTCGGGGTCGAGACCGAGCGCTTCGAGGCCGCCATCGCGCCGGGCCGGGCCCGGGCCGCGACGGCGCTGGCGCCCTACCGGGAGCGGCTTTCGGGCAAGCGGGTGTTCTTCTTCCCCGATTCGCAGCTCGAAGTGCCGCTCGCGCGCTTCCTCGCCCGCGAGACGGGCGCCGTGCTGGTCGAGGTCGGCACGCCCTACCTGCACCGCGGGCACCTGGCCGAGGAGATCGAACTCCTGCCCCGCGGCACCCTGGTGAACGAAGGGCAGGACCTCGACGCCCAGATGGACCGTTGCCGGGCGGCCAGACCCGACCTCACGGTCTGCGGCCTGGGGCTCGCCAACCCGCTGGAGGCGGAAGGGCTCACGACCAAGTGGTCGATCGAGCTCCTGTTCACGCCGATCCAGGGCTACGACCAGGCCGGCGACCTCGCCGAGCTGTTCGCACGGCCCCTGCTGCGCCGCCGGCTGCTGGAGGTCTAGGGCGATGCAACTCACCGTCTGGACCTACGAGGGACCGCCCCATATCGGCGCCATGCGCGTGGCGACGGCGATGTCGGGCCTGCACTACGTGCTGCACTCACCCCAGGGCGACACCTACGCCGACCTGCTGTTCACAATGATCGAGCGGCGCGCCGCGCGGCCACCGGTCACCTACACCACCTTCCAGGCCCAGGACCTCGGGCGCGACACCGCCGCGATCTTCAAGGACGCGGTGGCCGCTGCCTACGAGCGCTTCCGGCCCCAGGCGATGATCGTCGGCGCCTCCTGCACGGCGGAGCTGATCCAGGACGATCCGGGTGGGCTCGCCAAGGCCCTGGCCCTGCCGATCCCGGTGATTCCCCTGGAACTGCCGGCCTACCAGAAGAAGGAGAACTGGGGCGCCTCGGAGACCCTCTATCGGCTGGTGCGGGCGTTGTCCGGGCCGCCGCCCACCGCCGACGCACCGCCGCGCGGCGAGGGCCGGCGCCCCCTGTGCAACATCCTCGGGCCGACGGCCCTGGGCTTCCGCCACCGCGACGACCTGATCGAGATCCGCAAGATCCTGGACGGTCTGGGGATCGACGTGAACGTGGTGGTGCCGCTGGGCGCCACGCCTGCCGACCTCGGGCGGCTGGGGGAGGCCGACTTCAACGTCGTGCTCTACCCCGAGATCGCCCGCGCCGCCGCGCAGTACCTGGAGAAGACCTTCCGGCAGCCCTTCGTCGATACGGTGCCGATCGGGGTGAACGCCACGATCCGCTTCGTCGAGGCGGTGGCCGCGCTGGCCGGCGTCGACCCAGCCCCCACGCTGGCCGGCGCGCCCTCGCGGCTGCCCTGGTACTCACGCTCCGTCGATTCGACCTACCTCACGGGCAAGCGCGTCTTCATCTTCGGCGACGCCACCCATGCGCTGGCGGCCGCCCGGATCGCGGCGACGGAACTCGGCTTCAAGGTCGTGGGTCTCGGCACCTACACCCGCGAATTCGCCCGCGAGGTCCGCGCCGAGGCGGCGCTGCACGGCATCGAGGGGCTGATCTGCGACGACTACCTCGACGTGGAGGCGGCCATCCAGGCCTCACAGGCCGAGCTGGTGCTCGGCACGCAGATGGAGCGCCACATCGCCAAGCGGCTCGGCATCCCCTGCGCGGTGATCTCGGCCCCGATCCACGTCCAGGACTTCCCGGCCCGCCACTCCCCGCAGATGGGCTTCGAAGGCGCCAACGTCCTGTTCGACACCTTCGTCCATCCCCTGATGATGGGGCTGGAGGAGCACCTGTTGGGCATGTTCCGGGAGGATACCGAATTCCACGATGGCGTCGGGCCGTCGCATCTCGGCGGCCTGCCGCGGGCCATCGCAGAGGCCACAGTGCAGGCACCGATGGAGTCCCCTCCGACGCCGGCGCCCGCACCGATTCTCCTGGACGCCGCCGTGGCGTCGACGGCCGCCTCCTGGGCGCCGGAGGCCGAGAAGGAACTGAGGAAGATCCCGTTCTTCGTCCGCGGGAAAGCCCGCAGCAACACGGAAAAGTTCGCCAGGGAGCGGGCGCTGCCGCTCATCACCGTCGAGACCTTGTACGATGCCAAAGCGCATTTCGGCCGCTGAGCGCCCCGAATTCCGCATCGTCATCGTGACGATGGACAACCACATGGCGAGCGCCCTGGAGCGCGCCCGCCTGCGCCTGCGCGACGAGATGCCCGGCCTGACCCTGGACTTCCACGCCGCCGCCGAGTGGGACACCGCGCCCGCGAGCCTGGCCGCCTGCAAGGCCGACATCGGTAAGGCCCACATCGTCCTCTCGGCCATGCTGTTCATGGACGAGCACGTCCGCACCATCCTGCCGGCCCTGCTCGCCCGCCGCCCCGATTGCGACGCCATGGTCGGCTGTCTCTCGGCCTCGGAGGTGGTGAAGACCACCCGCCTCAACCGCTTCGACATGGACGGCACGAAGCGCGGGGCGCTGGAGTTCCTGAAGAAGCTGCGCGGCAAGCAGGGCGCCCAGGGCAACGGCGCCCGCCAGATGGCGATGATCCGCAAGCTGCCCAAGATCCTGCGCTTCATCCCCGGCTCGGCCCAGGACGTGCGGGCCTACTTCCTCACCCTGCAATACTGGCTCTCGGGCTCGGACGAGAACGTCGTCAACTTGGTGCGCTTCCTGGTCGGGCGCTACGCCGCCGGCCCGCGCGCGGTCTGGCGCGGCATCGCGGCGGCGGACCCCTTGAGCTACCCCGAGACCGGCCTGTACCATCCCCGCATGGCCGGCCGGATCGGCGAGGATGCCGCCCGGCTGCCGCGGCCGGCCGGCCCCGTGAAGGGCCGCGTCGGGCTGCTGGTGATGCGCTCCTACGTGCTGGCCGGGAACACCGCCCATTACGACGGCGTCATCGCGGCCCTAGAGGCGCGCGGCCTTGCCGTGGTGCCCGCCTTCGCCAGCGGCCTCGACAACCGCCCGGCCGTCGACGCCTTCTTCCGCCGGGACGGCCGCCCGGCCGTCGACGCCCTGATCTCGCTCACCGGTTTCTCCCTGGTCGGCGGCCCCGCCTACAACGATGCGGCCGCGGCCGAGGCGACGCTCGCCGGCCTCGACGTGCCCTACCTTGCCGCCCACGCCCTCGAGTTCCAGACCATCGAGCAATGGGAGGGGTCCGACCGCGGCCTCTCGCCGGTCGAGGCCACGATGATGGTGGCGATCCCGGAACTCGACGGCGCCACCGCGCCGATGGTGTTCGGGGGCCGCTCCAGCCGGTCGCTCGGCGAGGCGGCCCGCGACATGCGCGTCCACCCGGAGCGGGCCGACATGCTGGCCGCCCGCGTCGAGCGCCTCGTCACCCTGCGCCGCACGGACAAGGCCGCGCGCAGGATCGCGATCGTGCTGTTCGGCTTTCCGCCGAACGCCGGCAGCATCGGCACCGCCGCCTTCCTCTCGGTCTACCAGTCCCTCCACAACACCCTCAAGGCGCTGGCCGCCGAAGGCTACTCCGTCGACGTGCCCGAGGACGTGGACGCGCTCCGCGAAGCGGTTCTCTCCGGCAACGCCCCCCGCTACGGCACGCCGGCCAACGTCCACCATCGCATCCCGGCCGAGGACCATGTCCGCCGGGAGCGCCACCTGCCCGAGATCGAGGCGCAGTGGGGCCCGGCCCCCGGCCGCCAGAACAGCAACGGCTCGGTCCTGTTCGTGCTCGGCGCCCAGTTCGGCAACGTCTTCGTCGGGGTGCAACCGGGCTTCGGCTACGAGGGCGACCCGATGCGCCTGCTGTTCGAGCGGGGCTTCGCGCCGACCCATGCCTTCTCGGCCTTCTACCGCTACCTGCGCGAGGATTTCCGCGCCGACGCGGTGCTGCATTTCGGCACCCACGGGGCCCTTGAGTTCATGCCCGGCAAGCAGACCGGCCTCTCGGACGCCTGCTGGCCCGAGCGGCTGATCGGGGCCCTGCCCAACGTCTACCTCTACGCCGCCAACAACCCCTCTGAGGGCATGATCGCCAAGCGCCGCTCGGCGGCGACCCTGGTGAGCTACCTCACGCCGAGCCTTGCCCAGGCGGGCCTCTATCGCGGCCTGATCGACCTCAAGGCGTCGATCGAGCGCTGGCGCGGCCTGGAGCCTGAGGCGGAGGCCGAGCGCCGCGACCTCGCCGGGCTGATCCAGAGCCAGGCCGCCGCCCTCGACCTCGCACAGGCCGAGCCGGCCTGGACGGACGACCTGCCCGCGCGGGTCCTGGCCCTGGGCCTCTCCGTCTCCGAACTGGAGCACAGCCTGATCCCCCACGGGATGCACGTGGTGGGGCAGGGCATGCTGGCCGAGGAGCGGGTCGACCTGCTACTGGCGCTGGCCGAGGCCTCGGACGGCCTCCTCCCCGAGCGCGCCGGCATCGAGGCCCTCGTGGCGGGCGAGGAGATCGACGCGGGGCTCGCGGCGGCGGGCCTGCCCCTCGACGAGCGCCACCGAGCCGCCTTCTCGGGCCTGCGCGAGACCGACCGGCTGCTTGCGCAGGACCACGAGATCCCCGCCCTCCTGCGCGCGCTGGACGGCCGCTTCATCCCGCCGGTGGCCGGCGGCGACCTCCTGCGCAACCCCTCCGTGCTGCCCACGGGCCGCAACCTCCACGGCTTCGACCCCTACCGCCTGCCCTCCGCCTTCGCTGTCGCCGACGGGGCGCGCCAGGCCGAGCGCATCCTCGCCCGATACCGGGACGAAGGCGCCCCCCTGCCGGAGAGCGTGGCCCTGGTGCTCTGGGGCACGGACAACCTCAAGAGCGAGGGCGGCCCGATCGCCCAGGCGCTGGCACTGGTCGGCGCGGCTCCCCGCTTCGACGGCTACGGACGCCTGTGCGGTGCCAGCCTGATCCCCCTTGAGGTCCTGGGCCGGCCGCGCATCGACGTGGTCGTCACCCTCTCGGGCATCTTCCGCGACCTGCTGCCCCTCCAGACCAAGCTGCTGGCCGAGGCGTCCTTCCTCGCGGCCACCGCCGACGAGCCGGTGGAGCGCAACTTCGTGCGCAAGCACGCCCTGGCGCATCAGGCCGAGCACGGCATCGACATCGAGACGGCGGCGCTGCGGGTGTTCTCGAACGCGGAAGGCACCTACGGCGCCAACGTCAACGGCCTCGTCGAATCCGGCCGCTGGGAGGACGGGGACGAGATCTCCGAGGTGTTCTCGCAGCGCAAGGGTTTCGCCTACGGCCGAGACGGCAAGGCCGCCGCCCAACGCGCCCTGATGGGCAGCGTGCTCGCCAAGGTGGACCTCGCCTACCAGAACCTCGACTCGGTCGAGGTCGGCGTCACCTCCGTCGACCATTACTTCGACGGGCTCGGCGGCATGGGCCGCGCTGTGGCGCGGGCCAAGGGCGAGGCGGTGCCGATCTTCATCAGCGACCAGACTCGCGGGGAGGGCAAGGTCCGCTCGCTCTCGGAGCAGGTCGCCCTGGAGACCCGCACCCGGATGCTCAACCCGAAATGGTACGAGGGCATGCTCGGCCACGGGTACGAGGGCGTGCGCCAGATCGAGGCGCACCTCACCAACACCGTCGGCTGGTCGGCCACGACGAACGCCGTCCAGCCCTGGATCTACGAGCGCATCACCGAGACCTTCGTCCTCGACCCGGCCATGCGCGAGCGCATGGCCTCCCTCAACCCCACCGCGTCCGCCAAGGTGGCCCAGCGTCTCATCGAGGCGCACCGCCGCGGCTTCTGGACTCCCGACCCGGCCATGCGCGACGCGCTCGACCGGGCCGAGGAGGAACTGGAAGATCGTCTGGAAGGCGTCACCACAGGAGTCGCCGCATGAACATCGCCATCCGCAACCCGGTCGTCGCGAAGAAGAGCAGCATCGGCGAGGAGGGCAGCCTCCAGGTCGCCCTCGATCCGGATATGAAGATCGAGACCGCGAAGGTCTTCGCCGTCTACGGCAAGGGCGGCATCGGCAAGTCCACCACCTCCTCGAACCTCTCGGTGGCCTTCTCGAAGCTCGGCAAGCGCGTGCTCCAGATCGGCTGCGACCCCAAGCACGACTCGACCTTCACACTGACCAAGCGCCTCGCCCCCACCGTGATCGATGCCCTGGAGGCGGTGCAGTTCCACTCTGAGGAGCTGCGCGTCGAGGACTTCGTGGTCGAGGGCTATAACGGGGTGAAGTGCGTCGAGGCCGGCGGGCCGCCGGCCGGAACCGGCTGCGGCGGCTACGTGGTCGGCCAGACGGTGAAGCTCCTCAAGGAGCACCACTTGCTCGAGGACACCGACGTGGTGATCTTCGACGTGCTCGGCGACGTGGTCTGTGGCGGCTTCGCCTCGCCCCTCCAGCACGCCGATCGCGCCCTGATCGTCACCGCCAACGACTTCGACTCGATTTTCGCCATGAACCGGATCGTGGCCGCGATCCACGCCAAGTCGAAGAACTACGACGTGCGCCTCGGCGGCGTCATCGCCAACCGCTCGGCCAAGACCGACGAGATCGACCGCTTCAACGACGCGGTCGGCCTCAAGCGCCTCGCCCACTTCCCCGACCTCGATGTGGTGCGCCGCTCGCGCCTCAAGAAGCAGACCCTGTTCGAGATGGATTCCTCCCCCGAACTCGACGCGGTGACGGCCGAGTACATGCGGCTGGCCGAGACCCTCTGGGCCGGGGCCGAGCCCCTGGAGGCCAAGCCGATGAAGGACCGCGACCTGTTCGAGTTCCTCGGCTTCGATTGAGCGGGACCAGGGCCATGACGAGCACCACCTACGCCTCCCGCCGCGGCGAACTGACCACCTACTTCGACCGCACCGCAGTCGAGGCCTGGGCGCGCCTGACCACGGACGCGCCGGTGTCGAAGATCCGCGCCACGGTGCGGGCCGGGCGCGACGCGATGCGGGGCACGCTGCTCTCCTGGCTGCCCGAGGACATGACGGGCCTGCGCCTGCTCGACGCCGGCTGCGGCACCGGGGCCCTGGCCGTCGAGGCGGCCCGGCGCGGGGCCGAGGTGGTGGCCATCGACGTGTCGCCCACCCTCGTGGGCCTGGCGCAGGAGCGCCTGCCGGCGATCGCGGGGACGGGGTCGATCACGTTCCGCGTCGGCGACATGCTCGATCCGGGCCTCGGCCGCTTCGACCACGTCGTGGCGATGGATTCGCTGATCCACTACCGCGCGTCCGACATCGTCCGGGCGCTGGCGGCGCTCGCCGACCGGACGCAGGGCTCTGTGGTGTTCACGGTCGCCCCGCGCACGGCCCTGCTCACGCTGATGCACGCCGCCGGCAAGCTCTTCCCCAAGGGCGACCGGGCGCCGGCCATCGTGCCGGTGACGGAGAGCGGGTTGCGCAAACGCATCGGCAAGGAGCCGACGCTGGACGGTTTCGCGGTCGCACGGACGAAGCGGATCAACAGCGGCTTCTACCTCTCGAATGCCATCGAGTTGAGGCGGACGCTCCCGCCCGTCCCGGTGGGGGAGAGAGGACAGCGTCCATGACCCGCGCCGGCAACGCCATGGCCCGCGCGCTGATGCGGCTGGGCCCCTCGATCCTGCCCTTCGCGGATGCCGCGACCGTGGAACTGCCCCTGGGCCGACTCCTGCGGCTGGCCCTGTTCCAGGTCACGGTCGGCATGGCCGCCGTCCTGCTGATCGGCACCCTGAACCGGGTGATGATCGTGGAACTGGAGGTGCCTGCCTGGATCGTGGCGCTGATGCTGTCCCTGCCGCTGATCTTCGCCCCATTGCGGGCGCTGGTCGGCTTCCGGTCGGACACGCACCGCTCGGTCCTGGGCTGGCGGCGGGTGCCCTACATCTGGTTCGGCACGCTGCTCCAGTTCGGGGGGCTGGCCATCATGCCCTTCGCCCTGCTGATCCTGTCGGGCGACACCACGGGCCCGCTCTGGGCCGGCAAGGCCGCAGCGGCCTTGGCCTTCCTGCTGGTGGGGGCGGGGCTCCACACCACCCAGACGGTGGGGCTGGCGCTGGCCACCGACCTCGCCCCGGCACACGCCCGGCCGAAGGTGGTGGCGTTGCTCTGCGTCGCCCTGCTCTTCGGCATGATGGCGAGCGCGGTCGCCTTCGGGCTGCTGCTGGCGAACTTCTCCCCCGTGCGGCTGATCCAGGTGATCCAGGGCTCGGCCCTCGTGACCATCGTGCTCAACGGCATCGCCCTGTGGAAGCAGGAGGCGCGCGACCCGAACCGTGCCCGCGAAGCCCCCCGTCCCAGCTTCTCCGAATCCTGGCGCGGCTATGCGGCCCAGGACGGCGCCCGGCGGCGTCTCGTCGCGATCGGCCTGGGCACCGCGGGCTTCTCGATGCAGGACATCCTGCTGGAGCCCTATGGTGGCCAGATCCTGCACCTGTCGGTCGGGGCCACCACGGCGCTGACCGCGATGCTGGCCGCCGGCGGCGGCCTGGGTCTGCTGATCGCCGCCCGCTGGCTCAACCGCGGGGGCGACCCGTTCCGGGTGGCGGCCTCGGGCACCGGCATCGGCATCCTGGCCTTCTCGGCAGTGGTCTTCGCTGCCCCCCTCGACTCGGTCCGGCTCTTCGCCGTTGGCGTCACCCTGATCGGCCTCGGGGGCGGGCTGTTCGCCCACGGCACCCTCACCGCCTCAATGGCCAAGGCCGGCCCGGACGATACGGGCCTGGCGCTCGGCGCCTGGGGCGCGGTGCAGGCTTCCGCCGCGGGGCTGGCCATCGCGGCCAGCGGCATCGTGCGGGACCTCGGCGCGGCGATCGCCCAATCCGGGGTGCTGGGTGAGGGCATGAACGAGCCCGCCATCGGCTACCTCATCGTCTACCACATCGAGATCGCCCTGCTGTTCGCGACCCTGGTCGCGATCGGTCCCCTCGTCCGCGAGGACGCGCGGGCAGGGACACGCGACGCAGCCCGCCCGGACGAGGGGCGAGCCCGGCTCAAGACCCCAACCCTCGTCGATCAGCCAACCTGAGCCTTGCGGAGAAGTGCCATGATGCCGAGAGGCGAAATCACCGGTTATATGGACGTCGCACAGGTCGTCCTCTACGCCTTCTGGATCTTCTTCGCGGGCCTGGTGTTCTGGCTCCGCCGCGAGGACCGCCGCGAGGGCTACCCCCTGGAGACCGAGGTGGTCGGCCGCCTGAAGTCGGCGGACTCGATCCTGATCCCGACGCCCAAGGCCTTCCACCTGTCGAGCGGCCACACGACCTACGCCCCCAAGGCGAACATGGAGGTCGAGCGCGGCGTGCCCTCGGCCAAGATCGAGCCCTGGCCCGGTGCGCCCTACCGCCGGACTGACCTGTCGCTCCAGGCCGGCGTCGGCCCAGGCTCCTGGGTCGGCCGCGAGGATTCCCACGACAAGACCTGGGACGGCGCCTACCGCATCGTGCCCCTGCGGGTCGCCGACCACTTCGTGGTGCACGAGGACGGCCCGAACCCGATCGGCATGACCGTCTTCGGGGCCGACCGGCAGGTCGCCGGCACCGTCAGCGACCTGTGGCTCGACCGGGGCGAGTCCCTGGTGCGCTACTACGAGGTCGAGCTCGCCGGCGGCGGCGGACGCCGGCTGATGCCGGTCAACTTCTGCAAGACCGGCCGCTTCTCGCGCACGGTGAAGTCCGAGGCGCTGCTGGCGGCCCAGTTCGCCGACATCCCCGTGGGCCGCGACGCCGATTCCGTCACGCTCCTCGAGGAGGAGCGCATCATGTCCTATTTCGGCGCCGGCACCCTCTACGCCACGCCGGCCCGCGCGGAGCCCCTGCTGTGAGCGAGTCCGAGTTCCTCCCCGAGGGCACCCTGCGCGGGTTGCCCGGTCCGCTCCCCAAGGGCGAGCGCATCCTCTGGCAGGGGGCGCCGACCACGGCGGGCGTCCTGATGCGGGTGTTCCATGCGCGGCTCGTGGCCGTGTGGTTCGCGGCGGCCGCCGTCGCCTTCGGCCTCACCGCGGGTAGCATGGCGCAGGCGCTCGCGATCGTGGGGCCGACCCTCCTGGTCTGCGCGGGCGCGATCCTGCTGATGGCGGGCCTCGCCTGGCTCGTCCACCGCACCACGGTCTACACCATCACCGACCGGCGGATCGTGCTGCATATCGGCATCGCCCTGCCGATCACCCTGAACCTGCCCTTC
>NZ_BPRB01000132.1 GCF_022179685.1 Methylobacterium trifolii
GCCTGCCCGGTCGTGCAGGCCGCGATGGGCGATCGGGCGTTCGGTGAGCCAGGACGGGGCCATCAGCGCACCTCGAACAGCGCCTCGACCTCGACGGCCGCGTCCAGGGGCAGTTCGGCCACGCCCACCGTGGAGCGGGCATGGCGCCCGGCATCGCCCAGGATCTCGACCATCAGGTCGGAGGCGCCGTTCATGATGCCGGCCAGCCCCGCAAAGCTCGGCACGGCGTTGATGAAGCCGCCCAGCCGCACGCATTGGGCCACCGCGCGGTCGAGGTCGCCCACCGCCGCCTCGAGCTGGGCCAGGACGTTGAGGGCGCAGAGCCGGGCGGCGGCGATGCCGTCCTCCGGCGAGACCTCGGCGCCGAGCTTGCCCGTGTGCGCGGGCGCGAGCTTGCCGTCCGGCCCGAAGCAGATCTGGCCGGAGATCACCACGAGGTTGCCCGTGCGCACGAAGGGCACGTAGTTCGCCACCGGTGCGGCGGCCTTCGGCAGGCTCAGCCCCGAGCGTTGCAGACGTTCCTTGACCGTGCTCATCCGTGTATGTCCCCGTGTTCCTCGCGGCCGGCTCTGAGCACAGGCGGGACCGGACGCGCAAGCCACGTCACGGCCCGATACGGCCCGGCAGAGCCGCCTGACGGCGCGGCATGTGCTTGGCGGGAGGCGGCCGCATCATTGACAGGCCGCCCGCGTTTCATAGTAATCGCGCGCGTGCCGCCCCGCTGACGAGGCGGCACTTTCGTTTTGAAGCGGGCCCTCTCGCCCCGCGCCACCGCGACTTGAAGACGGAGACGGGACCCGTGACATCCGCCCTTCTGCCGACCTATGCCCGCGCACCGCTCGCCTTCGAGCGCGGCGAGGGCGCCTGGCTGGTGGCGCGCAGCGGCGAGCGATACCTCGATTTCGGGGCCGGCATCGCGGTCAACGGCCTCGGCCACGCCCACCCGCACCTCGTGGCGGCGCTGACCGAGCAGGCGGGCAAGCTCTGGCACGTCTCGAACCTGTTCGAGATCCCCGAGGGCGAGCGCCTGGGCCGGCGCCTCGTGGACGCGAGCTTCGCGGACGTGGCCTTCTTCTGCAATTCGGGGGCGGAGGCCAACGAGGCCGCGATCAAGATCGCGCGCAAGTACCATGCGTCCGCGGGCAACCCGGAGCGCTACCGCATCGTCACCTTCGAGGGGGCCTTCCACGGCCGCACCCTGGCGACGCTGGCCGCCGGCGGCCAGCAGAAATACATCGAGGGCTTCGGCCCGAAGGTCGAGGGCTTCGACCAGGTGGCCACCGGCGACTTTGCCGCCCTGGAGGCCGCGATCGGGCCGGAGACCGCCGCCCTGATGATCGAGCCGATCCAGGGGGAGGGGGGCGTGCGGGTGATCCCGCACGCGGACCTGCGGCGCCTGCGCGAACTCTGCGACGCGCACGGCCTGCTGCTCATCATGGACGAGGTCCAGACCGGCGTCGGGCGCACGGGCCGGCTGTTCGCGCACGAATGGTCGGGCGTCACCCCCGACATCATGAGCGTGGCCAAGGGCATCGGCGGCGGCTTTCCGCTCGGCGTGTGCCTGGCCACCCAGGAGGCCGCCCGCGGCATGGTCGCGGGCAGCCACGGCACCACCTTCGGCGGCAACCCGCTGGCCATGGCGGTGGGCAACGCCGTCCTCGACGTTGTGCTGGGCGAGGGCTTCCTCGACCACGTGCAGCGGATCGCCCTGGTGCTGAAGCAGAAGCTCGCGGCCCTGCGCGACCGGCACCCCGGCGTGGTCCAGGAGATCCGCGGCGAGGGGCTGATGGTCGGGCTCAAGCTCGGCGTGCCCAACACCGCCTTCGCGGCGGCCGCGCGGGAGGCGCGCCTGCTCGTGATCCCGGCCGGCGACAACGTGGTCCGGCTCCTGCCGCCGCTGATCGTCGGCGAGGCGGACGTGGCCGAGGCCGTGGATCGACTGGAGGCCGCGGCCTCCTCATTGGACAGCGCGATGCGCGGCGCGGCCGAGTGAACCCGCGCGAGATTCGAGATGACGTGTTGAGATGACGGCCCACCAGAACGGCAAGATTACCGGCAAGGCGAGCAGCCCGGCCGGCGGCGCACGCCCCCGCCACTTCCTCGACCTGAAGGACCTCTCGGGCGCGGAGCTGCGCACGATGCTGGACGCGGCCGCCGCGATGAAGGCCCGCCGCCGCAAGGGCGAGCCCGCGGCCGAGCGGCCGCTCGCGGGCAAGAATCTGGCGATGGTGTTCGACCGGCCCTCCACCCGCACCCGCGTCTCCTTCGACGTGGCCATGCGGGAGCTCGGCGGCGAGACCCTGATGCTGACCGGCAGCGAGATGCAGCTCGGCCGCGGCGAGACCATCGGCGACACGGCGCAGGTGCTCTCGCGCTTCGTGGACGCGATCATGATCCGCATCCTCGACCACGGGCAGATGCTGGAACTGGCCGAGAGCGCCACGGTGCCGGTGATCAACGCGCTGACCAAGGTCTCGCACCCGTGCCAGATCATGGCCGACCTGCTGACCTTCGAGGAGCATCGCGGGCCGATCCGGGGCCGCACGGTGGCCTGGTCGGGGGACGCCAACAACGTGCTGGCGAGCTGGGTGCACGCCGCCGCCCGCTTCGACTTCACCCTCAACGTCGCCTGCCCGGCCGAGCTGTCGCCCCCGCCGGAGCTGATGGCCTGGGCGAAAGCCGAGGGCGCCCGCGTCGCCGTCACCCGGGACGCCTACGCCGCGGTGGAGAACGCGGACGCGGTCGTGACCGATTGCTGGGTCTCGATGGGCGACGACGAAGGCCACCGCCACAACCTGCTCGGCCCCTACCAGGTCGACGCCGCGCTGATGGGGGCGGCCGCCCCCGGCGCGATCTTCATGCATTGCCTGCCGGCCCACCGGGGCGAGGAGGTGACGGCCGAGGTGATGGACGGGCCGCAATCCGTGGTCTTCGACGAGGCCGAGAACCGCCTGCACGCCCAGAAGGGCGTCTTGGCGTGGTGCCTGCGGGCGGGCGGCCTGTGAGGCGAGGCTCGCGGGGGCGGGGACCCGTCCCCATATAGGCCGGACGGGCGGCGGACGCCGTCCTCATCCCCATCCCAGGCGGTGCGCTTCCCTCCCCCCTCTGC
>NZ_BPRB01000133.1 GCF_022179685.1 Methylobacterium trifolii
GGCTGCGCTCCCTCCCCCGTTTGCGGGGGAGGGAGCGCAGCCCGCTCCTTTTCACGTCCCCCGGTCGAGCATCTTCGAGACCACGCGGGCGGTATAATCGACCATCGGCACGATGCGGGCGTAGTTGAGCCGGGTCGGCCCGATCACGCCGACGACGCCGACGATCTTCTGGGAGCCATCGCGGAAAGGTGCCGCGATCAGCGACGAGCCGGAGAGTGAGAATAGCTTGTTCTCCGAGCCGATGAAGATGCGCACCCCGTCCCCGCCCTCGGCGCGGGCCAGCAAATCGATCACGTCCTTCTGCGTCTCCAGGTCGTTGAACAGCAGGCGGATGCGCTCCAAGTCCTCGACCGCGCGTAGGTCGTCGAGCAGGTTGGCCTGCCCCCGCACGATGAGCTGGCGCGCCTCCGTTGGGCCGACGGATGTGGCGAGCCCCGCATCGACCAGCCGCTCGGTGATGGCGTCGAGCTCCCGCTTCATCTCCTGACGCCCCGCCTCGATCTCGGCGCGCAGCGTGCCCAGCGTCCGCCCCTGGAGGCGGGCGTTGAGGAAGTTCGAAGCCTCCTGCAGGGCACCCGCCGGCATGCCCGGCGGCAGGTCGAGCAGGCGATTCTCCACCGAGCCGTCGTCGGAGACCAGCACCACGAGGGCGCGGGCCGGATCGAGCCGGACGAACTCGATGTGCTTGAGGTGCACGTTCTGCTTGGTGGTGAGCACCACGCCGGCGCCCCGCGAGATGCCCGACAGCAGGGTCGAGGCTTCGGCCAGCGCCGAATCGAAGGTGTGGCGCGAGGCCGCCGCCCGCATCTGCGCCTCGATCCGCTCCTGCTCCTCGCGGCCCACGTCGCCCAGTTCGAGCATCGCATCCACGAAGAAGCGCAGGCCCTGCTCGGTCGGCAGGCGGCCGGCCGAGGTGTGGGGGGCGAAGATCAGCCCGGAATGCTCCAAGTCCGACATCACGTTGCGGATCGAGGCCGGCGACAGCCCCATCGGCAGGATGCGTGCGAGATTGCGCGAGCCCACCGGCTCGCCGGTGGTCAGGTAGCTCTCGACGATCTGGCGGAAGATCTCGCGGGCCCGCTCGTTCAGGGCGGTGAGCGCCTGGAACGACGGCTGTGGGGCGAAGGGGCTGGGGTCTGTCACGCACGCGATCCTGTCGCGCAACTGTGTTCCCCTCGCGTCCGCGGATCAACCCGCATCGCCGCGCCCGGTGAGCGCAGGCGCGGAAATCGCCCGCCAAGCGTCGCCGGGCAGTCTCCCTGTAATGATGAGTTCCGGAAGGCCCCCCCTCGCCGGCTTGCCGGCCGCGGCGGGGCGGCCTATGAGCCCGGCCCTCATCCCCGGCACAATGGAGGCGCGCGCGATGCGGCCGTCGAAACGCGCAGCCGACGAGTTGCGCAGCGTCACCCTCGAGCGCGCGGTGGCCCGCTACGCGGAAGGCTCCTGCCTCGTCAGCTTCGGCAACACCCGCGTGCTCTGCACCGCCTCCCTGGAGGAGCGGGGGCCGGGCTGGCTGCGGGGCTCCGGCAAGGGCTGGGTCACGGCCGAATATTCCATGCTGCCGCGCGCCACCCACGAGCGCACCCGCCGCGAGGTGAATTCCGGCAAGCCCTCGGGGCGCACGCAGGAGATCCAGCGCCTGATCGGCCGGAGCCTGCGTGCCGTGACCAACCTGCAGGCCATCGGCGAGAAGCAGATCACCGTCGATTGCGACGTGATCCAGGCCGACGGCGGCACCCGCACGGCCGCGATCACCGGCGCCTGGGTGGCCCTGCACGAGTGCTTCACCTGGATGCGCGCCCGCTCGATCATCTCCGTCGACCCGCTGCGCGACCACGTCGCGGCCGTCTCATGCGGCATCCACAAGGGCACGCCCGTGCTCGACCTCGACTACGCCGAGGATTCGGCGGCCGAGACCGACGCCAACTTCGTGCTCACGGGCTCGGGCGGCATCGTCGAGGTGCAGGGCACCGCCGAGGGCAAGCCGTTCTCGGAAGGCGAACTCCTGGAACTCCTGCGGCTGGCCAAGGGCGGCGTCGCCGACCTCGTCGCCCTCCAGAAGCAGGCGCTCGCGTGAGTCACCGCCTCCTCACCGGGAAGGTGGTGATCGCCACCCACAACCCCGGCAAGCTCGCCGAGATGCGGGAGCTGCTCGCCCCCTTCGGGATCGAGGCGGTCTCGGCCGGCGAACTCGGCCTGCCCGAGCCGGAGGAGACCGGCACGATGTTCTCCGAGAACGCGGCCATCAAGGCACTGGCTGCGGCAAGCGCCGCGGGCCTGCCGGCCTTCGCCGACGATTCCGGCCTCTGCGTCGGGGCGCTGGACGGGGCGCCAGGCATCTTCTCTGCCCGCTGGGCCGGGCCGGCCAAGGACTTTTCCGGCGCGATGGCCCGGATCACCGCCGAACTCGACCTGCGCGGGGCGACCGACCGGCGGGCGCATTTCGTCTCCGCCCTGGTGATCGCCTGGCCGGACGGGCACACCGAACTGTTCGAGGGCCGCGTCCTCGGCGACCTCGTGCCCCCCCGCGGCACGGCCGGCTTCGGCTACGACCCGATCTTCCGGCCGGAGGGGCACGCGCGCACCTTCGGCGAGATGACGGCCGACGAGAAGCACGGTGTCGACTGGCAGAGCGGCAACGCCCTCTCGCACCGGGCCCGCGCCTTCGTGGATTTGGCCCGCGCCTGCCTGCGCCGGCCGGGCTGATTGCCATTCGGCCGGCGCGCGCGCACATCCCAGCCATCATGGAACCGACCGGCCCCGACCATCCGACCCGCGACGCGGGCTTCGGCATCTACCTGCACTGGCCCTTCTGCGCCTCGAAGTGCCCCTATTGCGACTTCAACAGCCACGTCCGCCACGCCCCCGTGGACGAGCCGCGCTACTTGGCCGCCTTCCGGGCCGAGATCGCGCACGTGGCCGCCCGCACGCCGGGGCGGACCGTCACCAGCGTCTTCCTCGGCGGCGGCACGCCCTCGCTGATGCGGCCGGAGACGGTGGCGGGCCTGCTGGAGGCGGTGGCCGCGGCCTGGGCGATGGCGCCCGAGGCCGAGATCACCCTGGAGGCCAACCCCACCAGCGTCGAGGCGGGGCGTTTTCGCGGCTACAGGACCGCCGGGGTCAACCGGGTGTCGCTCGGCGTCCAGGCGTTCGACGACGCCTCGCTGAAGGCGCTCGGGCGCCTGCACAGCGCCGCGGAGGCGTTCGAGGCGATCCGGATCGCGCAAACGGCGTTCGCCCGCACCTCCTTCGACCTGATCTACGCCCGCCCCGGCCAGACGCCGGCGGCGTGGCGGGCCGAGCTGACGGATGCGGTCGCGCGGGCGGCCGAGCACCTGTCCCTCTACCAGCTCACCATCGAGCCCGGCACGCCGTTCTTCGGGCTGGCGGCGGCCGGCCGGCTGGTGCCGCCGGACGACGAGGTCTCGCGCGCCCTCTACGACGTGACGCAGGATGTCTGCGGGGCGGCGGGGCTCCCGGCCTACGAGATCTCGAACCACGCCCGCCCCGGCGCCCAGTCGCGCCACAACCTGCTCTACTGGCGCTACGGCGAGTATGCCGGGATCGGCCCCGGCGCCCATGGCCGGCTCGTCACCGGGGCGGGCCGCCTCGGCACCGTCACCGAGCGGGCGCCTGAGGCGTGGCTCGCCCGCGTCGAGGGGGCGGGCCACGGCATCGTCGAGACCGAGACCCTGGCCGCCGCCGACCAGGGCGACGAGTTCTTGATGATGGGCCTGCGCCTCTCGGAGGGCATCGACCCGGCCCGCTACGCCGCCCTCAAGGGCCGCCCCCTCGACCCGGCGCGGATCGAGGCCCTCGTCGGCGACGGC
>NZ_BPRB01000134.1 GCF_022179685.1 Methylobacterium trifolii
GGCGGCCTCCTCGTCGCCTGCGCGGCGGGACGCGCCGAGGCGACGAGGAGGCCGCCCGAGGTCTGCGGATCGGTGAGCAGGTGCCGCCGCCACTCCGGGAAGCCCGCGGGCAGGTCCACCTCCGCGCCGTAGGCGCTCCAGTTGCGGTGCGAGGCGCCGGTGACGAAGCCGTCCCGGCACAGGGCGCCCGCATGCGCGAGGCACGGGACGGCCTGCGCGTCGACCACGATCCGGCACCCGGCGCCGCGGGCGAGTTCGAGGCCGTGCCCGAGCAGGCCGAAGCCGGTCACGTCGGTCAGCGCGTGCACGTCCGGGTCGGTGGACAGCGCCGTGCCGACGCGGTTGAGCAGCGTCGTGGTGGCGATGAACTCCGCGTAGCCGCCCTCCGGCAGCGACCCGCGCTTGATCGCCGCGGAATAGATCCCGACCCCGATCCCCTTGGTCAGGATCAGGGCGTCGCCGCTGCGGGCGTCGACGTTGCGGCGCACGTCCTCGCGCCGGCAGGTGCCGATGACGGCAAGCCCGTAGATCGGCTCCGGCGCGTCGATGGAATGGCCGCCGGCAACCGGGATGCCGGCCACGGCGCACTGGGCCGCGCCGCCCTGGAGGATGCGCGCCACGGTCTCGGCCGGGATCTTGCCCACCGGCATGCCGAGGATGGCCAGCGCCATGATCGGCCGTCCGCCCATGGCGTAGACGTCGGAGATCGCGTTCGTGGCGGCGATGCGCCCGAAATCGTGCGGGTCGTCCACCATCGGCGTGAAGAAGTCGGTGGTGGCGATCACGCAGGTGCCGTCGTCCAGCGCCCAGACCGCGGCGTCGTCCGAGGACTCGTTGCCGACGAGCAGGCGCTCGAACGGCCCGGCGGCCGGCTGGCCGGCGAGCAGGGTGCGCAGCACGGACGGGTCGAGCTTGCAGCCGCAGCCGCCCCCGTGGGCGAGGCTCGTGAGCCGGACCGGTTCGTCAGCCATCATACCCTCCACGTATCTTGTATCGCCCCCGTCTTGCCTTTCGGGGCGGCGTTCCAGCAGATTGAACTAGGTCCACGCCCCCGAGAATACAGATCGATGAAGGTCGCAAAGCCGCGGACGAAGGTGCAGACCGTGCCCAGGGAGATGCAGGCCGCCCACGATGCCGTGGTGGCGCTCACGGACGCGTTCTGTGCCGAGCACCTCGACACGGATTACCGGGACCTGGCCCGGCGCATGGCCCTGGCGCTCAGCCGCAAGCGGCCGAGCCCCCTGGGCTCCGGCCAGCCGCGGACTTGGGCCTGCGGCATCGTTCACGTGCTCGGTCAGGTGAACTTCCTGTCCGACCCGGCGACGACGCCGACCATGACCATGGCGGAGATCTGCAAGGGCTTCGCCACCGGCCAGAGCACGGCCAGCGCCAAGGGCCGGGTGATCTACGAGGTGCTCGGCGTCAACCGGATGGACCCGGCCTGGCTCCTGCCGGGCCTGGTCGAGGCGAACCCGCTGCTCTGGATGGCCGAGGTCAACGGCATCCTCGTGGACCTGCGCGACATGCCCCGCGCGGTCCAGGAGATCGCCCTGGCGCAGGGCCTGATCCCCTACATCCCCGGGGACCGGGCCTGACGCCAAGGAAATCCCCGGGGTGCCCGCAGGTGGCGGGTCTCGAAAGAAGGATGCACGATGCTGCGACGGTTCTTCACGTTCGCCCTGCCGCTGGCGGCCCTGTCCGCCGCCGCGCCGGCCGCGTCCCAGGACTCCGCAAGACCGCCGCTCGCAAGACCGCCGCTGGTGTTCACCGGCATCCCGGACCAGGACGAGAGCCGCCTCGTGGAGCGCTTCGGCAAGGTGGCGACCTATCTCGAGGCCAGGCTCGGCGTGCCGGTGCGCTACATCCCGGTGAAGAACTATCCGGCGGCGGTGACCGCCTTCACCAACGGGCAGGTCCAGCTCGCCTGGTTCGGCGGCTTCACCGGCGTCCAGGCCCGCAAGGCGGTGCCGGGCTCGCAGGCGATCGCGCAAGGGGCGGAGGACGCCGCCTTCAAGACCTACCTCATCGCCAACGCCAGGACCGGTTTGGCGAAGGCTCCCGAATTCCCCCTGGGGGTCGCGGGAAAAACCTTCACCTTCGGCTCGCGCGCCTCGACCTCGGGCCGCCTGATGCCGGAATACTTCATCCGCCAGGCCTTCCCCGGCAAGACGCCCGAGACGGTCTTCTCCCGCGTGGGTTTTTCCGGCGACCACAGCCGCACGATCCAGGTCGTCCAGTCGGGCGCCTTCGAGGTCGGCGCGGTCGACTACTCGGTCTGGGACCTCGACACCAAGGCCGGCAAGGTCGACGCGGGCGCCGTCTCGGTCATCTGGGAGAGCCCGGCCTTCCCGGACTACCAGTGGACCGTGCGCAGCGACGTGGAGAAGGCCTACGGCGCGGGCTTCACCGAAAAGCTCCGCCAGGCGCTCGTCGGCATCGCCGACCCGGCGATCCTCGAACCCTTCGGCCGCACGAAGTTCATCGCCGTGGACAACGCGGCCTACGACCCGCTGATCGCGGTCGGCCAATCGACGGGCCTGCTCGACTGAGCCGCCCGCCTGCCATGGCCGAGCCCGCGATCCGGCTTGCCGGGGCGTCCGCCTCCTATGGCGGACGCGTGGTGCTCCACGGGGTGGACCTGACGATCCGGAGGGGCGAGCGGGTCGCCCTGATGGGCCGGTCGGGGGCCGGCAAGTCGACCCTGATCGGGCTGATCCAGGCGCATGCGCCGGGCGAGGTCGCCCTGGTGCCGCAGGCGGCCGCCCTGGTGCGGACCCTATCGGTGTTCCACAACGTCTACATGGGCCGCCTCGACCGCCGCTCGATCCTGCACAACCTGCGCACCCTGGCCCTGCCGGCCCGCGCCGACCTCGACGCGGTGGCGGCGGTGCTGGCCCGCGTCGGCCTCTCCGAACACCTGCGGTCCAAGGCGGGCGCCCTGTCCGGCGGCCAGCAGCAGCGGGTCTCGGTGGCCCGCGCCCTCTATAACGGCCGGCCGATCCTGGTGGGCGACGAGCCGGTCTCGGCCCTGGACCGGCAGCAGGGCGGAGCGGTGCTCGCCGAGATGGCCCGCACCCACGAGACCCTGGTGCTAGCCCTCCACGACGTGGCGCTGGCCCTGGAGCACGCCGGCCGGATCGTCGTGCTCAATGCCGGGCGCATCGTCCTCGACGCCCCGGCCCGCGACCTCGATGGCGCCGCGCTCGCCCCCTTCTACGAGACCGCCGCGTGAGCGCGCTCCGGCTGCCGCGGCCGGGCTATGCCGCGCTCAGCCGCTGGTTCCTGGCCGGCGCGCTGGCGGCCCTGCTCGTGGCCGACCTGCACGTCGCCAGCCTCAACCCCTGGGCCGACCTGCGGCGGCTGCTCGGCGGCCTGGTCCGGCCGGACTTCCTGTCGGTGGAGGGCTGGAGCGTCGTCTACACCGTGGCCTTCGCCGTGCTCGGGGTCGGCCTCGGCGCGGGCGCGGGCTTCCTGCTCGCCATCCCCTTCGCCCGCTCCCGCACGGTGCGGGGCGTCTGCGCCTTCCTGCGAGCCATCCACGAGCTGTTCTGGGCGCTGCTCCTGATGCAGGTCTTCGGCCTGTCGGCCACCACCGGCATCCTGGCGATCGCGCTGCCCTATGCCGGCATCTGCGCCAAGGTCTATTCCGAGATCATCGACGAGGCCGACCTCTCGGCCCTTCGCGTGCTGCCGGCGGGGACCGGCGCCGTCTCGGCCTTCCTCTACGCCCGCCTGCCGGACGTGGCCGCGAGCTTCCGCCACTACACCCTCTACCGCTTCGAATGCGGGATGCGCTCGACCCTGGTCCTCGGCTTCATCGGGCTGCCGACCATGGGCTTCCACCTCGAATCCGCCTTCCGGCAGGGGCGCTACGGGGAGGCGGCCGCGCTGCTCCTGGTCTTCTACGCCCTGATCGGCTCGCGGCGGCTCTGGGTGCGGGGCGCCACCCTGCCGGTCCTGGCGCTCGCCAGCCTCCTCGCCCTGCCCGAGACCGTGGGCGCCACCGACGTCGGCGCGAGCCTCGTCCGCTTCCTCACGCACGACATCGTGCCCGCCCCCTTGCGCAACGCCGACGTCCTCGACCTCGCGGCGCTCGCCCGGCTCTGGGCCTGGTTCCGGCCGATCCTGACCGATCAGGTCCTGCCCGGCGCAGGTCAGACCCTGGTGCTGGCCCAGATCGCCCTGGTCGCCACCGCCATCGGCGCGCTTGCGCTGTTTCCCCTCACCGCCCGGCGCTTTTCCGGGCGTCTCGGCCGGCCGGCGGGGCGGCTGCTCCTCGTCGTGGTGCGCTCAACACCCGAATACATGCTGGCCTACGTGGCTCTACAGCTCCTCGGCCCCTCGATGCTGCCGGCGATCCTGGCGCTGGCGATCCACAATGCCGGCATCGTCGGCTTCCTGCTCGGGCGCCATGCCGACGACCTCGCCTACCGGGCCGACGCGCCCACGGGCCTGAACCTCTACGCCTACGAGACGGTGCCGCGCCTCTACGGGCAGTTCCTGGCCTACCTCCTCTACCGCTGGGAGATCATCCTGCGGGAGAGCGCGATCTTCGGCATCCTCGGCGTCGCGACCCTCGGCTTCTACGTGGACGCCGCGATCTCTGAACTGCGCCTGGACGTGGCAGCCGTTTTGATCCTGGCCACCGCCCTCATGGCAATCGGTATCGATGCCCTGTCGCGGGCCCTGCGGCGGGCCTTGCGCATCGACACCCTGCCGACCCGCCTCTCCGCGCCCCTGCCGGGCGCGACATCGCCCTAGGCGGCCCCATATCAGGCCCGGGCGACGTAGCCCCGAGCACCGGACGAGACCATGGCCGATCCCACCGCCCGCAGCTTCATCCCGCTCTCCATCGCGGTGATGACCGTCTCCGACACCCGCCGGCCGGAGGACGACCGCTCCGGCGATACCCTGGCCCAGCGCCTGACCGAGGCCGGGCACCGGCTGGCGGGGCGGGCCATCGTCCCCGACGAGGTGGTTGAGATCCGAAAGCAGGTGGAAGCCTGGACCCGCGATCCGGCCATCGACGTGGTGATCACCACCGGCGGCACGGGTTTCACCGGCCGCGACGTGACGCCCGAGGCACTGGAGCCCCTGTTCGACAAGCGCATGGACGGCTTCTCGGCCGTGTTCCACCGCATCTCCTACGACAAGATCGGCACCTCGACGCTTCAATCGCGCGCCACCGCGGGCGTCGCCAACGCCACCTACGTCTTCGTGCTTCCGGGCTCGCCCGGCGCCTGCCGCGACGCCTGGGACGGCATCCTCGCCCAGCAGCTCGACTATCGCCACCGCCCGTGCAACTTCGTCGAGATCATGCCGCGGCTGGACGAGCACCTGCGGCGGGGGGCCTCCGTCGCGGTCTAGACAGGTTCGCGTCGGCAAGCCAACGCGAACCTGCCTAGATCGTTGAAGGAACGCAGGTTTTCGTCGCAAAACCGGTGACCGGTCTTGCGCAGCTGCTGAGGACCGTTCGGGCGATCGACAGGGTCTCTTCACCTCTTCCGGCGAGACTGCCGGCCAAGCGGGTCACCGCGAGAGCCGGACGGCCCCGTGCCTGATTCCCCAGACGACACGGCCGCGGTGCCGGCCCACGGCATCGCCGGCTGGCCGCTCGGCGGCGCCGATCCCGGCAGGCCGCGCCCGGACAGCCTGCCGGACGGCGCGCCCTGGCCGCGCATCCGGGTCCTGACCGTGGCAGCGGGCACGGAGCCGCGGCTCTCCGAGACGATCGCCTCCGTCGCCCGCCAGAGGTACCCCGAGAGCCGTCACGACCTCGTCCCGCCCGGCGAGGCGGCGCGGGTGGCGGCCGCCATCCTGGCCGACCGGGCGGGCGACGGCCTGCTCTTCCTGCGCGCGGGCGACCTGCTGGCCCCCGGCGCCCTGGCGGCGCTGGCCCTGGAGATGGCCCTGACGGGAGCCGCCGCCGTGGCGGGCCTGCGCGTGCTGTTCGACCGCCGCGTCTCGGCCGTCGACCTGCCGTCCCTGGCGGGGACCGAGGAGGCGGACATCCCCTTCACCGGGGGCGAGATCCTGTGGTCGCGCCGCAGGCTCATGGAGAGCGGGCGGCTCGACCCGACCGGTCCCCTCGGTCCGGAGGCGGCCTGGCGCGGGCTTTCGGCCCTCGGCGCCCGGGTCGCCCGCATCGGCCGGCCGGTGCTGCTCCAGCACGCGCCCACCGGCGACGAGCGGGGGCGGAGGACCGGACGGGCCCTGTCGATCGTCGCGCTGACCGGGACCGGCTATGCGGGCGGCGCCGGCATCGCCCAGCGGCGCCTCGGCAACGCCCTGATGCTGGCCGGCCACCGCATCACCGACGTGACCCTGAGCGAGGAATCGCCCCCGGCCGCCGCCGAGTGGACCGATTCATTTCCGGTGAGCGAATCGGCGATCCTGAGCGGCGGCCACGACTTGGTGCTCGCCGGCAACCTGCACGGGGCGACGCGCACGCTGGGCATCCTGGGGCGCCTCTCCGGGCACCTGCCGATAGCTTTGGTGCTGCACGACCTGTTCCCGCTCACCGGCCGCTGCGCCCAGCCCAAGGGCTGTCCCCGGATCGCGGCAGGAGGCTGCGACGCGGCCTGCCCGACGCCGGACGAGTATCCGCAACTCGCCCGCCGCCGCGTAGCCCCGGTCTATGCCGCCAAGCGCGCGGTGCTGGCCCGGCGCCGCGGACCGCTGCTGCTGGCCAACTCCGCCTGGACCCTGGCGCAGGCCCGCCGCCTCGCCCCGCCCGAGGCTGCGACGGCGTCCGTCACCCTGGCCTTCCCCACCGGCGTGTTCCGCCCCGCCGACCGCGCGGCCCTGCGCCGGGAGCTCGGCCTGCCCGCGGATGACGTGCTGATCCTGATCTCGGCCGTGATCGTGGACGGGCCGGACAAGGGGTTTTCCGACCTCGCCGCCACCCTGCGGCGGGTGGCCCGGCCCGGCCTCGGCTTCGTCGCGATCGGCCGCCTGGACGATCCGGGGCGGCTCGGCCTGCCGAACCTGTTCGCGCCGGGTCCCATCGCGGAGGAGGCCCGGCTCGCCGCCTGGTACGGCGCCTGCGACCTGCACGTCACGGCGAGCCGCCTGGAGACCCTGGGGCAGACGCCGATCGAGGCGGGCCTGTGCGGCACGCCGACCATCGCCTACCGGGCCGGCGGCCTGACCAGCGCAGTGATCGACGGCGTCTCCGGCCGCCTCGTGCCGGACGAACCGGGGGCGCTCGCCGCCGCCATCGAGGACCTCGTGGCGGACGGGCCGGCGCAGGCGCGGCTGGGCGCCTTCGCCCGGATCGCCCTGGAGAACCGCTTCAGCCCGGCCTCGGCCGCAATCTCCCTGGACACGCTCTTCCGGGACAGCGGCCTCCTGCCGGATACGGGCGGGCGCCTGCGCTTCGGGGCGGCGATGCTCGGGCACTTCCCCGACGCCGCCGAGCGGCATCCGGGGGCGGCCGGGACCGTGGCGCCCAGCACCGGCCGCCTCGTGCGGGCGTTGCGCCTGGCCAAGCAGGCCGTGCTCGGCCGCAACCTCCCCCTGCCGTTGCGCCGCTGCCTCTACTGGGCGAGCGCGATCAGGACGGGACTGCGAGGTCCGGCGTGAGGCGGATCTACCTCGACCAGACGCACCTGCGCGGCCACGTCACCGGCATCGAGCGGGTCGCCATCGACCTGTTCGCCCCCGAGCGTCTGGCCCCCCACGACGTGCGCCCGGTGCGCAGCCCGAACCTGTTGCGGATGGTCGCCGCCCAGCAGCTCGGCCTGCCATGGCGCGGGCTGGTGGACCGGTCGGCCCTGGTGCTGCTGCCGGGCTTTCCCCCCGGCCCCCTCTGCGCCCTGCTCGGGGAGCGCTGCGTCCTCTACGTCCACGACACCTTCCTGCTGGACCGGCCGCAGGACCTCAGCTGGAAGAGCCGGCTCTACATGGCTCCGAGCTTCGCCCTGGCGATGCGCTGGGGCCGGCGCTTCCTGGTCAATTCCCGCACCACGGGGGAGGCGTTGCGCCGGGTCTGCGCGCCGGACGCCCTCGTCGCCCTGCTGCGGCCGGCGGTGCGCGACGTGTTCGGCCTCGCCGACCTGCCCGGCCCCGCCCCGTACCGGCCGGGCGAGCCCCTGAGGATGCTGTCCATCGGCACGATCGAGCCGCGCAAGGACTATCCGGCGGCACTCGCCCTCGCGGCGGCCCTGAACCGTGCGGGCGTGAGGACCGAACTCCACATCGTCGGCCGGGTCGGCTGGGGCCGCCACCCCTTCCTCGACGACCCGCCGCCGTACCTCGCGCTTCACGGCTACGTCGGGGATGCGGACCTGCGCCGTCTGGCGGCCTCCTGCCACCTCATGGTCTCCACCTCGAAGGCCGAAGGGCTCGGCCTGCCGCTCCTCGAGATCCAGCACGGCGGCCTGCCGGTCGTGGCCCCCGAGGGCGCGGTGTTCCGCGAGGTCCTGGCCGGCTCCGGCCTGCCGATCCGTCCGGACGACCCGGACGGATCGGCGGCTTCCGTCATGGCCTGGATCGGGAGCGATGCGCTGTCCGCAGCGGCGGCGGCCGGCCGGGCCAACGTCGCCCGCTGGAACCGGCTGGCGGAAGCCGATGCCGCCCGCTTCCGGGACTTCCTAGACCGCGGCCCGGCGGCCTACGCGGATGGCGGCACGATCCCGTAGCAGGGACGCCCCGAAGACGTGGGCGCGCATACGTATTATCTACGCAGATGCGCGCCCGTTAATAGTGTTTCCGGATGTGGTGCGGTGCTTTGCCATGTGCACCGGTTTGTTATTCGCCTGCGAAGACATCACGGTAAAAACCGTCTTAATATTCGGCACGGGGATTGCCGAGAAGGCCTGGACCTCGACGGCGATCCCGGTTCCGCGTCTCGGAACGGTACGAAACCGGATCATGCCGGGATCGGCCGGCACACCGAACCGCCACAGGCGATCCGAGGACGAGCGGGCCAGGGGTAGAGGCAGATGTTCGACTTCTCGACACCGATCCGCGGCGAGCCCGTCCAGGTGAGCCTGCCGCAGCCCGAGGCGGAGCGGGCGGACGGCCGCACCATCCTGCGGCGCCTGTGGCGCGGCAGCGGGTTCATCCTGCTCGGCGGCCTGTTCATGGTGGCGAGCGCGGTGGCGCTCCTGGGCCTGATGACGCCGAGCTACACCTCGACCATCCAGATCCTGGTCGACCCTTCGGATCTCCGCGTCGTGGAGAACGACGTCAACGCCCGCTCGCCCCAGGCCGACAGCGGCACCTCGCTGGCCGAGAGCCAGGCGCGCGTGATCCAGTCCGACAACGTCCTGCGCCGGGTGGTGGCCAACCTCCATCTCGACCGCGACGACGAGTTCGCCCGGCCCGATTCCGAGAACCCGATGGTGGTCTGGGCCAAGGCGGCGCTCGGCATGACCCCGCCGATGGCGAGCCGCGACCCGGCCAACATCGCCATCGACACCCTGATGCAGAAGCTCACCGTGCGCCGGGCCGAGCGCACCTACGTGATCGAGGTCGCGGCCCAGTCGCGCGATCCCGAGAAGGCCGCCCGCATCGCCAACGCCATCGGCGAGGCGTATTTCTCGGAGGAGGCCGGGGCCCGCAACGAGGCCGCGCGCCGGGCCTCGGACTCGCTGGCCGGACGCCTCAGCAGCCTGCGCCGGGACGTGGAGCTGGCCGAGGGCCAGGTGGTGAAGTACCGCGAGGACAAGAACCTCGTGGCCTCCAGCGGCCGGCTGCTGACCGACCAGCAGCTCGGCGACCTGAACCAGCAGCTCGTCACCTCGTCGATCAAGACGGCCGAGGCCCGCTCGCGCCTCGATCAGGCCCGCAAGATGAAGGCGGGGGAGGCCAACACGGCGCTTCCCGAGATGCTGCAATCCCTGGAGATGCAGGCGCTCCGGCAGCAATACGCCACCCTCTCGCGCAACACCGCCGAGCTCGCCACCCGCCTGGGCGAGCGCCACCCGGCCATGGCCGAGCAATACGCCCAGCAGCGCGACATGCAGCGCATGATCCAGCGCGAGAAGGAGCGGATCATCGAGACCACCCAGAAGGATTACGACCGTGCCGCCGCCAGCGAGGCGGCGATCCGGAAGAGTCTCGACCGGGTGAAGTCCGAGACCGTGACCAGCGACCGGGCCTATGTGGGCCTGCGCGAACTGGAGCGCACCCTGGAATCGCGACGGGGCGTCTACGAGGCGTACCTGCGCCGCGCCCGCGAGGCGAGCGAGCAGGAGCGCCTGAACAGCACCAACGTGCGGATCATCTCGTCCGCCACCCCGGCCCGCCAGCGCACCTGGCCGCCCTCGCCGAAGGTGGCCCTGCCGGTGGCCCTGGCGCTCGGCATGCTGCTCGGCGCCGGCATCGCCCTGTCGCTGGGTGCCGGCCGCGACCGCCGCCGCAACGTCCGCCCCCGCACCGTGCCGGGCCAGGCCCGCAGCTTCCGAGCGGCCGATGCCTGAGGCGCCCTACACCCTGGATCGGGAGGTCCCCTTGGCCGGGTTCGCCTTCGCCCACGAGACGGACGCCACCCCGGCCTCGCCGCGGAGCCAGGCGGTCGACCAGCCGGCCGTGCCTCCCCTCGGCCTCGGCATCCGCCTGTTCGGTCAGGACTTCGCCACGGGGGCCGCGGACGGGATCATCGCCGCGGCCTGTGCCCTGCCGCCCCTGCGGCCGCGCCTGATCGTCACCGCCAACGTCGATCACATCGTGCTGCTCTCGCAGGACCCGGCCTTCCGGCAGGCCTATGCCGGGGCCGCGATGCGCACGCTCGACGGCATGCCCCTGGTCTGGCTCGCTCGCCGCCGCAGGCACCGCCCGGTCGCGCGCGTCACCGGCCACGACCTCCTCCACGCGGTGCTGTCGGCGCCCCCGGCACAGGCGGCCCGCGTCTTCCTCGTCTGCGCCGACGAGCGGGGGGCGGCCGCCGCGCGTGCCCGGTTCGTGGCCTCCGGCGTGCCGGCCGATGGGGTCGCCACCGCGGTGCCGCCCTTCGGGTTCGAGGACGACCGGGCCTATGGGCAGGCGCTGGCGGAGCGGGTCCGCGCGCACGGCACCACGCTCCTGGTCATGGGGGTCGGCGCGCCGAAATCCGAGATCTGGGTCGACCGCCAGGGGCTCGCCCTGGGGGCGCCCGTCGTCCTGTCGGTGGGGGAGGCCCTCAACGTCGCGGCGGGCCTCGTGCCGCGCGCGCCCGTCCTGATGCAGCGGATGGGGCTCGAATGGAGCTTCCGCTTCCTCTGCGCCCCGAGGCGGCTGTTCCGTCGCTACTTCCTGCGCTCCTGGCGCTTCGTCCTGATCGCGGCCCGCGAGCGGGGGCCGTGATGCCGCGCGGCGCCTGAGCGAAGCCGAAATCCGCAGCGCGCAGCGATCGATCGGATTGCGTTTGAACCGTCCGCTCAGGCCCCGCGAAACAGGTCCGGGTGGCGAAGTCGCAGGGCGAGGACCAGCACCAGGGTCTTCATGTCGGTGATCGCGCCGGCATCGCTCATGGCCGCGATCTCGGACAGCGGCATCTCGTGGACCGTGATCGCCTCGTGCTCCTCGGCCAGACCCCCGCCGGGGCCGGCCCGGTCGGCCTCCGAGAAGGCGGCCAGGAACAGGTCCATCCGTTCGGTCGAGATGCCCGGCGCCGTCCAGGCGCTGACGACGGGCTCCAGGGCGCCGAGGCGCAGCCCGGTCTCCTCGTAGGCTTCGCGGCGGGCCCCGTCCTCGGCGTCGCCCTCGTCGAGGATGCCGGCCGGCGTCTCCAGCAGGGTCTCGGGACCGCCCGCGAAGAAGACCGGTGCCCGGAACTGGGACACCAGCATCGCGACGCGCCGCCCGGGATCGTAGGGCAGCACCGAGACCGCCCGTCCGTGATCCTCGATCTCGCGGGTCATGCGCGTGCCGTCCGGCATCGTCACCTCGGCGACGAGAAACCGTGCCCAGCCGTCATGGACGAGGCGCGTCCCACGGATGATCGGTGCCATGCCCAAGCCCCCCGGAACCGCCCGCGATCGCGGGCGGCAGGAGGGGCTTGGGCATGGCACCGATCATCCGTGGGACGCGCCTCGTCCATGACGGCTGGGCACGGTTTCTCGTCGCCGAGGTGACGATGCCGGACGGCACGCGCATGACCCGCGAGATCGAGGATCACGGACGGGCGGTCTCGGTGCTGCCCTACGATCCCGGGCGGCGCGTCGCGATGCTGGTGTCCCAGTTCCGGGCACCGGTCTTCTTCGCGGGCGGTCCCGA
>NZ_BPRB01000135.1 GCF_022179685.1 Methylobacterium trifolii
GTGAGGGCAAGTTACAAGGCGTACCGGGCCTCCTCTGCATCGCCGTCATCGAACACCGAACGCCGCCGCGATCGCCCCCACCTGCCCGGCATCGCGGGTGAGCATCCCGAAAAACCCGTCGCGGCGGGCCGCGTGGGCGTCGGCGTCCGCGGTCTCGATCGCCGGCACCCTTGCGGCCGCCGCCGCGAGGGGCAGCAGCCCGCGCGCATGGGCGAGCGGCGCCGGCCAAGCGCCGTCCGGAGCGCGGGGAGCCTCGAGGCCGAGGTCGCGGGCCAGGGCCGCCGCGTCCCAGGCGAGGCCGGAGAGCCGCGGGCTCGAACCGGGCAGCGAGCCCGCACATAAGACACCCCGCGCCGTCCCGACGACGGGGAGGATGCGGGTCGCTCCGTCCACCAGCCCCTGCTCCGCCTCCGCGACGGCGAGGCGCGCCCCGAGCCGGGCCACGTCCCAGCCGCCCTCGGCGCCGGCCAGCATCACCCCGTCCGGCCGCAAGGCCATCGCGGCGGGGAGTTCCTCTGCGCCCGAAGCGATCTGGACGTAGAGACGCGGGGCGTCCGGGCCGGCCCGCAGCCGGGCGGCCCGGTCCGCGTCCCAGCCCGTGGCTTCGGTCAGGACCAGGGTGTCGGCCTCCCCCGTCTCGGGCGGCCCGGCGCCGGGCGGCAGGATCAGCAGGGCGCGCATGGGACCGGGCTCGCGGCGGGGGCGCGGGACACCCCAAGGTCATCGGAATTCAAGCTTTCTTTACCATAACCGCACCAGGATCGCGGCGTGCGGCACCCGGTCCCGAGGGGCCGGCGCGCCTGTCCCGAACCGAAGCGGCGGATGTACCTGTTCACCACGCCCTCCAGCCCCCGCGAGACCGGCGCCAGCGCCCCCGCGGCCCGGAGCCAGGGACCGGTGGTCGACGCCATCCGCGACGGGGCGCAGGCGAGCGGCGTCGGGTTCGACTACCTGCTGGCCACCGCCAAGCGGGAATCCGCCCTCGATCCGGCGGCCAAGGCCGGCACCTCCAGCGCCACCGGCCTGTTCCAGTTCATCGAGCAGACCTGGCTCGGGGTGATGAAGACGGCCGGCCCGAAGCTCGGCCTCGCGAGCTTCGCCGACGCCATCACCGCCCGCACCGACGGGACCTTCACGGTGGCCGACCCGGGCCTGCGCCAGGCCATCCTCGACCTGCGCCGCGACCCGAAGATCGCGGCCACGCTGGCCGGCGCCCTGACCCAGAAGAACGGCGAGGCCCTGGCCGGGACGATCGGGCGCGACCCCACCGGCGGCGACCTCTATGCGGCCCACGTCCTCGGGGCCAAGGGTGCCGCCGGCCTGATCGCGGCCGTGCAGGCCGCCCCCGAGCGGAGTGCGGCCCTCGACATGCCGGAGGCGGCGGCTGCCAACCGCGGACTGTTCTACGACCGCAGCGGAAAGCCGCGCACGAACGCCGAACTCTACGCCGCCCTCTCGACCACGTCCGCGGCGTCCACGGGCGGGGGCCCGAGCCCGCCCCAGGCCGCGAGCGCCTACGCCGCGACCGCCAACGCCAACGCCGTCAACGCCAACGCCACCACCGTCAACGCCGCCGCGGCCTTCGGCGGGAGCTCGGACCTGCGCAGCCTGTTCCAGACCGACAAGCGCCAGGGCGCGATTTCTTCGGGGGTGGCCAAGCTCTGGCAGGGCCGGGCGACCGACGCCCCGCGCGCCGCGCCGACTTACTTCCCGCGCTCGGACCCGGCGGAGGATTCCGCTCCCGAGCCCGTGGCCTTCGAACCCGCCCCTGAGCCCACCACCACCGGGGCCATCGCGGCGACGCCCGCGAGTGGCCCGGCCCTGGTCAACCCGCCGCTGCCGCCCCGCCGGCCGGCCGAGTTCACCGCGGCGCTTGCAAAATCCTTCTTCGCGAACCGGAGCGGCCCATGATCATCCGCCAGTTCCTTGCCTCCACCCAGCACGATTCGGCCGGGCACCGGGCGGAGGCCGCCGCCGCCCTGGCGCGGGCCTACCTCTACGGCAGCCTCGCCCCCGAGGCGGCCTGGGAGGCCAAGACCGCCCTGCTGGCGCTGCTGGACGACCCCGCTCCCCTGGTGCGCCGGGCGCTGGCGGAGGCCTGCGCGGGCTCGACCCGCGCCCCGCGCCCGCTGATCGTGGCGCTGGCCTGCGACCAGACCGAGGTGGCCTGCCTGGTGCTCGCCGCCTCCCCCGTCCTCACGGATGCCGACCTCGTCGACGCCGCCGCCATGGGTTGCGAGGCGGTGCGCGCCACCATCGCCGCCCGGCACCACCTCTCCCACCCGGTGGCCGGCGCGCTCGCCGAGATCGGCGGGGTGGAGACGCTCGCGGTGCTGGCCCGCAACCCCACCGCCCGCATCACCACGGGGCGCCTGCTGCGCATGGTCGAGCGCCACGGCTGCGACGCGGCCCTGCGCGAGGCCCTGCTCGACCGGGCCGACCTGCCGCTGGAGGTGCGCCACGCGGTCGGCGCCCGGCTGGCGCGGGAGCTCTCGGCCTTCGTCACGGAATGCGGCTGGATCGCCCCCGAGCGCAGCGCCCGGATGAGCCGCGAGGCCGGGGAGCGCGCCGTCCTCGACCTCTGCGAGGGCGCGGGGCCGGCGGCCGTCGCCCGCATCGTCAAGCACCTGCGCACCACCGGGCAGCTCAATGCCGGCCTGATCCTGCGCGCCATCCTCTCGGGCGCGATGGGATTCGCCGAGACCGCCTTCGCCGACCTCACCGGCCTCGACCACGTCCGCGTCGCGACGCTGATGCGCTCCCCCCGCGGCATCGCCGACCTGCACGGGCGGGCGGGCCTGCCCGAGGCGCTGCTGCCCGCGGTGACGGCCGCACTCGGCGCCTGGCGCGAGGCCTTGGACGGGGCGACGACCTTGCGCGGCGCCGGCCTGTCGCGGCGGATGATCGAGCGGGCGATCACGGCCTGCGAGGACATGGATTTTGCCACCATGCAGGGGGTGATGGCGCTGCTCGCCCGCTTCGAGGCGGAGGCCGCCCGCGACGAGGCCCGCGAGGTCGCCCGCGCCATCGCCGAGGAGGCGCTGTCCCGCGAGGCGGTGCGCCGGGCGGCGGAGGAGGCCGAGGCGCAGTGGCAGGCGGCGCAGGCCGCCCATCGGCCCGCATCGGAGGCGCTCCCCGCCCCGGCGGCGCCCGAGCCCTTCAACCCGGTCGGCGCCATCCTCGACGCGCTGCCGGACCAGATCCTGGAAAGCTTCTTCGCGGAGCGGGCCCGCAGCGCGGAGGAGGCCGAGGCCCGGGCGGCGGCCGAGGCGGCGCTGTCCGCGCTCCCCGACGACCTCATCGCCAGCTACCGCGAGGACCGGGAGCGGGTGCGCCTGGCCGCCTGAAGCGCCGGGCGTCGTCCGGATCGGGCGGAGCGCCAGCAATCCGCGCCCGCCGGCCCGGCCGGGGCGTGGAGGCCGTGCGACGGACGCGGATGCCGGGATGCTCTCCCGACCGGTCCTTACGGTGGCGCGCGCGGGAAGGTTTCAGAACCGCTTTTCGACGACCGAGGCCTACATGGTGCCGCGAAGCACCCGCGAAAGACGCCTTTCGTCCTGCTCAAGCTATGCGTGAGCCTGCGCTTTCCACGCCTTGAACGCGGTTCGCATGCAGGTCCCGCACGGGCGGTAGCCCGCCGCGACGGCAGTCGCCTCATCGGCGAAGAAGACCCGTTTCACACGGTAGGCGTCGCCGTACTCCCGGATCGCCCGCAGGGCAGCCGGACAGTCGAACCGGCCATACTTGCCGTCGCGGTTGCCGCCCAATGTGGCGGGCGCGTCGCTCAGGAATTCCTGGCCTTCCGCGTCGATCAGCCGGTATTGCTTCGCCATGGGTATTCTCAGGTCTCACGCATCGTTCTGACCTCGTGCCACCGACGAGGCGGACGGGAAACGCGTTCCGGGCCGCAGACCTGCCCGGTGAGCGTTCTACCGCCGGATGGCGCCGACGAGGTTGCCCATGCCGCCGAGGAAATTGCCGACCTCGCCGAGCGAGGCCCCTCCGCCCCGCGGCTGAGGCGGCGGCTGGCGGGAATAGGCTTCGGCCTGGGCCGGACGGGGCGCGCGGGGGACCGACACGGCCCTGGCCTTGGGCGCCTCGGGCGGGCGGGCGGCGGCGAGCTTGGCGTAGTCGGCCTCGCTCTGCTCCCACAGGGCGGCCTGCTGGCCCTTGGTGAGGAAGCCCGATTCCGGGATCTGGCGGGTCTTCTGCCAGTTCGTCAGGGCGCGCCGGGTGCCGGGGCCGAACTTGCCCGTGGTGCCGCCGGGATCGAAGCCCAGCGCCCGCAGGCGCTGCTGCGTCTCCGCCCGGTCCTTGGCCGAGAGGTTCAGGGCGGCCTCGCTCGTCGCGGAGCCGGCCTCCCCCTTCAGGTCGGTTTCCGAGGGCACGGACCGGCCGGCGGGCGCGACCGCGGCGCGGGCGATGCGGTTGCGGGCGATCTGGGCGAAGTAGCCGTTGGGATGGGCCTCCAGATACGCCTTGTAGTCCTCCGGCTGGCCCGAGCGCTCGGCCGATTCCCACAGCCGCATCTCGAGCGATTGCGGGCTCGACAGGGCGGCCGGCGTCGTGGCCGGCAGGGCGCCCAGGCTGTCGATGGCGGCGACCTTCACGGTCGGGGCCAGCGCCGGGTTGAGGTAGAACTCGCCGATGATCGAGGTGTTGACCCAGGGGCGCTGCTTCTCGCCGGTGGAGCGCCACACGTCCTCGCGCACCCGGTCCATCACCGTGCTGATCGAGACGCCCGGCGATTCCATGTGCTTGAGGAGCGCGGTGGTGAAGGGACTGTTCTGGCCGGCCCCGCCGTCCAGCGCCGTCTTGCCCGGATCGGTGGCGAACGCGATCATCGTGCCGGCCGCCGAGTTCACGGTGATCTCGGAGAGCCCCGCGCCGACCGAGGCCGAGCGGGTCCGGATCGAGCGGGCCAGCTCCTTGGCGAAGGGGTTGTCGCGGCAGGCGTCGAGGATGACGAGGTTGACCCGGTCCTCCCGCTGCATCTGCCGCAGGACGAGGTTGATGTTCATGGTGCGGAAGTCGAGGTCGGCCTCGCTCTTGAGCACGGTGTCGGTGGGCAGGAGGTAGTTCTCGCCGGCCACCGCCACGCCGTGGCCCGCATAGTAGACGAAGGCCACCTTGGCGCCGTCGAGCTTGGCCGCGTACTCGCCGACGAGGCTGCGCATCCCGTCGAGCTTGAGGTCGTAGCCCTCGACCACGTCGAAGCCGATGCGCTTGAGGGCGGCGGCCACCGCCTTCGAATCGGTGAGCGGGTTGTCCAGCGTCGGCACGTTCTGGTAGGCGCCGTTGCCGATCACCAGGGCGACCCGGCGCTCGGCCGCGGCCTGCGCCACCGCGCCCCAGGTCATGCCGGCCGCGACGACGCACAGCAGCAGGGCCTGCGCCCGAACAAGACAGAACAGATTCCGCATGTCCCGTGTCCCCTCGTCGTGAGCGGGGTCGGCACCTGATGCCGCACCGTAGGAGTCGTGCGACGATCGGGGATCGCCCCGCCTTCTTCAATCGTCCGATGCCTATCTGCGAAGATGTTGCGGCAAGATTTCGTCCGGGTGTGGCTTGCCGGCCGATAGCCTGTCCGTGGCCCGCCGGAGACAGCTTCCGCCGGGTGTGGTGAAGGGTTTTCGACCGATGTGTGCCGTCTTCGCAGCGCGTGCCACCCTCCTCGTCCTGGCGCTCGGCCTGTCCGGGTGCGACCGTGCCGCGGCGCAGGGCGTGGTGGACGGATCGGATTCGGCCCTCGAACCCGGCAGGGCCCGCGCCGCCCTCGCCCTGCTCGGCAAGGACTTGCGGGACGCGCCCGCCGCCCGCGTCGGGCGGTTGCGGGCGGGCCGGGGCGGCCTCGTCTGCGGCGAGGTCGACCGGCCCAACCGGATGGGAGACTACACCGGACCCAGGCCCTTCGTGGCCGACCTCTCGGCGAGCTTTGCCGGGATCGTCCCCGACGCGCCGGAACTGCGCCACCCGGCGAGCGTCGCGCAGTATCGGGCCATGCAGCGCACGCTGAGCCTCCACGCAGCCCATTGCGCGGCGGAATGAACCCGCCTCACCCGAAGCGCCGCACCCCGGCCACGCAGGCGACGACCACCAGGGCGCAGGCCAGCATCGCGGGCTCGATCGCCTCGCCGAGCACGAGGGCGGCGATGGCAAAGCCGAGGAAGGGCTGCAGCAGCTGGAGCTGCCCGACCAGGGCGATCCCGCCCCGCGCCAGCCCCCGATACCAGAACACGAAGCCGATCAGCATGCTGAACAGGGAGACGTAGGCGAGGCCCGCGAGGGCCGAAGCGGTCGCCGCGGCGGGATGCTCCGGCATCCACAGGATGGTCAGGGGCAGGGTCAGGGGCAGCGACAGCACGGTCGCCCAGGCGATCACCTGCCAGCCGCCCAGGCGCCGGGCGAGGCCGCCGCCTTCCGCGTAGCCGAGGCCGCAGGCCAGGATCGCGGCCAGCATCAGCCCGTCGCCGGTGCCGGACAGGGTGCCCGCCCCCCGCGCGGCGAAGGCGACGGTGACGAGGCTGCCGAGGCCCGACAGGACCCAGAACGGCCGGGACGGGCGCTCCCCCGTCCGCAAGGCGCCGAACAGGGCGGTCGCCAGGGGCAGCAAGCCGACGAACACCGTCGCGTGGGCCGCACCCACGTGGCGCAGCGCCAGGGCGGTCAGGAGCGGAAAGCCCACCACGACGCCCAATGCCACCACGCCGAGCGAGACGAGGTCCTTCCGCGCCGGAAAGCTCTGGCGGAAGACGAGGAGCGCCGCGCCCGCGGCGAGCCCCGCGATGGCCGCCCGCGCGCTGGTGAGGAACAGCGGCTCGAAGCCGGCGAGCGCCAGCCGCGTCGCGGTGAGCGAGCCGCTGAAGATCGCCACGCCCGCGAGCCCGTCGATCCAGGCGGCCAGGGGCGCCCGCGCGGGGACGGTGGGCGCCAGCGGCGGAAGGGTCTGGATTCCCGGAGACGACATGGCGGTCAGGCGAAGGGCAGGATCAGGGGCAGGGCGAGGGCGATCGCGGCCGCGAGGAGGGCGGCCTCCTCGGCGCGCCGGGCGAGGCGGCTGCGGGGGGCCGGGCGTTGCGCGTGGGACATGGCGTCTCTCCTGTTCGACGGCCGGGACACTGGACGCCCCGCCGCGTCCGTGACAGGCACGGTTGCGGTACGGTTTAGTGAAACTGTCCGGTACGAACACCGGTACGGCTGGAGGCGGGCGATGTCGGACGGGCTGGTGCGGCCCCCTCCCGGCCGGGTCGGGCAGGTGGTGGCGGCGATCGAGGCGCGCATCAGCGGGCGTTCGCTCCCGCCCGGTGCCCGGCTGCCGTCGCTGCGGGCCCTCTCCGCGAGCCTGGGCGTCTCCAAGTCCACCGTGGTCGAGGCCTACGACCTGCTGGCGGCCGAAGGCGCCATCCTCTCGCGGCCGGGCTCGGGCTTCTACGTGGCGGGGCGGGCGGAGCCGTTCTGCCTCGCATCGGCGGGCCCGCGGCTCGACCGGGCGGTGGACCCCCTCTGGCTCATCCGCCAGGCCTTGGAGACCGGCCCGGAGGTGCTGAAGCCGGGCTGCGGCTGGCTGCCGCCGGACTGGCTGCCGGAGGATTCCCTGCGCCGCGCCCTGCGGCAGGCCGCCCGCGGGCAGGCCCACGGCCTGGCCGAGTACGACACGCCCCTCGGCCTGCCGCCGCTGCGCCTGCAACTCGCCCGGCGGCTGAGCGAGCGCGGCATCCCCGCCCATCCCGACCAGATCGTGCTCACCGATTCGGCGACCGCGGCCCTCGACCTGATCTGCCGCTTCCTGCTCGACCCCGGCGACACGGTGCTGGTGGACGACCCCTGCTACTTCAACTTCCACGCCCTGCTGCGGGCGCAGCGGGTGAAGGTGGTGGGCGTGCCCTTCGGCGAGGCGGGGCCGGATCTCACCGCCTTCGAGGCGGCGCTGACCGAGCACCGGCCGCGCCTCTACCTGACCAATTCCGGCCTTCACAACCCGACCGGGGCGTCCCTCAGTGCGGCCACCGTGCACCGGGTGCTGCGGCTGGCCGAGGCGCACGACATCCTGATCGTGGAGGACGACGTCTACGCCGACTTCGAGGCGGAGGCCGGCCCGCGGCTCGCCGGCTTTGACGGCCTGGAGCGGGTGATCCACATCGGCGGCTTCTCCAAGACCCTCTCGGCGGCGGCCCGCGTCGGGGTGATCGCGATCCGGCCGGACTGGGTCGAGCGCCTCGTGGACCTCAAGCTCGCGGTCAGCCTCGGGGGCGGCCACCTCGCGGCGGGCCTGGTCCACCGCGCGCTCGGCGACGGCAGCTACCGGCACCACCTCGACGCCGTCCGCGCGCGGCTCGCCGACGCCATGGGCGCGACCGTGCGGCGGCTCGCCGCGGCGGGCCTGCGGGTCGAGCGGGTGCCGGCGGCCGGCATGCTGCTCTGGGCCCGCCTGCCGGAGGGCCTGGATGCGGCCGACATCTCCCGCCGGGCGCTGGCCGACGGGGTGGTGCTGGCGCCGGGCAACGTCTTCAGCCTGAGCCAGGGAGCCGCCGGGCACCTGCGCTTCAACGTCGCCCAATCCACCGACCCGCGAGTGTTTTCGGTGCTGGAGCGGGCGATGGAGGCGGGCCGCTCCACGGTCTCCGGCTGAGGCGGCCTACGGCGCCGCGTGTTCCACGTGGTGCCCGTCCAGGGTCGCGTCGGCGCTCGGCACGCTCTCGGCCACGGCCTCCGCCCGGCGGATGTCGGGGGAGGTCGCCTCCCGCACGAAGGCGGCGACGGCCTCGGAGAGCGGCAGCATGCGGGTCTGCTGGCTGCCCAGCCGCCGGATCGAGACGGTGCCCTCCTCCGCCTCGCGCCGGCCCAGCGCCAGCAGCACCGGCACCTTGGCCAGCGAATGCTCGCGGACCTTGTAGTTGATTTTCTCGTTCCTCAGGTCGGCGTCCACCCGCAGGCCGGCCTTCTCCAGCTTGGCGACCACAATGCGCGCGTAGTCGTCGGCTTCCTGCGTGATGGTGGCGACCACCACCTGAACGGGGGCGAGCCACAGGGGGAAATGCCCGGCGAAGTGTTCGATCAGGATGCCCGTGAAGCGCTCCATCGAGCCGCAGATGGCGCGGTGGACCATCACCGGCGGCTTCTTCTGGCTGTCGGCGTCCACGTAGAAGGCGCCGAAGCGCTCGGGCAGGTTGAAGTCCACCTGCGTCGTGCCGCACTGCCAGTCGCGGCCGATGGCGTCGCGCAGCACGTACTCGAACTTCGGCCCGTAGAAGGCGCCCTCCCCCGGGTTGACCTCGGTGCGGATGCGCCCGGCCGACTGTTCCTCGATCTGGGCCAGCACGCGGGTCATCACGTCCTCGGCGTGGTCCCAGAGGGCGTCCGAGCCGACCCGCTTCTCGGGGCGCGTGGAGAGCTTCACCACGATCTCGTCGAAGCCGAAATCGGCGTAGGTGGAGAGGATCAGGTCGTTGATCCGCAGGCACTCGTCGGCGAGCTGGTCCTCGGTGCAGAAGATGTGGGCGTCGTCCTGGGTGAAGCCGCGCACCCGCATCAGCCCGTGCATGGCGCCGGACGGCTCGTAGCGGTGCACCACGCCGAATTCCGCCATGCGCAGGGGCAGGTCGCGGTAGGACTTGAGGCCGTGCTTGAAGATCTGGACGTGGCCGGGGCAGTTCATCGGCTTGAGGGCGAACCAGCGCTTGTCCTCGGCCTCGTCCCCGGCGCTCTGGGCCGCGAACATGTTCTCCCGGTACCAGCCCCAGTGGCCCGAGGTCTCCCACAGGGACTTGTCGAGGATCTGCGGGGCGTTCACCTCGGCATAGCTCCCCTTCAGGCGCCGGCGCATGTAGGCGATCAGCTCCTGGAACACGGTCCAGCCCTTGGCGTGCCAGAACACGACGCCCGGCCCCTCCTCCTGGAAGTGGAACAGGTCCATCTCCCGGCCCAGGCGCCGGTGGTCGCGGCGCTCGGCCTCCGCCAGCCGGTGCAGGTAGGCGTCGAGGTCTTCCTTCGTGGCCCAGGCGGTGCCGTAGATGCGCGTCAGCATCGGGTTGTTCGAATCACCCCGCCAATAGGCGCCGGCCACCTTCATCAGCTTGAAGGCGGTGCCGACCTTGCCCGTGGAGGTCATGTGCGGACCGCGGCAGAGGTCGAACCAGTCGCCCTGGCGATAGACCTTTAGGTCCTCGCCCGGCGGGATCGCGTCGACCAGCTCGACCTTGTAGCGCTCGCCCCGGTCCTCGAAGACCTTGCGGATGTCCTCGCGCTTCCAGACCTCCTTGGTGAACGGAGCATCGCGCGTAAGAATTTCGCGCATCCTGGCTTCGATCTTCGGAAAGTCCTCCGGCGTGAACGGCGTGTCGCGGGAGAAGTCGTAGTAGAAGCCGTTCTCGATCACCGGGCCGATCGTGACCTGCGTCTCCGGCCAGAGGGACTGCACGGCCTCCGCCAGCACGTGGGCGCAGTCGTGGCGGATCAGCTCCAGGGCGCGGGGGTCGTCGCGGCCCAGGAACTCGATGCGTGCATCCCGCTCGATCGTGTCGCCGAGGTCGGTGACGACCCCGTCCAGCGCCATCGCCACCGTGCGCTTGGCGAGCGACTTGGCGATGCCCTCGACCACGGCCCGCCCCGTCACCGCCTCGTCGAAGGCGCGGGTGTTGCCGTCCGGGAACGTGAGGATGGGCATGTTTTCGGTGTCTCCGGGCTCACTCCTGCACACGCAGCAGGTAAGCGTCTGGGGGGCTGCCCACGCATTGCGCGGAGCGGCCGTTTAGACCGATTCCCGTGACGATGGAACGCCTTTCGGCCGGCCGTTGCGGTAGGCCCTACCCCTTCCGCCGCAGCCGGCTCGCGAAGAAGCCGTCGAGGCCGCCGCGGGTGCCCAGCGCCGCGCCGTCGAGGTGGCAGGGCAGCGTGCGCAGGTCGCCCTGCGCGTCGATCAGTTCGGACAGGCCGCCGACCTCAGCCGCCTCGATCCCGACCCGCTCGTAATCTCCATTCCGCGCGAGGAAGGCCGAGACCTGCCCCTCGCCCTCCTCCGGCTCCAGGGAGCAGGTGCAATAGAGGAGGCGCCCGCCCGGCCGCACCAGGGTCGCGGCCTTGTCGAGGAGGCGTGCCTGCAATCCCGTGAGCCGCGCCACGTCGTCGGCGTTCTTGGTCCAGGCCACGTCCGGGTGTCGGCGGATCGTGCCGGTGGCCGAGCAGGGCGCATCGAGGAGCACCGCGTCGTTCTCCTCCGGCTCGAGGGCCAAGGCGTCGGCGACCCGGATCTCGGCCTGGAGCCCGAGGCGGGCGAGGTTCTCGCGCAGGCGCTCCAGGCGGGGGGCCGAGCGGTCCACGGCCGTCACCTGCGCGCCGGCGGCGGCGAGTTGCGCCGTCTTGCCGCCGGGCGCGGCGCAGAGGTCGGCGATCCGCTCGCCGGCCTGCGCGCCCAGCAGCCGGGCGGGGAGCGCGGCGGCGGCGTCCTGCACCCACCAGGCGCCCTCGCCGTAGCCGGGAAGCTCCGCGATCGCGCCGCGGGTGTCGGTCAGGCGGAGCGACCCCGTGGGCAGGATCACGGCGCCGAGGCGCTCGGCCCAGCCCTCGGCATCCGCCCGCACGGTGATGTCGACGGCCGCGCCGGCAAGATGCGCGCGGGCGATGCCGGCGGCCCGGGCTTCGCCGTAGGTCGCCCGCCAGCGCGCGGCGAGCCAATCGGGCGTGTTGTGGTCGAGGGGGTCGGCGGCTCCGGCCAGGATGGCGTCGCGCTCGCGCACGATCCGACGCAGGACCGCGTTGACGAGGCCGGCCTGGTGCTGGTTGCGGGGGTCGAGCTTTGCGAGGCGCACGGCGAGGTCCACCGCCGCGTGGTCGGGCACCGACAGGTCGAGGATCTGGGCGGCGCCCGTCAGCAGCAGCGCGAACAGCCGCGGCTGGTCCTCGGGCAGGCCCTTGGCCATGCGCTCGGCCAGCGCGCGCCGCAACAGCCCCATGCGCCGGAAGGTGACGGTGGCGATGGCCCGCGCGAGGGCGGCATCCGCCGGGTCGAGCCCGGCCACCCGGCCGGCCTGGGCGAGCGCGTCCTCCAGCGCCAGGGCCCGGTTCTGGCCGAGCAGGTCGGCGACCGCGGCCAGCGCCACCTGCCGCGCGGCGAGGCCCGCGACAGGGCCTGCGGCTTGGCTCGCGGCCTGGTCCGAGACTTGGCCGTCGTCCTGCGGCGCCGCGACCTTCGGCCCGGCCGCGTTGCGGCGTGTGCCCTTGGATGCCACTTTGGGATGCCACCTTCCGCTTGCGGTCCGCCCTGTGCGGAGCGAACCGCACGCCCTTCCATCTGAGCGAGCCCGATGCAAGACGAAACCATCCCGGAGGCCGCGCCGACCGCGCGCGCGCTCACCCCCGCGGCGGAGCGGGCGCTGGCCGAGGCGGCCGAGCGCCGCCAACGGATCGACGCGCGCGCCGCCGAACTCGCGGCCCGGCCCGAGCATCGCGGGCGCGGCGGCCTGGAGCCGGTGCGCTACGACGACTGGGAGGTGAAGGGGCTGGCCGTCGACTTCTGACGGGCCCCGGCGCCTCCGGCCCCGGTCCGGCCATCGGAACGTCGGTCTCCGCCCGCCGTTCAGCCCGGGACGGACACGCGGAGCACACCATGGCCACGAAGGTTTCGAGCAGGACGGCTTCCGAGGGCGCGCATGGCGAGGTGAGCCTCGCGGCCGGCGAGCGCGTCGCCCTGCGGATGTGGCGCGACGAGCCGCCGAACCGCGACAAGCCGACCACCACCTCCCCGCACGAGACCGTGGGCTACGTCGTCTCGGGCCGGGCCGAACTGGTGCTCGCGGGCGAGACCGTGAGCCTGGAACCGGGCGATTCCTACCTCGTGCCGGCCGGCACCGAGCACACCTACCGCATCCTGGAGAGCTTCACCGCCGTCGAGGCTACGGCCCCTCCGGCCAAGTGAAGACCGGCTGAGTGAAGACCGGCTGAGTGACGATCAGCCTCGCGGGCGATCCGGTCGCCCGCGAGGCCCTGGGCGCGCCGCCTGTCGCGGATCAGCGCGTCATGTAGACCCGCGTGCCCACGTCGACGCGGTCGTAGAGGTCGACCACGTCCTGGTTGTACATGCGGATGCAGCCGTAGGAGGCCCAGGTGCCGACCGAGCCGGGCCGGTTGGTGCCGTGGATGGCGTATTGGCCGCCGGAGAGGGTCATGGCGGCGGCGCCCATCGGGTTGTGCGGCGAGCCGCCCGCGATCAGGTTCGGCAGGCGCGGGTTGTCGCGCTTGACCTCGGCCGGAGGCGACCAGGCCGGGGCGACGTACTTGCCGTCGATGGCGGTGGCGCCCGTCCACTGCTTGCCGGGCTTGCCGACCGCCACGGGATAGCGGATCGCGGTGCCGTCGCCGTTGACGAGGTAGAGCTTGCGCTCGGAGATGCTGATCACCACCGAGCCCGGCGTCATCGCGTGCGATACGGGGACGATCTCCCGCGCCTGTGCCGCCAGGGAGAGGCCGGCGAGCCCTGCGCCCGCCAGCAAAGCCCACATCGTGTTCCGACCCGACATCCGAATTGCTCCTGCAAGCGTGACCATTCGCCGGCGAGTAATTCACGTCAGACCTTGTCGATCCAGGAAGAGCTTTGGTTAGCGCGCCATTGCGCACCTGTTTCCGCAAGATCGGTAAAGATTGATCCTTATCCGGTACGGTGAATGCACCGGGTTCCGGTGACGCGGCGGAAAGGGGGCGCGCCTCACCGCTCGATCAGCACGAGGCCCCGTTCGTCGCGGTCCTGCCAGCCGTGGCGCTCCAGTTCGGGGTCGCGGTGCTCCTCCTGCGGGGTGCCGACGCAGAGATAGGCCACCAGCCGCCACGCCTCCGGCACGTCGAGGATCGTGCGCACGGGCTCCGGCTCCAGGATCGAGACCCAGCCGACGCCGAGGCCGAAGGCGCGGGCCGCCAGCCAGAAGCTCTGCACGGCCCCGACCACGGAGTAGCGCAGGGCCTCCGGCATGGTCGCCCGGCCGAGGCCGTGGCCGGCCTCCGTCGCCTCGTCGCAGAACACGGCCAAGTGCACCGGCGCCTCGCGCAAGCCCGCGAGCTTGAGGTCGCGGTAACGTGCGCGCCGGGCGTCGGCATAGGTCGCGGCGGCGGCCGCGTTGCAGCGCTCGAAGCTCGCGACGACGAATGCCCGCCGGGCGGGGTCGGCCACCCGCACGAAGCGCCAGGGCCGGCTGTTGCCCACCGACGGGCTGAGATGGGCCGCCGCGAGGCATTCGCGCAGCACCGTCTCCGCCACCGGGTCGGGCCGGAAGCGGCGCACGTCGCGGCGCCAGGCGAACAGGTCGCCGAGGGTGCGACGGAACGCGTCGTCGAAGGAGGGCAAGGGGGGATTCCAGGGACCGGCGATGGCTCATAGAGCATCGGGCCGTATCGCGCACAAAAAAGGCCGCCTCCTGGGAGGCGGCCTGAAGTCCTTGGGTCTCGAAACCTCTGGAGATGCCGGTTCGTGGGATCGTGCGGTGTCCGAAGGGCTGGGGAGCTCGGGTTTCGGGCACCGACCGGGCACGGGCCCGACGAGGTTCGAGGTCTGTTGTGCCGCCGCAACGCGGCCCGGAAAAGGCGCGATCGGGGCGAAATCGTGGTGATTTGTTTCTCGGACGTGGCGCCAGAGCCACGGTGCCGACCCTTGCGGGTGGGGCGCGGCGGGACCATCATCGCCGTCCGAGCGTACCTCACGAAACACCCGATCACCGGGAGTTCTCCCTCTGGCCATGACGGCGCGGCGGAAGTTTCGTGAGAGACACCAAGCACCGCGTGGAACCCGGGAGTGACGATGAGCGAGAGGATGGGCGCCGACCCTCGACCCGAGGATGCGACGGCCCGGGTGGTCCCCTTCCCTGCCCAGTCGAGCGCCCCGCAGATCGCCTTCGACCGTCACGAGCTGCGCACCATCTTCAACCTCTACGGCCGGCGCGTCGCCGAGGGCGAGTGGCGCGACTACGCCCTCGACTTCCGCCGCGACAAGGCGGTGTTCTCGATCTACCGCCGCACCTCCGAGATGCCCCTCTACCGGATCGAGAAGGACCCGAAGCTCGCCCGCCGCCAGGGCGCCTACGCGGTGATCGCCGCCGGCGGCCTGGTGCTCAAGCGCGGGACCGACCTCGCCCGCGTGCTCGCCGTGCTGGAGAAGCCCCTGCGCGCGGTGTAGCGCCGCTCACGGCGGGCCCGCAGCGGTCTGCCGCAGGGCCTCGCCGACGATCATCGCCGCCGCGACCGCCACGTTGAGGGAGCGCAGCCCCGGCCGGATCGGCACCACCACCCGCGCGTCGGCGGATGTATGCACCGCCTCCGGCACGCCGGCCGATTCGCGGCCCATCAGGATGCAGTCCCCCTCGCGGTAGGCCAAGGCCGTGTAGGGCAGCGCGCCCGCGGTCGTGGCCAGGACGAGGCGGATGCCTTCTCGCGCGCGCCACTCCGAGAAGGCGGCCCAGGAGCGGTGCCGGGTGATCGGCACGTGGTCGAGGTAGTCCAGCCCCGAGCGGCGCAGGTGCCGGTCCGACACGTCGAAGCCCGCCGGCTCCACGATCTCGACGGCCAGACCCAGGCAGGCCGCCATGCGCAGGATCGTGCCGGTGTTCTGGGGGATGTCGGACTGGTAGAGGGCGAGGCGGAGCATGGGCCTGCAGGGCAGCGTTGCGCACTGCGGCATCGCTCCCCGCTTGGCCCGCGGTCAAGCGCCCTTACATCAGGGCCTCATCCGACGCGGAAGATTTCGAGCAGACATGTTTCTTGATTGGCTCGAGCGCCGCATCGACCCGTTCGCGCCCTTCGACCCGGCGCGCATGCCCCCCAAGACGGTGTTGGGCTTCGCGGGCTTTTACCTGCGCCCGATCCGCGGCGCGCTCGTCGCCCTCTTCCTCATCGCGGTGGTGGCGGGGACGGTGGAATCGTCCCTCTACCTGCTGATGCGCTGGTTCATCGACCTGCTGGGCACGGCCGACCGCACCACGATCTGGAAGGAGCACGGCATCCCGATCGCGCTGGCGGCCGGCTTCGTCCTGCTCGTGCGCCCGCTGACGGTCTGGCTGCACGAACTGCTCTCGAACCAGCTCGTCGTGCCGCAGGCGACCAACCAGATCCGCTGGCGCACGCACCTCTACACCCTCGGGCACTCCCTCTCGTACTTCCAGGCCGACTTCGCCGGCCGGCTCGCCAACCGGGTGGTGCAGGTCGGGCCGGCGGTGCGCGAACTCGCCGTCGTGTTCATCGACACCCTGCTCTACGTGGCGATCTACGCGGTCACCGCCGTCGGCCTGTTCGGCTCGATCTCGGTCTGGCTCGTCTTGCCCGTGCTGGTCTGGATCGCGGCCTATGCGGGGCTGACCGTGTGGTTCGTGCCCAGGGCCCGCGAGCGGTCGCACCGCACCGCCGAGACCCGCTCGACGCTCGTGGGCCGGGTGGTCGACAGCTACACCAACATCCTCACCGTCAAGCTCTTCGCCCGCGACCGGGAGGAGCGCGCCACCGTGCGCGAGGCGGTGGACCTCAACACCAGGACCTACCTGCACCAGTTCCGCCTCGTCACCCTGACGACCACGCTGCTCGGGCTCCTGAACAGCGCCCTGCTCACCGCCACGGCCGGCGTCTCCCTCGTGCTCTGGCAGCGGGGGGCGATGACCACCGGCGAGGCCTCGGCCGGCCTCGCCCTGGTCCTGCGCCTGATGGCGATGTCGGGCTGGGTGATGCAGACCGTGCGCGGCGTCTTCGAGAACGTCGGCGTGATCCAGGAGAGCATGCAGACGATCTCCCGGCCCCACGGCCTCGTGGACGCACCGGATGCCGGCACGCTCAACGTCACGGGCGGCGAGATCCGCTTCGAGAACGTCGGCTTCCACTACGGCCGGGGGGATGCCAGCATCATCGACGACCTGGGCTTCCGCATCCGCGCGGGCGAGAAGGTCGGGCTCGTGGGCGTCAGCGGCGCGGGCAAGACCACGATCACCTCGCTGCTGCTGCGCCTGCACGACGTCGAGAGCGGGCGCATCCTGGTCGACGGCCAGGACATCGCCCGCGTCACGCAGGACTCGCTGCGCTCGGCCATCGCCATGGTCAGCCAGGACACCTCCCTGCTGCACCGCTCCATCCGCGACAACATCGCCTACGGCCGCCCCGAAGCGAGCCAAGCGGAGATCGAGCGGGCGGCGCGGCTCGCCCACGCGGACGGCTTCATCGCCGACCTCGTGGACCACAAGGGCCGGCGCGGCTACGACGCGCAGGTGGGCGAGCGTGGGGTGAAGCTCTCGGGCGGGCAGCGCCAGCGCATCGCCATCGCCCGCGTCATCCTCAAGGACGCGCCGATCCTGATCCTGGACGAGGCGACCTCGGCACTCGACAGCGAGGTCGAGGCCGCGATCCAGGATTCGCTGGACACGCTGATGGCCGGCAAGACGGTGCTCGCCATCGCCCACCGGCTCTCCACCATCGCGGCCCTCGACCGGCTCATCGTCATCGACGCGGGCCGCATCGTCGAGGAGGGGACCCACGCGGAACTGGTGGCCCAGGGCGGCCTCTACGCCCGCCTCTGGACGCGGCAATCCGGCGGCTTCCTGCCGGACCGGCCCGAGGCCCTCTACGCGGAGGCCGGACGGTAGCGGGTCGTCACGGACCGCGCGTTTCGCGCGGGCGATGCCCAAATCGCCACGATCGCGGGCTATACGGCCTCACCCGAAGGAATCTCGTTCGGGACGCGTTGCCTTCCTCTGCAGAGGCTACCGTAGTCACACAGCTGGCGGAGGAGGCGCGGGTCCCCTCTCCCGTGCGGGAGAGGGACAGGGTGAGGGATGCGCCCTCTCCGGAGAGACCTTTGTCCCTCACCCC
>NZ_BPRB01000136.1 GCF_022179685.1 Methylobacterium trifolii
CGCGATCCGACCTGGGCTTTCGCGTTGCGCAGGTGTCCGTCGGGAAAGCGGGGGCCGCTTTCGCGAAGTCGACCCGGCGCCTCAACCATCCATCGACAGGTCAGGCGACATATAAGGCTGGCCCTCGGCCGTCAGGGTCCGGTCGACGGCCTCGATGGCCAGGAGGACCCGGCTCAGGTCCTCCGCCATGGAGACGGGGGCGAGTTCGATCCCGCCGAGGCGTTTGGCGATGGCGTTGCGCTGGCGCGCCAGGGCGCCACGCGCCCGGTTGAGGTCGGCGATCTCGTCGGCGGTCATCGTCATGCTTTCGGCGCCATGGCCGCCGGCTCGTCGCCTGCGCCAGGTTCTGGAACGGAAGTCTCGAAGCAGTAGATCGAATCGGGCTGCGAAATGAGAGGCTCGCGACAGAAAAAAGCCCCGCGAGCCGGGAGGCTGCGGGGCCGTCGTCGCGCGAGACGGGTTTACGGGCAGCTGTGACGGCGACCGTCGTTGCCGAGGTAGGTGCCCGAGCGGCGGTCGTAGGAGCGGAAGCGTCGCACGCAGTAATCCACGTCGCCCCCCTGGACCTGATCGGCCGCGACGGGAATCTCGGTCTCGGCGTAGCCATAGCCGGCCGGGGCATAGCCGCCGCCGTAATAACCGTCGTCGTAGCCGTAGCCGCCATACCCGTAACCGCCGCCATAGCCGTAGGCGAGGCCGCCCGCGGCCAGACCGAGGCCGAGGCCCGCGGCACCGTAGCCGAGGCCGCGCCCGTAGCCGCCGCGGTAACCCCGGCCATAGCCGTATCCGTAGTTGCGACCGCCACCGCCGTAGAAGCCGCCACGGTTGCCGGCAAAGCCGCCGCCGTAGGAGCCGCCGCGGTTGCCTCCGAAGCCGCCGCCATAGGAGCCGCCATGGTTGCCGGCAAAGCCGCCACCGCCGCCGAAGGGAGACTTCCCGGCGAGGCCGCCGCCGAACCCGCCCCCGCCGCCACGGAACCCGCCGCCGCCACCGAAGCCGCCGCCACCGCCGCGGAAACCACCGCCGCCACCACCGATGGCACCGCCGCCGCCGCCGCCGAACCCGCTGCCCTTCGTCGCCATGCCCTGGGCGTCGGCCACCGCGGGCAGCATCATCGCGGCGCCGAGCGTCAGCACGGATGCCAGAAGAATTCGTTTCATCGCGCGTTCATCCTTCGATTTCGGGATATCGCCGTTCGACTTGTGAACGGACGAGACGATGGAAAAGTCCGAGCCGCCGGTCAGTCGGTAATCTTGGGAAACCGCGTCGCCTTGCTCGTGCGGAGACTGAACGCGCACCAGCCCGAACCGTTCATCGTCAATCGTCGGAACTCAGAAGAATGCCTGGAGGCCGGTCTGGGCCCGCCCCAGGATGAGGGCGTGCACGTCGTGGGTGCCCTCGTAGGTGTTGACCGTCTCCAGGTTCTGGGCGTGGCGCATGACGTGATACTCCCCCATGATGCCGTTGCCGCCGTGCATGTCCCGGGCGGTGCGGGCGATGTCGAGGGCCTTGCCGCAATTGTTGCGCTTGACGATCGAGATCATCTCCGGCGCCATCCGGCCCTCGTCCATCAGCCGCCCGACGCGCAGGCTGGCCTGGAGCCCCAGCGCGATCTCGGTCTGCATGTCGGCCAGCTTCTTCTGGACCAGCTGGGTCTGCGCCAACGGTCTCCCGAACTGCTTGCGCTCCAGGGTGTAGGCGCGTGCCCGGTGCCAGCAATCCTCGGCCGCCCCCATCGCCCCCCAGGAGATGCCGTAGCGCGCCCGGTTGAGGCAGCCGAAGGGGCCCTTCAGCCCCGAGACGTCGGGGAGCAGGGCGTCCTCGCCGACCTCGACGCCCTCCATCACGATCTCGCCCGTTGTCGAGGCGCGTAAGGACAGCTTGCCCTTCAGCGTCGGGGCGGAGAGGCCCTTCATGCCCTTCTCCAGGACGAAGCCGCGGATCGCGCCCTCATGGGCGTCGGATTTCGCCCAGACCACGAACACGTCGGCGAACGGCGCGTTCGAGATCCACATCTTGGCGCCCGAGAGCCGGTAGCCGCCGTCGATCTTTTCCGCCTTCGTCTTCATCCCGCCGGGGTCCGAGCCGGCATCGGGCTCGGTGAGGCCGAAGCAGCCGATCCACTCGCCCGAGGCGAGCTTGGGCAGGTACTTCCGGCGCTGCGCCTCCGAGCCGTAGGCGTGGATCGGGTACATCACCAGGGAGGATTGCACGCTCATCATCGAGCGGTAGCCGGAATCGACCCGCTCCACCGCCCGCGCCACGAGGCCGTAGGCGACGTAGCTCGCGCCCGCGCAGCCGTAATCCTCGGGCAGGGTCAGGCCGAGGAGCCCGAGCGCGCCCATCTGCCGGAACAGGTCCGGGTCGGTCTTCTCCTCCGCGTAGGCCTCGACGATGCCGGGCAGCAGGCGCTCCTGGGCGAAGGCGTGCGCGGTGTCGCGGATGGCGCGCTCGTCCTCCGTGAACTGGTCGTCGAGGAGGAACGGGTCGTCCCAGACGAAGCGGGAGGCGGACGACGCCTGGGCCGGCTCGCGCATCGGAGCGTTCATGGTCGATCCCTCACCTAGGCTGTGCGGACGGCCGCGTTCCCGCGGAGTCTCGATGCCAGGGATCTAACCCGTGCGGGCGGGGATTCCAGCGACAGGCCCCGAATCCGGCGTCAGGTGCGCCCGAGGAACGTCAGCCAGGCGATGGTGGTGAAGGGCGCCAGCAGCGTCGAGACCAGCACGGAGGCCGCCACCAGCCCGGTCTCGCTCCGGTAGCGCACGGCGAGAAGGTAGGCGTTGATGCCCACGGGCATGGCGGCAAACAGCGTGGCCACGCCCGCATAGGCCGCCGGCATCGAGAAGACGTGGAAGGCCAGGAGCCAGACGACGAGCGGGTGCACCCCGAGCTTGAGGACCGCCACGACGAGCGCCCCGGGCAGGTCGAACAGCACCCGGTAGCGTTTCAGCCCGGCCCCAAGCGCGATCAGGGCGCAGGTCGAGGCGGTGGCCGAGAAGGCGTCGATCAGGGCCTTGACCGGGCCGCCGGGCGCGACGCCGCCGGCCTTCATCGCCATGCCGATCAGGAGCGCCACGAAGATCGGGTTCTTGAGCAGGACGAGGGCCAGCCCGCGCAGGCGGGCGAGCAGCGGCCGGTCGGCGTCGGCCTCGATCAGGAAGGTGGCGCAGCCCATCATCAGGGGCAGGTGCACGGCCAGCAGCAGGAACAGGGGGAAGGCCCCCTCCTCGCCATAGGCCTGGAGGATGGTCGGCACGCCGACGAAGACGGTGTTCGACTGGCTGGCGGCGAAGCCGTGCAGGATCGCCCCCTGCCGCCCGACGCCCTTGCGGCGGCGCGCGATCAGGGAGCCGATGAGCCAGGAGGCGCCGGCCCCGCCGAAATACGAGAACCAGTAGCCCCAGGCCACCTCCCCATCGAGGCCCGGCCGGGTCAGGGTGCCGATGATGAGCGCCGGCACCGCGATGGCGAAGACGTATTCGGAGAGGCCGTCGCTGACCCGCTCCGAGAGCAGGCCGGCGACCGCGGCGGCCCAGCCGATCAGGATGATCCCGAAGATCGGCACGATGATCGTGACGGCGTTCACGGCGCTCCAACCGGTTCGTTCGGGAGATCGGGGTGCGGCCTCCGCGCGAGGCCCATAGCATGTCCGGCCGGCCTGCGCGGACGGGGGCGTGCACGGCGCCCGCGGATCGTCAGCGCCCGCGGCGGAACCGGAACCCATCGCGCAGGGCACCGCTTGAACCGTGACATACCGACGGGACGGATCGCCGGCCCGCGCGAAAAGACACCCGGAGGAGGCCCCATGGCCGCACGCGCCATCACCGCCCTGTTCGACGATTACGACGCCGCCGCCCGCGCGGTCGACAAGCTGGAGGCCGAGGGCGTCGCGCACGGGGAGATCAGCATCGTGGCGCGCGACCCCGCGGAGAGCCCTGCCGCCCCCGGCACCG
>NZ_BPRB01000137.1 GCF_022179685.1 Methylobacterium trifolii
GGGAGCGCCGTATCCGGAAGCGTCGCTCCCCTACCCGACTTAGCTCGCGGGCCACCCTCTCCCAACCCAAGTCGGGCTTGCCCGACTTGGGCACCCAGGATGCAGATCTCGGGCAAGCCCGAGATCTGTGAGGGGAGAGGGAAACGCCCGCGCTGTTCGCAAGACCAGAGCCCATGTCCTCGAAACCTGCTTGGCCCCCAGTGAAGGCGACACCGGTTCGGCATGAGGCGGCGCGTCAGGTCGAACCGCCGGAACCGGTATCCTGGTATCCCGGCAGAATTTGCCGACAGGATCAAAAGCCTTAACCCTTCGGTAACCATAACGGCCGTCAATGATCCGGTAAGGAATCGACGAGCCGCAATGAGCCAAGCCCCACCCGATCCCGTCCTGCCGGAGGCCGCCGCGGCGCCCGTCCGGCTTCCGCTGGCCTTCCGCGGCCGGGCCTTCAAGGCCCTGGCGCTGACGCCCGAGACGCCGCTCCAGGACTGGCTCGCCGGTCTCGACGCGGCCCTCAAGCGGTCGCCCACCCTGTTCGACGGCCGTGCCGTCGTCCTCGACCTCGCGGCCCTCAAGCCCGAGCCGGACGCCCTGCGGGCGCTGGTCGACGACCTCGCCCGCCGCCGCATCCGCATCCTCGGCCTCGAGGGGGCGGACGAGGCCGAGGCCGGCCTGCCGCCCCTCCTCGTCGGCGGGCGGCCCGCCAGGAACCTCGAACTCCCGGCCCTGCCGGCCGAGCCCGAGGAGCCGACCACCACCTCGCTCACCGTCGAGGGCTCGGTCCGCTCCGGCCAGTGCGTGGTGCACCCGACCGGGGACGTGACCGTGATGGGCTCCGTCTCCTCCGGGGCCGAGATCCTGGCGGGCGGCAACATCCACGTCTACGGGGCGCTGCGCGGGCGCGCCATCGCAGGCGCCGCCCGCAACCCCCGCGCACGCATCTACTGCCGCAAGTTCGAGCCCGAGCTTCTCGGGATCGACCGCCTCGTCCGAACGGCCGAGGACATGGGGACGAATCTGAGGGGCAAGCCCGTTCAGATCTGGCTCGATGGCGGCGCTATCCGAATGGCAAGCTTGGATTAGGGAGTAGCGAGAATGGCAAAGGTTCTCGTCGTCACATCGGGCAAGGGCGGCGTCGGTAAGACGACCACCACGGCGGCACTTGGCGCGGCGATCGCGCAGGGTGGACAGAGCGTCTGCGTCGTCGACTTCGACGTGGGCCTGCGCAACCTCGACCTCGTGATGGGGGCCGAGCGGCGGGTGGTCTACGACCTCATCAACGTGGTCAACGGCGACGCCAAGCTCAACCAGGCGGTGATCCGCGACAAGCGGCTCGACACCCTGCACCTGCTCCCGGCCTCGCAGACCCGCGACAAGGACGCGCTCACGGACGAGGGCGTGGCCCGCGTCATGGACGAGCTGCGGGAGAAGTTCGACTGGGTGATCTGCGACAGCCCGGCCGGCATCGAGCGCGGGGCCCAGCTCGCCATGCGCCACGCGGACGTGGCCGTGGTCGTGACCAACCCCGAGGTCTCCTCGGTGCGCGATTCCGACCGGATCATCGGCCTGCTCGACTCCAAGACGCTCAAGGCGGAGCGGGGCGAGAACATGGACAAGCACCTGATCCTGACCCGCTACGACCCGGCACGCGCCGACCGCGGCGACATGCTCAAGACCGAGGACGTGCTCGAGATCCTCTCGATCCCGCTGCTGGCCATCATCCCCGAGAGCCAGGAGGTGCTGCGCGCCTCCAACCTCGGCTGCCCCGTGACCCTCAACAACCCGCTCTGCGCGCCGGCCCGCGCCTACGCGGACGCGGCCCGCCGGCTCAAGGGCGAGACGGTGCCGATGAGCATGCCGTCCGACCGCAAGTCCTTCCTCGACAAGCTCTTCATGCGGAGGGCGGCATGAGCATCCTGGGTTTCCTCAACAAGCGCGCCTCGGGCTCCGTCGCCCGCGAACGCCTGCAACTGATCCTCGCCCACGAGCGCGCGGAATCCGGCAGGCCCGACCTGGTGATCACGCTCCGCGAAGAAATCCTCGCGGTCATCGCCAAGCACGTCGCAGTGGAGCGCGACAAGGTGAAGATCACCTTGGAGCGCGGCGAGGGCGTCTCGACGCTCGGCGTCGACATCGAGCTGCCGCTGAGTTCGGCCAATACCCTGACCGCCCAGAAGCAGAAGCGGGCGGCTTGAACGGGCAGGACGGCGCTCAGCCCCGTTCGCGCAGGCTGAGCGCCAGAGGCAGGGCCGAAAGGCTCAAGCCCGACATCACCCAGAAGCCGCGTGCCTCGAACGCGGCGTAGAGGCTGCCGGCAGCGAGCGTCATCGCGACGCCGGCCAACCCGAGGCCGACCGTGCCGTAGAGGCTGAGCGCCGTCGCCCACAGGGAGGCCGGCGTCTGCGCCTCGATCAGGCCGAGGCAGGCCAGGTGGAGCAGCGCGAAGCTCAGGCCGTGCAGCATCTGCGCGCCCGCGAGCCAGGGGATCGCTACCGTCTCGGCCATCACCGCCCAGCGAAAGGCGCCTGCCACGGCCGCCAGCATCAGCCCGCCCGCAGGCCCGATCCGGGCCAGCAGCCACGGGCCGGCGAGGAGGAAGACCAGCACCTCCGCGGCCACGCCCTCCGACCAGAGCAGGCCCGCCGCGCCCGCGCCGATCCCGGCCCCGCGCCAGAGGATCATCGCGAAGGCGTCGTGCATGGCATGCGCCCCGATCACCAGGGCGGCCGCCAGCACGGTGCGGCGGAAGCGCGGGAGCCGCAGCAGGGTCGTGAAACCCTGCCGGGACGGCCGATCCTCCCCCTTGTCGGTTGCCGGGTCGGCGGGCAGCAGCCCGGCAGCCGTCGCGGTGGCGAGGAACAGCAGGCCGCCGGCGGTGACCGCGGCGGCGAGCCCTTGCGCCTGTACCAGTCCACCGGCTGCGCCCGTCGCCGCGATGAAGGCCGCCGAGCCCGCCGCCCGGACCCAGCCGTACTGGAAGGCCCGCCCGCCCTGCGCCGCCGCCAGGGCGAGGGCGTCGGCCAGGGGCGCGAGCGGCGCGGTGCCCAGCGCATAGGCGAGGCCGAGCAGCAGCAGCGGCCTGAAGCCGTAACCGGAGAGATGCGCCAGGGCGGCGCACCCGGCGATGCAGGCGCCGGCCGCGAGGATGAGGCGGCCCGCCCCCCGCCGGTCCGCCAGACCACCGGCCAGGGGCCCGGCGAGGAGCCGCAGGGCGCCCGCACCGGCCAGGACGTATCCGATCTCCTGCGCCGAGAGTCCGCGCGAGGCCAGGAAGTTCGGCAGGATCGGCGAGAGGCAGCCATAGGCCCCGTAGAGGGCCGCATAGAGCATGAGAAAGCGGGTGAGGCCGCCCCGCGATCCCGCAATGCCCGTCCTACTGGTGTTCATGGCGTACGGCTCGCGTCGCGGGAGCGGGGCCGGAGCGTAGGGCATGTCCGGTGGATCGGTCACGCGACGCTGCGGCGAAGTGGCTGCGGGCCGTGGTCCGGCAGGACGGCGGGACAGGGGCTTCTTGACACCGGCGGGCCGGGGGCCGACCCATCGCATCGGAATGTCCCCGTTCGGCGGGGCGTCGAGCGGAGATGCAGGTCCGATGCGGTTGCGCCACGTCACGCGTTCTCTCGGGCCGATGGTCCTGGCGGTGACGCTCGGCCTCGCTGCGGCGGGCCCCGGCCCGTTACGCGCGGCCGAGCCGGTCTACCCGGCAGGCTCGCGCTTCGGCTTCGATCCGCCCCCGGACATGGCGCCCTCGCGCCGGTTCACCGGCTTCGAGCGCAAGGAGGGAGGCGCCACGCTCTCCGTGGTGGAACTGCCGCCCTCGGCCTTCCCCGAACTCGTCTCCACCTTCACCGACGCCAACCTGCTGAGCCAGGGCTTTACCGTGGAGAAGCGCGAGCCGGTGAAGGTCGGCGAGGCGGAAGGCCTGCTGTTCACCGGGGAGCAGCCGGGCGACGCCGCCGCCTCGACGCCGGCCGTGCGCAAGTGGCTCCTCCTCGTCGGCGACCCGACCGTGACCGGCATGATCGTGGCGCAGGCCCTGCCCGACGCGGAGAGCGAGCGGACCATGCGGGCGCTCGTCACCGGCGTCACCATCCGGCCGGCGCTCACCCTGAGCCAGCAGGTCGAGGCGCTGCCCTTCCGCATCGCCGACCCTGCGGGGTTCAGGCCGGTGCGGGTGCTGGCCGGCAACTCGATCCTGCTGACGGCAGGCCCGAAGGACCAGATGACCAACCTGGAGCAGCCGATCCTGGTGCTGGCCCAGGCGGTGCAGCAGCCGCCCTCCGCCGACCAGCGCGACGCCTTCGCCCGCGCCGCGCTCTATTCGAACCAGACCATGAAGGACTTCGTGATCGAGCGCTCCCAGAGCTACCGCTCGAACGGCGTCGACTGGCACGAGATCGTGGCGCGCGCCACCGACATGCCCACGAGCACGGCCGTGGTGGTCGCCCAGACCATCCGCTTCGCCCCGGACGGATACCTGCGCGCGCTCGGCGTCGTCCGCCAGGACCAGCGGGAGGGGACGCTGGCCAAGTTCCGCGAGGTCGTGGACAGCGTGCAGGTGAAGTAGGGCACCGGTCCCGTCAGGGGCCGGGGCGGCGATCCCTCGAAAGCCGCTGTGGCGGCGTCAGGGCGCGATGAGCACCCCGCGGAGCGGGGGTTTCCGGGGCTCGCGTCCCGGAAAACTTAGGATGGAGCGGAAGCCTGAGCCCGCGTGCGCCGGCGACCGAGGCCGGGCAGAGGATCCGTGCGCGCGCTTTCAGGCGATTGCACCGACGGCGGCCGGCGCCGGGGTGCCGGCGCGGGCGTGGTGGGCCTTGAGCATCGGCCGCAGCGCGGCGATGGCGAGGAAGGCGGCGAGCAGGTCCATCGCGGCCACCGTGTAGAGGACGGTGGACCAGGTGCCGGTGGCCTGCATCAGGAGGTTGCCCACCGGCACGAACAGGGCGGCCAGCCCCTTGGCGCAGTAGAGCACTCCGTAGATCTTGCCGATGTGCTTGGAGCCGAAGGTGTCGGCGGCCGTGGCACTGAACAGGGAGTAGACCTCGCCCCAGGCCAGGAACACGATGCCCGAGAGGATCACGAAGGCCCAGGGGTTGTGACCGAAGGTGCCGAGCGCGACGATGCCGACCCCCTCCATCGCGAAGGCGATGAACATCGTCTTCTCGCGGCCGATGCGGTCGGAGACCCAGCCGAAGAGCGGGCGGGAGATGCCATTCATGATGCGGTCGAGCATCAGGGCGAAGGGCAGGGCCGCCATGGCGAAGAAGTACAGGTTCACCTGGAAGTTCTTCACCCCGAGGTCCTGCGCGATCACGCCGAGCTGGGCCACCGCCATCAGACCGCCTGTCACCGTACAGGTGAACATCAGCATCAGCATCCAGAACACCGGCGTGCGCAGGGCCTCCGAGAGGGTGTAGTCGCGCCGGCTCTGCTGCACCGTGGTGGAGAAGCGGACCTCGCCGGCCGCCGGACCCCGCAAGGCGATGCTGGCCGCGATGATGACAGCCCCCTGGATCAGGCCGAACACGAAGAACGCCTGGGCGTAGTTGCCGGAAGCGATCATGTTGGCGATCGGCAGGATGGTCAGCGCCGAGCCGGCGCCGTAGCCGCCCGCGGTGAGGCCCACGGCCAGCCCGCGCCGGTCGGGGAACCATTTGAGGGCGTTGTTGATGCAGGTGGCGTAGACGCAGCCGACGCCGATGCCCCCGACCACGGAGCCGAGATAGAAGCCGGAGAGCGAGGTCGCGTAGGAGTTCACCACCCAGGCGAGCCCGGTCATCAGGCCGCCGAACATAACCACCCGGCTCGGGCCGTACTTGTCGATGAAGTGGCCTTCGATCGGGGTGAGCCATGTCTGGACCACGACGAAGATCGTGAAAGCGACCTGGATCGCGGCCCGATCCCAGCCGAAGGTCTTCTGGATCTCGGGGACGAACAACGTCCAGGCGTACTGGATGTTGGCGGCGGCCACCATGCAGAGCACGCCGAGCCCGAGCTGGACCCAGCGGCCGGACAAGGGCTTCTCCTCGGCGCGAATCGCGGCGGAGGTTGTCATCGCGTCGTCTCCCTGACCCTGCGCCGGAGGCTGTTCTTTGGCCGAAAGCCCTCTCGGGTCCGGCTCCGCCCACGGTCGATGCGCACGCCCTCGAACCCGGATCGCCCGGAGATCCGTCAGGGTTCGCAAGTATTCAATATTCGAAATGCCGTAGAACTTGGCAATCAGAAAATTTTTGATGCGGCGTCAGGCGCTGCCGGATTAGGCGGCAGCGTTCGCACGTAAATGCACGTCCGCACGCGGCGGCGGACTCCTGACGGCGGCCGCGGACGCCGCCCCGGCTAACCCGCGTCGTCGGGTTCCGGCCCGCGGGTGGCGTCGAGGCCGGTGCCGGCGGCGGGCGGCGGCCCGACCGTGACGGCGGCCCCGGTGCGGGCGGCCTCGTAGATCGCCTCCATCAGCACCTGGTCCTGCAGGCCCTCCTCGCCGGGCGTGCGCGGGCGGCGGTTCTCCTGGATGCAGCGGGAGAAGTGGTCGATCTCCAGGGCGAACTGGTTCTTGGGGCCGAGCACCCGCTCGTCGCGCGAGACCGCCTTGCCGTCCCGGTGGGTCACGGTCAGGCGCTGGCCGCGGTAGGCGAAGGCGTTCTCCAGGTCGATCTCGGCGCCTGCCGTGTGCAGGGTCAGCCGCCGGGATTCGTGCACGCCGTAGCTCGTCATGCACTGCGCGACCACGCCGGAGGGAAAGCGCAGGGTGAAGCTCACGCTCTCCTCGACCTCGCGGAACTTCGGGTCGTCGGCGGGCGAGACGCTCTGGGCCCGCACCAGGTCCGGCTCCTCGCCCAGCAGCGCCCGGACACCGTTGAGGCAGTAGAGGCCGATGTCGGGCAGGGCGCCCCCGCCCGAGAGCGCACGCTTCAGGCGCCATTGCTCGGGCAGGCCGGAGGTCTGGCCGTTGAAGGCCTGGATCAGCCGGGGCTTGCCGAATTCCCCCGAGCGGGCGAGGCGTGCCACCTCGCGGTTGTAGGGCTCGTATTGGCAGCGGTAGGCGATCATCAGCCGGACGTTGGCCTGGGCGCAGGCCGCGATCATCGCGCGGGCCTCCTCGGAGGAGGTCGCCATCGGCTTCTCGCACAGGACGTGCTTGCCGGCGCCGGCCGCCGCGACGACGTGGTCGCGATGGAGGGCGTTCGGGGTGACGACGTAGACCGCCTGCACGTCCGGGTTGGCCTTGAGGCGGTCCCAGTCGCCGTAGCCGTAGACCGCCTGCTCGGGCACGCCGTATTGCCGGGCGACCAGTTTCGCCTTGTCCGGGCTTCCCGACATCAGCGCCGTGACGCGCGAGCGCCTGGCCTCACCGAGCGCCGGCAGGATCTCCTCCAGGCTCAGGCGGCCCAGGCCCACGATGCAGTAGCCGACGCGCTGTCCCGGGGGCTGCGGCGCGGGCGGGGGCGGAGGCGGCTGGTCGCCCGCGCCGCGCCAGTTTAGGAACACCACCCGGCCCCCCTGGATCGCCCCGGTATCGGCCGGGATCGCCGGGCCGGGCGGCCCGGAGGCGGCCCGAGCCCCACCGCCTGCCGCAAGTGCGGCGCCGGTGAGCGCGCCGCCGACCCGCAGGAGGGTGCGCCGGGAGAGCCGGGTGTCGTCGTCTGCCATGAACCTGTCGTCCCGCCGGGTACGGTGAGGCTCTGGAACGTGGCCCCGCAGACCGGGGTTCCGGCCTGCGGCAACGGTGAAGGCCGCCTGCTACTCCGCCGCGGCGTGCTGGGCGTGGAGGCGCACGGCCGTGGCCGAGAGCTTGTTCAGGGCCGAGAGGTAGGCCTTGGCGGAGGCCACCAGGGTGTCCGGGTCGGCGCCGCGGGCGGTCATGCTGCGCTCGCCGGCCTTGAGGCGCACGGAGACCTCGGCCTGCGCGTCCGTGCCCTCCGTCACCGCGTGGACCTGGTAGAGTTCGAGCTGCGCCTCGTGCGGCACCAGCGCCTTGATGGCGTTGAAGACCGCGTCGACCGGCCCGTTGCCGTCGGCCTCCTCGGTGAAGGTCCGGCCGTCCATGGCGACCTTCATGGTCGCGCGCTGCGGGCCCCGCGTGCCCGCGATCACCGAGAGGGAGACGAGGCGGATGCGGTCGTGGGCCGTGGCGAGGTTCTCGTCCACCAGCGCCTCGATGTCCTCGTCGTAGACGTGCTTCTTGCGGTCGGCCAGCGCCTTGAAGCGCTCGAACACGTCCTGGAACTGGTTGTCGGAGAGCGTCAGGCCCAACTCGTCGAGCTTCGAGCGGAAGGCGGCGCGGCCCGAATGCTTGCCCATCACCAGGTTGGTCTTGGACAGGCCGACCGAGGCGGGCGTCATGATCTCGTAGGTCTCGGCGTGCTTGAGCATGCCGTCCTGGTGGATGCCGCTCTCGTGGGCGAAGGCGTTGCGGCCGACGATCGCCTTGTTGAACTGCACCGGGAAGTTGGTGGCGTGGCTGACGAGCTTCGAGGCGCGGGTGAGCATCTGGCTCTCGATGCCGGTCTCGTAGGGCATCACGTCCGCACGCGTGCGGATCGCCATCACGATCTCTTCGAGCGCCGCGTTGCCGGCCCGCTCGCCGATGCCGTTGATGGTGCATTCCACCTGCCGCGCGCCGCCCTCGATCCCGGCGAGCGAGTTGGCGATGGCGAGCCCCAGGTCGTTGTGGCAGTGGACCGAGAACACCGCCTTGTCGGCATTCGGCACGCGCTCGCGCACCTGGCGGAACATGTCGCGGTACTCGCCCGGCGTCGCGTAGCCCACGGTGTCGGGCAGGTTGATGGTGGTGGCGCCGGCCTTGATCGCCGCCTCGACGCAGCGGCAGAGATAGTCGATGCTTGTGCGGGTCGCGTCCATGGCCGACCATTCCACGTCGGCCACGAGGTCGCGGGCCTGGGCCACCGTCTTGAGGATGATCTCGATCACCTCGTCCTCGGTCTTGCGCATCTGGTGCACGAGGTGGATCGGCGAGGTCGAGACGAAGGTGTGGATGCGGCCCTGGCGGGCCTGCCGCACGGCCTCGCCGGCGCGGGCGATGTCGGCCGGGATGGCGCGCGCCAGCCCCGCGATGGTGGCGCGCTTGGTGCGCCGGGCGATCTCCGAGACCGCCTCGAAATCGCCGATCGAGGCGATGGGGAAGCCCGCCTCGATGACGTCGACGCCCATCGTGTCGAGCAGGTCGGCGACAGCGAGCTTCTCGTCGAGCGTCATGGTCGCGCCGGGGCATTGCTCGCCGTCGCGCAGGGTGGTGTCGAAGACGATGACGCGCTCGCGGGAGGCGCCGGTCGCGGGGGGCGTGGTCGTAGCTGTCGTGGTCATGGATCTACCCTGTCGCGGGCCGCCCCCGCGCTCTCGCGGCCGGGCGGCATCAAGCCTGTGGGTGGCATGCGATCCCCTGAAGGCCCAGGCGCGCGCCCGGACGGCCCTCAGGGGCGGGTAAGCGGAAGACCGGTGAGAAGCGCGCGCGACCGCGCCGCCGCGACGGCGGCCAGCACGGTTTCGGACGCTGAGCCGGCTCTGGCCAAGGCTCGCCACTCCTCGAGGGGCGCGACCCTGCCGGTCTCGGCCTGGCTCGCGCATGTTCAGGGTGGGTGACTATCTCTGCGCGGGGGGAAACACAAGGGCGGCGTCGGCCTCCACCGAACGCGGCGGGACCTTCGGCGTTGCCGGTGGAACGGATGCGGGGCGATCCCGGCCGAGAGGCGAAGCGCGATGACCAAGCCATCGAAGGCACAGGACGAGACGGTCGGACGCGTGATGCACGCGTTCAAGCACGGGGACCTCAAGACCGGCGGCAACGGGCCGCCGGTGAAAAGCCGCAAGCAGGCGATCGCCATCGCCCTGCACGAGGCCGGCGCCACGAACCGGGAGAGCCCGGCGGAGAACCGGGCGGCCTTGCGCCGCACCAAGGCCAAGGAACGGGCGAAGGAGCAGGTGAAAGCGACGGACGGTGAGTCGGGGGGCGCCTCGGAGCCGACGAAGGCCGCCCTCTATGCCGAGGCGAGGCGACGCGGGATCACCGGCCGCTCCACGATGAGCAAGGCGGCGCTGCAGGCCGCGCTCCGGTAAACTCCCGGCGTTCAGCTTCCCGGCTTCCAGACGGCGTCGGAGACCGTGATCGGCTTCGGCAGGAGCTTCAGGGCATGGAAGCTGTCGGCGACCCGCTGCTGGTCGGCGATGGCGGCCGCGTCGAGGGGGGCGACGCCGTAGGACTGGCGCTTGAGCGCCACCGCCAGGATCGGCGCCGGGATGCCCACGCCCGGGGCGAGTTCGGCCGCGACCGCATCGGTGTTGTCCTTGGCCCAGGCGTCGATCTCGCCGATCGCGGCGATGGTCGCGTCGAGCACCGGGCGGTTGGTGTCGGCGAAGCGCCGCCCGGAGAGGTAGAACTGGCGGTTGGGCGCGAGCCCTTCACCGGTGGCCAGCGTCCGCGCGCCGGTGGAGCGCTCGCCCGAGGCGAGGTAGGGGTCCCAGATCACCCAGGCGTCCACTGCACCCCGTGCGAAGGCCGCCCCGGCATCGGCCGGTGCGAGGAAGGCGGTCTTGATCGCGTCGTAGGGCAGCCCCGCCTGTTCGAGGGCGCGCACCAGCAGGTAGTGCACGTTCGAACCCTTGTTGAGGGCCACCGTCCGGCCCTTGAGGTCGGCCACGCTCTTCACGGGCGAATCGGCCGGCACCAGGATCGCCTCCCCGCGCGGGGCCGGCGGCTCGGCCGCCACGTAGACGAAGTTCGGGCTCGCGGCCTGGGCGAAGATCGGGGGCGCCTCGCCGGCCGAGCCGAAATCGATCGCTCCGGCGTTCAAGGCCTCCAGCAGCGGCGGGCCGGAGGGGAACTCCGCCCATTGCACCGCATAGCCCAGGGGCTTGAGCGTCTTCTCCAGCAGGCCCTTGCCCTTGAGGAGCACCAGGGTGCCGTACTTCTGGTAGCCGATGCGGATGACCTTCTCGTCGGCCCGCACGGTCAGCGTCGTGAGCAGCAGGAGCGCGAGGACCGTGAGCAGGGTCCAGGCCCTGTGGAGGGCTGCGTGCGGGAGGGGGCGGGTCGTGGCCGGCATGGGCGGTCTCCGAACGGCGGGTGGGATCGGACCGGAGGGCGATGAGTCAGTCGCACTCGTCGCCCTCTGTCCGCGCGACTGCGCGGCGGCGGGCGTCAGTGCGCGCCGACGCGGCGAAGCGGCACGATGTCGTTGGCCATGACCTCGCCGAAGGGGCCGTCGTTGCGGGCCGTGGTCGGGGCGTTGCCGGTGGTCGCGCGCAGGGGGAGCTTGGGGAAGACCAACTCGGCGAAGCGGTAGGCCTCCTCCAGGTGCGGGTAGCCGGAGAGGATGAAGCGGTCGATGCCCAGATCGATGTACTCCTTCATCCGGTCGGCGACCTGGTCGGCCGAGCCGACGAGCGCCGTGCCGGCGCCCCCGCGCACGAGGCCGACGCCGGCCCAGAGGTTGGGCGAGACCTGGAGCTTCTCGCGGCTGCCCCCGTGCAGCGCCATCATCCGGTTCTGGCCGACCGAATCCATACGCTTCAGGGTCGCCTGGGCCTGGGCGATGGTGGCGTCGTCGAGCCGGGAGATCAGCCGGTCGGCCGCCTCCCAGGCCTCGCCTTCGGTCTCGCGCACGATCACGTGCAGGCGGATTCCGTAGGAGAATTCTTTACCGCGCCGCTCCGCGGCCGCCCGTGCGAGGGCGATCTTCTCTGCGACGCCCTGCGGGGGCTCGCCCCAGGTGAGGTAGACGTCGCAATGCTCGGCCGCGACCTCGATCCCGGCAGGCGAGGAGCCGCCGAAATACAGCGGCGGGTAGGGCTTCTGCACCGGCGGATAGATCAGCCGGCCGTCCTCGGCGCGCAGGTGCTCGCCCGCGAACGTCACGGTCTGCCCGGCCATCAGCCCGCGCCAGATGTGCAGGAACTCGTCGGTGACGGCGTAACGCTCGTCGTGGGCCAGGAAGACGCCGTCGCCCTTGAGCTCCACCGGGTCGCCGCCGGTGACGACGTTGATGAGCAGCCGCCCGTCCGAGATCCGGTCCAGGGTCGCGGCCATGCGGGCGGCGGCCGAGGGCTCCATCAGCCCCGGCCGGATGGCGACGAGGAAGCGCAGGCGCTGCGTCAGGGGGGCGAGGGCCGAGGCGACCACCCAGGAATCCTCGCAGGAGCGTCCGGTCGGCAGCAGCACCCCGTAATAGCCGAGGTCGTCCGCCCCTTGCGCGATCTGCCGGAGGTAGGAGAGCGAGACCTGGCGCGCGCCCTCCGAGGCGCCGAGGTAGCGCCCGTCGCCATGGGTCGGCAGGAACCAGAGGACGTCGGTCTTCCCGTCGTTCGATGCGGTCATGGTGGTCTCCGTATGGCTCAGGCGGCGGCGGGCTCGCCGAGCAGGTGTTCGAGGATGCGGCCTTCGAGACGGGCGAGGTCCGGGTCGCCGCGGCGGCGCGGCGACCCGCACGTCGAGGGCGATGCGGCCCTCGTCGACCACGAGGATGCGGTCGGCCATCGCCACCGCCTCGCCCACGTCG
>NZ_BPRB01000138.1 GCF_022179685.1 Methylobacterium trifolii
GGTGCTGACGTCGGACAATCAAGTGCCCTCTCGTCAGCGCGCGGGCTCGCCACGCGCACGACGGCCGGAGCGCAGCGGCATCGGTCGGGCTGCCCCGGGCTCGGGCTCTATCAGCAGGTCGGCCACCGGTACGGCCAGCGCAGTGGCCATCGCCTCCAGGGTCGAGATCGTCACGTTCTCCGAGCCGCGCTCGACCCGACCGACATAGGCGCGGTCGATGCCGGCCGCCAAGGCCAGCCGCTCCTGCGACAGGCCTCGCTCGACCCGAAGCCGCCGCAGGTTCCAGCCGATGATCGCGCGCGCATCCATGGCCCCACAGGGCCAGACCAACGGCTTGACAATCGACGGACCGACAGTCCCTGATTTGATGCTTTGAACCTACGCGGTGGGAACAGCGCCCGACCGCCCACCGCCGCGACACCGATCAGACCCGATCCCCGACGGAGAGCAGACCCATGCGTTGGTACCTGAGAGCCATGCGGCGCTACGCGAGCTTTGGTGGACGATCCCCACGGGTCGAGTTCTTCGAGGTGTTTGGAGGGCTTTTCCTGTTCATCCTTGTCGCCGAGGGCTTCGATGTCAGCCTGCTGAGCGGCGACGGCATACGCTCGACGCTGCTGGTGAAGCTCGTCATCCTCGTACACATTCTGCCCGTGCTGGCGGTGACGGCCCGCCGGCTTCACGATCTCGGCTGGTCGGGCTGGTTCAGCCTGCTCAACCTCGTACCGGTGGTGGGCTTCGTCGTGCTGCTACTCGTGCTGCCGCGCGGCGTGCGCGGACCCAACCGCTACGGGCCCGATCCGCTCGACCCTGCCGCGACCGAGGCCGCAGTCCCGCCGCAACCCGCCGCCAGTCGCCTGTTGCGTCGGCTCCGGTAGCGACCGGGTCAGGCAACGTCATCGGCGAGTTGGAGCGGCTCGTCGAGCTTCGCCGCAGCGGCAGCCTGTCGGAGGCTGAGTTCGCAGTGATGAAGGCCCAGATCCTGGCGCGGGCAGGCTGATGAGCGAGCAGGCCTTCGGCGTATTCGTCCTGGCGATGGTGCCGCTGGGCTGGGCCTTCTATGTGCTGCCCACCATCATCGCCTTCAAACACCATCATCCCAACCGCTGGCTGATCATGGCGGTCAACGTGTTCCTGGGTGGTACCGGGATCGGCTGGGCGGTGGCGCTGGTATGGGCCTTTAAGGCCGCCCTTCGCACCGAGCAGGCGGACGGCTCGCACGGCGGCGAATCGGGCCTGAACCTGTTCGTCAACGACGTGCAGCGCGTGCGCCTGATCGGCGCCGGGTCAGAGTCGCCCGCCACTGGAAGCAACGAGACCGGGACGCGCGTGACGCCGGGTACGGCGGTACTGGAACTGGAGCGGCTCGGCCAACTGCGTGACGGTGGCCATCTCAGCGACACCGAGTTCGCCAGCCTCAAGGCCGCCGTGCTTCAACGGCTGCGCTGACCGCCATCCTTGGAGCGCACCTCGGCCAGCCTGAGGCCGACGCGGACCAGGTCCAACAAGCGGGCCGTCGTTTCCTCGTCGCGGCCGTCGATCAGTTCGATCAGGGCGAGACCCGTAGCGTTGGTGATGGGCTCAGTCGGTTCGATCTCAGACTCGAAGGCAAACAGGTCGGGGAAGCGAACGCCGAGTTCGATGGCGATCTGGTAGGCCACCTCGATGCGGGTGGCGTTCACGCCGCGCTCGATATTGCCCACCGTGTCCACGTTGCGTCCGATCCGGTCGGCCAGTTGTTCCTGCGTCAGCCCCTTCGCCTCGCGCAGACCATGGACGTGCTTGCCGAACCGCCGCTTGAGTTCGCCGCTGTCCATGGCCCGAGTTTTCCTCCGGTGAGGAGGATCGAGCCACCGAGCTTCATGCGGGGTCAGCGCTTGTCAGACGGAGGTATTCCGTAGTTATGCTCCGGTATGCCCGTTCCCCGCATCCACGAACCCGGCCTCGCGTTCCGGGATGCCGTCCGCCTCGCAATGGCCTGCCTCGGCGAGCTGCCCGACCTCCTCGCGCCTTGGAGCTAGGACGAAGCAGCCGCCCTGCGTCAGGAACCGGCCCGATCTCTACGCCGTCGAACTGACGCGGCCCGCCTGCTCGAGTCCGCACTAGTCGCTCGGGGAGCACGGATAAAATGAGCACAAATGTGCTCACCCGCTGATGTGCAAGGCAAGATCGCCCACCCGTTGCAATTGCTAGCGAAAATACTATCTATAATTTAAAAAATCCTTTTTATCAAGCATCAATAAAAAGAAACAGGTTTCTGTTCTGGCTGACTTCGCTCACAATGAAGTCTCTAACCGCTTTGATTCGACCAATGTTCTTTTGTGTCTCGTGAACGAGGATGTACCACGTACGCTGAAGGCGAATAGCGTCCGATAGGACGGGGACGAGTTCTGTATGCGTCCGAGCAATGAAATAGGGCAAGACGCAGAGGCCGCATCCGCCGATCGTCGCGTTCGCCTGTGCGATGATACTGGAACTCTGGAAGCCGGCGCGGATCCCGGAGCATACTTCGTCGAGGTAATCGAGTTCGTTGATTGTGATCAGATCTTCGATGTAGTTGATGAAATTGCAGCGCTGCAGATCTGCCACGCTAGCGATTGTGGGCACTGATGCAAGGTAAGCCCGCGCGGCGTAGAGGCCGAGCCCGTAGTCACCGAGCTTCTGCGCGATCAACCGACCCTGTTCCGGCAGGGCGAGGGAGACGGCGATGTCGGCCTCACGATTCGTCAGGTTGAACACGCGCGGCATCGCGACGAGCTGAAGCTCGAGGTTCGGAAAGCGAGCCGCCAGACGGGATAAGCGGGGTGCCAGGAAATAAGCGCCGAACCCGTCCGGCGCGCCGATCCGGACGGCGCCAGTAACCAAGGCGTCGCGGCCTGCAATGTCGTCCTGGGCCTGCCTAAGATCCGCCTCGATCCGTTCGGCCGAGGAGACAAGTCGCTCGCCAGCGAGCGTCAATTTCAGGCCGTCAACGCCCCGGTGGACGACTTTCGACCCGATCTGTGCCTCCAACTCACAGACGTGCCGGCTGACCGTCGTATGTTTCACGCCAAGCGTCTTCGCAGCGGCGGAGAACGTTCCGCTCCGCGCGAATGCGAGGAGCGAGCGCAGGTGATCCCAATCCATCATGGGCCCTACCCTGCCCGAGAATGCACATATAGCGCGAAAAATTTGACCCTTTCCAACGAATTTCGAACCGCTTAGCAGCATGCATCGTCCAACCTCTAGGGATGTCGACGAGTCCCTGGCGGAGTAGAACTTGGCAGATCAAGAATGAGCATCATCGGCTTCATCGGTCTCGGGAACATGGGCGTTCCGATGGCTGCAAACCTCGCGACGGCGGGCCATACGGTCCTCGGCTTCGATCCCGCGCCCGATGCCCATGCTTCGGCCGCGGCGCGAGGCATCCGCGTGGTCGAGACACTACACAGCGCGGTGGAGGGTGCCGACGCCGTCATGACCATGCTGCCGAGTGGAGCCATCGTGTGCGCCGTCTGGGACGCCATCATTGCCTCGGCCCAGCGCGGCACGCTGCTCATCGATTCCTCGACGATCGACGTCGACAGTGCCCGCACAATCCACACACGTGCGAAGGCAGTTGGTCTCCTGTCTCTCGACGCTCCTGTGTCCGGCGGTACTGAAGGCGCCGGCGCAGGGACGCTGACGTTCATGGTCGGCGGCGATGCCCAAAGCTTCGCGGCGGGCGAGCCCCTGCTGGCTCGGATGGGCAGCCGCATCGTGCATTGCGGGGCGCCCGGCAACGGGCAGGCTGCGAAGATCTGCAACAATATGATTCTCGGCGTGACGATGATTGCCGTCAGCGAAGCCTTCAATCTCGCCGACCGGGTCGGCCTATCCCGCCAGTCCCTGTTCGATGTGGCCTCCGCCTCCTCCGGCCAATGTTATGCCCTGACGACCCATTGCCCTGTGCCTGGCCCTGTGCCGACCGCATCCTCGAATCACGGCTACAGGCCGGGATTCGCATCCGAGCTGATGCTGAAGGATTTGAGCCTCTCTCAGGACGTGGCCGCTGCGAGCGGGACGACGACTCAGCTTGGTTCATTGGCCTGCGATATCTTCGATCGCTTTGTGGCGCAGGGCGGCCGGGGTCGCGACTACGCAGCGGTGGTCGAGTTTCTGCGAGCCTGATGCCGGCAGCGCGACCGAGACCCGAACGAAAACAACGATTCTGCATGCGCAGAGCTGCGTGTCGCAGAACTCGTCCAGCCCGAGACCGGCATCACAGAGGAATCGACACCATGTCTCTGCTCGAGATACGCAAGATTGTCGCCCAGGTCGAGGAGACCCTCACTGAGAACGGCCGTCCGGTCGGCGGAACGGCCCGCAAGGTTGCCGTCGCGGGGGTGATCCGGAATCCGTATGCCGGAACCTATGTCGAGGACCTAACGCCGCTCTACGATCTCGGGGCAGAAGTGAGCAGGATCTTAGTGGAACGGGGCATTGCTTTGCTAGGGGTGTCAGCCGAGGAGGTCGAGAGCTACGGCAAGGGTGCGATCGTTGGTACGGCCGGTGAGATCGAGCATTCCGCAGCCATTCTCCACCCGCGCTTCGGGGCGCCGGTCAGGGCAGCGCTCGGCGGCGGAAAGGACATCATTCCAGGCACAAAGAAGGTTGCCGGCCCCGGCGCGTCGATAACGATGCCTATGACCCAGAAAGACAACATCTGGGACTTCGATCATATGGATTCGATCGAGATCACTATCGGCGACGCACCACACGCCGACGAGATTGTCGTCGTCGTCTGCCTAGGGATCGGCGGACGGCCGCTCCATCGCATCGGGAAGTAGATCGCCTATGTGCCGGGATCCTGCTACGTGTTCGATCAGAGCAATTCTGTTCGAGTCACGTGGTCCGGATCTGGCTCAACAGGATCGGCTTGTCAGCCCGCCATCGACGACGAGAAGGGAACCCGTAACATAACGGGCCTCGTCCGAGGCCAGGAACAGGGAGGCGGCTGCTACATCCCACGGCGTTCCCATTTGCCCGGTCGGGCAGGAGCGGTTGCGGGTCTTGATCATGGCATCTGGATCATTGCCGTAGCCGCTCTGCACGTAATGGCGGATCTGGGGCGTATCCATGAGCCCCGGGAGCACGCAGTTTGCCCGGATACCCTTGTCCGCGTACTGGATAGCAATGTTCTGGGTCAGTTGATTGACGGCTGCTTTCGAGGCTGCATACGAGGCGCATGGATATCCTGTGTAGCGGATCGACGCGATCGACGAGATGTTGACGATCACGCCCCGGCCACGCTCGACCATGCGCGGCAGTACGTACTTGCAGGACAGGAACATGCTCTTCACGTTGACGGCGAAGAGCTTGTCCCACTGACCCTCCGTGAGTTCCTCAGGCCCCCCAACATCGACGATGCCGACATTGTTCTGGAGGATGTCGACGCGGCCGAACAGATCGATGCATCGCTCGACATAGGCACAAACGGCCTCCGCACTCGAAGCGTCGGCGACCTGCGTCGTGCAGCGACCGCCCTCGGCTTCGACGATCGATTGCGTTTCGGCGAGGGAGTCTGGATCGAGGTCGGTCGCGAAGACCTGCGCGCCTTCGCGTGCGTAGAGAATTGCCGTCGCCCTTCCGTTGCTCAGGCCGGGGCCTATCGCACCCGCCCCTGAGACGATCGCAACCTTGCCCGCCAATCGGCCATCCATCGCCCTATTCTCTCTCATTATTGGTCGTCCCGGAGCGCGGCCACGAGCTCGGCATGGGCTGCGCCTTCCAGGCGAGGCGTGTGATCGTCGGCGGGAAACGCGCCGTTGCGCACGTCTTGGCAATATGCGGCGACGGCCTCACCGATCATCCGATCGAGGTCGAGGTAGCGTCGCGCGTAGCCCGGCGTCGGCGTGACGCCTAGACCAAGGACATCGGCTGCAACGAGCCCTTGACCGTCGCAACCGGAGCCGGCGCCGTAGCTGATTGTCGGTATATGCAGCCGATCGGTGATCACCTGCGCAAGTTCACCCGGCATGCTCTGCAGGATCACCGCGAAGGCGCCGGCCGCCTCGAGCGCCAGCGCGTCCGCGATCAACGCTCGTGCCGCCTCGGCGGACATTCCCTGGACGCCGCGTCCGCCGAGCTGGCCTGCGCTCTGGAGCGTAAGGCCGACGTGACCCATTATCGGGATCCCGGCCGCGTGGATGGCTTTCAGGGTGCTTACGGAGGCCTCGCCCCCTTCGATCTTGACCGCGTCGGCACCCGCTTCCTTGATGAAACGGCCCGCATTCCGGACCGCTTCCTCCGGGCAGACCTGATAGGATAGGAAGGGCATGTCCGCGACGACCATGACGCGATCGACGCCCCGAGCGACGATCCGCGTATGGTGGAGCATCTCATCGAGCGTCACGGATACCGTATTGCGGTGCCCGAGCGCCGTAACGGCAAGTGAGTCGCCGACCAGGATCGTATCAAGACCGCTGGCATCCGCGATCCGCGCGATGGCGTAATCGTGGATGCTTAACATGGTAATCTTGTGCCCGCTGCGCTTGAGCGCGAGCAGGTCGTCAGGGGCCACTTTCGATCGCGATATCATGCCTTCTCCTCAGCTTCGATTTTCGCCTGTATGAATTCCCCGATGTAGAAAACTGGGCACTTGCGTTCAGCGGCTCTGCGCGACGAGCGGGCAGGCGCTCTTCGAGAGCGGGATGACGGTCTCGGCTCCTGGAATCGTCGCAACGATCTTCAGGTAATCCCAAGGATATTTGGACTCGGCAGGCTTCTTCACCTCGGTGAGATACATATCGTGGACCATGCGCCCGTCGGCCCGAACCTTGCCGTCCGTCGCAAACATGTCATTCACGGGCAACGTCTTCATCACCTTCATCACCGCGCCGGTCTCGTCGGTTCCAGCGCTTGCGACCGCCTTCAGGTATTGGAGCGTGGACGAATAGACACCTGCCTGCATGTCGGTCGGCATCTTGCCCATACGGGCAAAGTATCGCTTCGACCAGGCACGGGTCTGATCGTCACGATCCCAGTACGAGGCGGACGTGAAGACGAGGTTCTGTGCAACCGACAATCCCATTGCATCGATGTCGGTTATGTAGACTCCGAAGACGGCGAGCTTCCTTGTCTGGGAGATGCCAAACTCAGCGGCCTGCTTGACCGAATTGATCGTGTCGGCCCCAGAATTAATAATAGCGATGACCTTTGCTCCGGAACTCTCGGCACTGATCAGGAACGAGGAGAAATCCGAGGTGCCGAGCGGCGCCTTCGAGCTGCCGAGGACTTTTCCGCCACCGGCGGCGATCACCTCGCGCGCATCCTTCTCCATTGCATGCCCGAAGGCATAATCGGTCGTGATAAAGTACCAGGTGTCACCGCCGCGCTCGAGCATCGCCTTCGCCGTGATGTACGCCCAGGAATAAGTATCGTGAGACCAATGCATGCTGTTGGCTGTGCAGGCATCGCCGGTGAGGCGCGAAGTGGCAGCTCCGACCACGATTGCGACGCGGTTCTTGGTCTTGGCGATCTCGATAGCCGAAAGGGCGACCGAGGAGTTGAGGAGATCTGTGACCATGTCGACGCCGCGATTGTCGAACCAATCACGCAGGATCGCCGAACCGATGTCTGGCTTGTTCTGATGGTCCGCGCTGACGATCTCGATCGGTTTTCCCTTCATCGAGCCACCGAAATCCTCGACAGCGAGTTCGGCCGCCACTACCGAGCCCTTTCCCCCGAGGTCCGCATAGACGCCGGACATATCCGAGAGGAT
>NZ_BPRB01000139.1 GCF_022179685.1 Methylobacterium trifolii
CCGACCACCAGAACAAGCCCGACATCGGCTCGGCCATCTCCCGGCAATGGTACGACCGGGACGGCGTCGACATGATCATCGACGGCGTCACCTCCTCGCTGGGCCTGGCGATCAGCCAGATCAGCCGGGAGAAGAACAAGCTGCACATCAACACCGGCGCCGGTACCGCCGACCTGACGGGTTCGCAGTGCACCCCCAACACCGTGCACTGGACCTACGACACCGTGGCGCTCGCCAACGGCACCGGCGGCGCCATGGTCAAGCGCGGCGGCGACACCTGGTTCTTCATCACCGCCGACTACACCTTCGGGCAGGCGCTCCAGCGCGACACCACCGCCGTCATCACCAAGAACGGCGGCAAGGTGGTCGGCTCGGTCAAGACGCCGTTCCCGTCTGCCGACTTCTCCTCCTTCCTGCTCCAGGCCCAAGGCTCGGGTGCCAAGGTGATCGGGCTGGCCAACGCGGGCGGCGACACCATCAACTCGGTCAAGCAGGCGGCCGAGTTCGGCATCACCGAGGGCGGGCAGGCGCTGGCCGCCCTGCTGATCTTCTCCTCCGACATCCACTCGCTGACCACCAAGGTCGCCCAGGGTCTGGTGCTGACCGAGCCGTTCTACTGGGACCTCAACGACGGCACCCGCGCCTTCTCGGAGCGCTTCGCCAAGCTCTTCGGCGGCAAGAAGCCCACCGCCGCCCAGGCCGGGACCTATGCCGGCACGCTGCACTACCTCAAGGCGGTGGAGGCCCTGAAGTCGGCCGCAGACGGCGCCAAGGTGACGGCCAAGATGAAGGAGATCCCCACCGACGATCCCCTCTTCGGCAAGGGCACGATCCGCGCGGACGGGCGCAAGATCCACGACATGTACCTGTTCGAGGTCAAGAAGCCGGCCGAGTCCAAGGGCGAGTGGGATCTCTACAAACTGCTCGCCACCATCCCCGGCGCCGAGGCCTTCCGCCCGATGAGCGAAGGCGGCTGCCCCCTGGTCAAGGGCTGACGGCTTTCCCCTCCCCCGTGCGGGGAGGGGTCAGGGGTGGGGGTGGTCCAGGAGGCACCGACCCGCTCGATCCGGCACCACCCCCACCTCCAACTCCTCCCCGCAGTGGGGAGGAGAGACGCGGCGAGAGACCATGAACACGATCTTCGGCGTGCCGATGCAGGCCCTGTTCGGCCAGCTCCTCCTGGGGCTGATCAACGGCTCGTTCTACGCGATCCTCAGCCTGGGGCTCGCCATCATCTTCGGGCTCCTCAACATCATCAACTTCGCCCACGGGGCGCTGTACATGATGGGCGCCTTCGTCGCCTGGATGCTGCTGAACTACCTGGGGCTGGGCTACTGGTGGGCGCTCGGGCTGGCGCCGCTCCTGGTCGGCGTGTTCGGGGTGGTGCTGGAGAAGCTGCTGATCGCCCGGCTGTACAAGCTCGACCACCTCTACGGCCTGCTCCTGACCTTCGGCATCGCGCTCATCATCCAGGGCCTGTTCCGCAACTATTACGGCGTCTCCGGCCTGCCCTACGCGATCCCGGCCGAACTCGCGGGCGGCCAGCGCCTGCCCTTCATGTTCCTGCCCAACTACCGGGCCTGGGTGGTGGTGGCCTCGCTCGTCGTGTGCCTGGCCACCTGGCTGGTGATCGAGAAGACCAAGCTCGGCTCCTACCTGCGGGCGGCCACCGAGAACCCGACCCTGGTCCAGGCCTTCGGCGTCAACGTGCCCCTGTTCCTGACCCTTACCTACGGTTTCGGCGTGGCCCTGGCGGGCTTTGCCGGCGTGCTCGCCGCGCCGATCTACTCGGTCAACCCCAACATGGGCGCCGACATCATCATCGTGGTCTTCGCCGTCGTCGTGATCGGCGGCATGGGCTCGATCCTCGGCTCGGTGATCACGGGCTTCGCCCTCGGTCTGGTCGAGGGCCTGACCAAGGTGTTCTACCCGGAAGCCTCGGCCACCGTGATCTTCGTCATCATGGTGCTGGTGCTGCTGGTGAAGCCCGCCGGCCTGTTCGGGCGCGCCGCCTGATGCCCGCCCCGCCGCTCCCCACGAGGCTCGCCTGACATGGCCGACACCGCCGCCATCACGGATGCCACCCCGATCGCCGCCGCCCTGCCGGTGAGCCGGGACGACCGTGCGCTCCACCGCAAGGTCTTCCTCGGCATCGTCGTCGTCCTCGTGCTCGCGCCCTTCGTGCTCTACCCCGTCTTCCTGATGAAGGTGCTGTGCTTCGGGCTGTTCGCGCTGGCCTTCAACCTGCTGCTCGGCTACGGCGGCCTGCTCTCCTTCGGGCACGCCGCCTATTTCGGCATGGCGAGCTACGTCTCGGCCTATTCCGCCAAGGTCTGGGGCCTGAACCCGGAGGTGGCCATCCTCTGCGGCACCCTGACCGGGGCGCTGCTCGGGCTGCTCTTCGGCTCCCTGGCGATCCGGCGGCAGGGCATCTACTTCTCGATGATCACCCTGGCGCTCGCCCAGATGGCGTTCTTCTTCTCGCTCCAGGCCAAGTTCACCGGCGGCGAGGACGGCATCCAGGCGGTACCCCGCGGGCGCCTGTTCGGGCTGGTCGGCCTGGAGGACGACCGGGCCCTCTACGCGCTCGTCGCCGTGATCTTCGTGGCCGGCATGCTGCTGATCTACCGCATCATCCACTCGCCCTTCGGGCAGGTGCTCAAGGCGATCCGCGACAACGAGCCCCGCGCGATCTCGCTCGGCTACCGGGTCAACCAGTACAAGCTCGCCGTGTTCGTGCTCTCGGCGACGCTCGCGGGGCTCGCCGGCTCCACCAAGGCGCTGGTGTTCCAGCTGGCCTCGCTGACCGACGTGCACTGGTCGATGTCGGGGGAGGTGGTGCTGATGACCCTGGTCGGCGGCATGGGCACGGTGTTCGGCCCCATCGTCGGCGCCCTGGTGATCGTCACCATGGAGACGTATCTGGCCCAGTTCGGCGCCTGGGTGACGATCATCCAGGGCTGCGTCTTCGTGCTCTGCGTGCTGCTGTTCCGCGAGGGCATCGTCGGGCTGGTGGCGCGGATGCTGAAGAAGCCCCTGTGATCCCGGGCGCCGCCCGATCCGGCAGGCTATCCGACCGGATCGGGGCGAGCCGCGTCGGCTCTCCCGGACGTTGCGCCCCCCGGTAGGAGGGACGCATCGATACCAGCGCACCGCGGCGACCCGGCCTCGTGCAAACGCCGATCCCGACAGACGGTCGGAATCGGCGCGATCAGCGGCGGGCCGGGCTCGCCGCCTGCAGGCGTCAGATCTTCTTCACAGCGTCCGCGGCGCTCTGAGCCACGTTCTTCACCCCGTCCTTGGCGTCGCCCACGGTCTTCTGGGCCTCGCCCTTCAGTTCCTGGGCCTTGCCCTCGGCCACGAGCTTGTCGTTGCCGGTGGCGTTGCCGACGCCCTGCTTGACGTTGCCGACGGCCTCGTTGGCCAGACCCTTGATCTTGTCGGTGGTGCTGCTCATGGGACTCTCCTCGTGACGGGGTCGGCGCGAACCGGCGCCGCGGTGTCGGGTGCGAAAGCGTGACCACTTCCGCGTGGCAGACCGAAACGGGGCGGCACGGCAGATGTTCCCCGATGCCGGCAGGTCCGAGCCCGGCACCGCCGTTCAAATTTTCTTGGGGCCGCGTCCAAGACTTCGCGCGAGACGCGACGGGCGGTTCCCCCCTTGCGGGCAGGGGTCACTGGTCGGGGTGGTGCCGGACGCGGCTCGGCGGTCCCTCCCGCCCCCATCCCCAGTCCCTCTCCGCAGGGAGGAGGGGGGCACGAGGCATCGCCGGCTCAGGCGCCCGGCGGGACCGGCCGGGCGAGCAGGTGGGCGGAGGCGAGGCCGGTGGCGAGGATGATGGCCGCGCACGCCGCCAGGGCCGCGAACTGGCCCAGGCCCTGGATCGCCGCCCCCAGGATCGCGACGCCGAGTGCCTGGCCGCAGAAATAGGAGAAGGCGTGCAGCGCCACCGCCGAGGCGCGGGCACCGGGCGCCACCTCCGTCACCTGCACCTGGAAGGTGTTGTGAAGCATGTAGAAGCCGAGGCCGAGGGCCAGCAGGGCGGCGCAATCGACCTGCCAACGCCCGGCCAGGCCCACGACCAGCAGCGCGCCGGCGCAGATCGCGCCGCCTGCGACCAGCATCCGCGTCATGCCGAGGAAGCGCAGAAGCAGGCCGACGAGGAACGAGTAGATCAGGCCGCCGGCGGCGAACCCCGCCAGCACCAGCCCGGCCTCCCGCGGGCCGCCTTGCCCGCGCGCCTCCAGCAGCGGCGCGAGGTAGGGGAATACGCCGAAGATCGCGATGGCCTCGACGAAGACGGCCGTAAACAGCACCCGCGCGCGGGGGTTGGCCAGGATCGTCCGGTAGCGGGCCAGCGCCTGCCGGAATTCCGGGCGGCGGGGCGGGGCGCCGCCGATGCGCTCGAAGCCGAACAGGGCGGCGGCGCAGCCCAGGAGGCCGACCAGCGCGGTGATGGCGAAGACGCCGCGCCAGCCGACCTGCCCCTCGATCAGCCCGGCGAAGGTCGAGCCGGAGAGCTGGCCGAGGATCACCGCGACGAGGAAGCGGCTGATCGCCACCTGCCGCACCGCGAAGGGGACCCGGTCGCCCATCAGCGCCAGCGCCAGGGGGATGACGCCGCCGGCCGCCGCCCCCGCCAGGATGCGCAGGCCGAACAGGAGTCCGATGTCGGGGGCCAGGGTGCAGCCGACCAGCGCCAGGGCCAGCACCCCGAGGCAGACGGTGACGACCCGCTCCTTGCCGAGCGCGTCGCCCACGGGGCCGAGGATCGGCTGGATCAGGGCGTAGGGCAGGGCGAAGGCGGTGGAGAGCAGGGCCACGGTGTGGGCGTCGCTGCCGAGGTCGCGTGACAGCACGCCGACCAGGGGCTCGACGGACCGCCCGGCGAAGGTGCTGGCAAAGCCCGCCACCGACAGGACCGCGATCAGGCGCGGGATCGACGAGGGGGCGGGCTCGGAGGGGGCTGTCATGCGCGCGGAAGCCGATGCTTTTATGTCTCGTCCTCGGACGGCAGCCCACGATACAGGGCCTCGTAGTCCCGGCCACCGTAGAACACGTCGGTGATCCGCACCCGGTCCTCCGCGACGCGATAGGCGATCACGGCCGCGCTCTCGAACGGCCCCGTGCGCAACCCCGGCTCCAGGTCGTCGCGCGGCCGGCCGCCATGGGGGGCGTCACCGATGCGCTCGCATCGGCCGATCAGCCGGTCGAGGAAGCGGGCGGCGACGTTCGGATCGCGACTCGCCTCATAGACCCAGAGATAGATCTGCCGGAGGTCGTCGGCGGCCTCGGCGTTGAATGCGACCTCAAGGCGCCTCATGCCCGTGCGCCTTCACGGTCTCGTCGTGCAGCGCCTCGATCTGGGCCCTGACCCGTTCGGGGCTCAGGGCCGGCCGGGGATCGTCCAGGGACCGCCGGATGCGGGCGCGGATGACGGTCAGGGACTCGGCCTCCTCCCGGCGCCGGCGCTGCCAGAGGCGCACGGCATCGCGCAGGACCTCGCTGGTCGAGGCGTACTCGCCGGCCTCGACGCTCTCGCGCACCGCGCGAAGCTGGTCGGAGGTCATGGTGATGCTGATCTTCTCGGCCGTTCCCATGGTCGCCCGTCTCGGCCCTCGACGCGCATGGCGGTAGCATAAAATCCGACTCGGCGTATCCGATCTCGGGGGCGGCACGGGACGAACGGTCAGCGGCGTCCCATCACCAGGCGCAGCTTGTCGGCCAGGTCCTCGCGCAGGTACGGCTTGTTCAGGAGCGGGAGGTCGGGCGGCACGCCCTGCTCGCCGAGCGCCGCGTTGGTGTAGCCCGAGGTCAGCAGCACGCGCAGGCCCGGCCGCAGGCGGCGCGCCTCGACCGAGAGCTGGACCCCGTTCATGCCCCCCGGCATCACCACGTCCGAGAACAGGATGTCGATGCGGTCCGGGCCCTTGAGGCGATCGAGCGCGGCCGCGGCGTGGCTCGCGGTGAGCGTCGCGTAGCCGAGTTCGCTCAGGCTCTCGACGGCCATCTCCCGCACGGCGGGCTCGTCCTCGACCACGAGGATGACCTCGCCCGCGGCGGCGCGGCGCAAGGGGAGGCTGCCCTCGCTGCGCACCTCCGCCGGCCGCTCGGCCGAGCGGGGCAGGTAGAGGGTGATGGTGCTGCCCTGCCCCGGCACGCTCGCGATCCGGGCGGAGCCGCCGCCCTGCTTGGCGAAGCCGTAGACCTGGCTGAGGCCGAGGCCGGTGCCCTTGCCCACGTCCTTGGTGGTGAAGAACGGCTCGAAGGCGCGGGCGAGCGTCCCCGCCTCCATGCCCGAGCCGGTATCGGAGACCGAGACCACCACGTAGGCGCCGGGCTCGACGTCCGGCACGCTCCCGCTCTCGGCCTCCGTCAGCACGGCGTTGCCGGTCCGGACCGTGAGGCGGCCGCCCTCCGGCATCGCGTCGCGGGCGTTGACCGCGAGGTTGAGGACCGCGCTCTCGAACTGGCCCGGATCGAGCCGGACCGGGTCGAGCCCCGCATCGAGGTCGAACGCGACCGCGATGGTCTCGCCGACCGCGCGCTGGAGCAGGGGCCGGAAGTCCTGGAGCAGGCGGTTCGGGTTCACGGTCTCGGCCCGCAGGACCTGGCGCCGCGAGAAGGCCAGCAGCTTCTCCGTCACCTCCGCCCCGCGGCGCGCGGCCAGCATCGCGGAGGTGGCGAGGCGCTCCACCCGCTGCGCGTCGGCGGGCCGCCGCACGATCATGTCGAGGTTGCCGACGATGACGGTGAGCAGGTTGTTGAAATCGTGGGCGACGCCGCCGGTCAGCTGGCCGATGGCCTCCATCTTCTGGGCCTGCGTCAGGCGCTCCTGGGTGGTGCGCCGCTCGGTGGTGTCCGTCACGATCCCGGCGATGCTCGACGGGCTGCCCGAGGCGTCGCGGTCGGCCCGCCCGCGGATGGCGACCCAGCGGACCTCCCCGTCGCCGGCGCGGGCGATGCGGCATTCGACCTCGAAATGCCCGTCCGACAGCGCCCTGGCGAAGGCGGCCTCGACGGCGGGGCGGTCGTCGGGGAGCACGTGGGCCAGGAGTTCCGCCCGGCCCCAGCGGGGCTGGAGGGCGTCGTAGCCGAAGATCCGGTCGTGGCGCAGGGTGCGGCGCGTGGTGTCGGCGGTAAGGTCGAGTTCCCAATCGCCCATGTCGGCGGCGTCGAGGGCGAGCGCCAGGTGGTCGCGGGCGCGCTGGAGGTCGAGGCGCTGGCGCTCGCGCTCCTCGGCCGTGCGCTCGGCCCGGCCGTAGAGGAGGTCGACCTCGCGCAGGTAGACGCAGAGCAGGACGATGCCCGCGAGCAGGGCCTCCATCCGGCCGGCCAACCACCCCACCGTGCCGCGTGCCGCGCCGGGCAGGGTGACGGCGTTGTCCAGGATCAGCAGAAACAGGGAGACCGCGAGCCAGAGCTGGAGCACGCTGCGCAGGCGCGTGGTCCAGCACAGGGTGACGAGGGCGAGCATGGTCAGGGCGACCACGGCCGGGCCAATTCCGGAGGTCGTGAGCAGCCAGTAATCGTCGCCCGCGACGGATTTCGGCAAAAGGTCGACGTGGCGCGCGACCACCCAGGCGATGACGCCGACGACGGCGCAGGTCGCCAGGATCGCGGCCCGCTCCACGCCGGCGACCCGCCCCGGCGCCACGTGCCGGGCCCGGCCGTCCCCCTCCATGATCGCGTAGGGCAGGGCGAAGAGCGGCGGCCCGAGATGCCAGAAGGTCCAGAGCCACGTGGTGGTGTCGGGGCCGCTGCCGAGGATGCGTCCCGTCCCGAACAGGTTCGGGAAGGACAGCATCTGCACCGCGACGATCAGGGTGGTGTAGAGGCTGCCCATCCCCAGGACGAGGAGGGGAACGGACCGGGTCCGCCGGTACTGCGCCAGGAACAGGTACGAGGTGACGGCGTAGACCGTGACGAGCACCGCCTGGTAGCTCGGGACGAAGCCCGGCATCGACGGAACCGGCTGACCGACGACCGGGAGCAGCAGCAACGTGATCGCGGATAACAGGGCGCAGAGCCCGAGGGCGAAGAGCCGTTGCCGGCGGGTCGCGGGCGCGGTCGCCAGCGTCGGGAGCGTCGGCGCGGATGCGGTGTCGGGCATGGTAGCTCCGGACCCTGCGGGGCGGCCGCGATCACATGATTCGTCTTGCGTACCACCGCCCGTTGCGGGCGCCTATGATGCCGAGACGACAACCGGGAGCAATTCCATCCCCGCATCCCCTCCCCAAAGGGTTTTTGGGCTTCGGTCCGAAATCGGACGGTGGTTGCGAGGGGCGTCCGGGGCGGCCAAAAGGCCCGGCGCGGGCGCACGCGGCTTTCCGCACCGAGGACGACGATGGCACGGCTGAGCATCCGCATCGACCTCGGGCCGGACAACCGGATCGGCCCCGGCAAGGTGCAGCTTCTGGAGACGATCGCCCAACACGGCTCGATCTCGGCGGCCGGGCGCGTCCTCGGCATGTCCTATCGCCGGGCCTGGATGCTGGTGGAGGCGATGAACACCGGCTTCGGCCGGCCCGTGGTCGAGGCGCAGATCGGCGGCAAGGCGGGGGGCGGGGCGACCCTCTCGGCCTTCGGCGCCGATCTGGTGGCGCATTACCGGGCGATCGAGCGGGCCGCCGGGACGGCAGCCGCGCCCTTCCTCGCCCGCCTCGCGCCGGAGGAGGCGAAGCGGGACTGAGACCGGATGTCCGAAGGGTCGGCCCGCCTGCGGGCGAGCCCGCACCCGCGGATCAGGCCGCGGCGACCTCCCGGGCCGGTGGCCCTATCCGGTACCAGCCGACGTAGAGGGCCGGCAGGAACAGCAGGGTCAGGAAGGTGGCAGCAATGATGCCGCCGATCATGGCGTAGGCCATCGGCCCCCAGAACACCTCCCGCGCGATCGGGATCAGGCCGAGGCTGGCGGCGGCCGCCGTCAGCAGGATCGGCCGCATGCGGTGGCGGGTGGCCTCCAGCACGGCGTCCCACGGCCCCATCCCCTCGGCCTCGCATTCCTCGATCTGGCTCACCAGGATCACGGCGTTGCGGATGATGATGCCGATCAGGGCCAGGATGCCGAGGATCGCCACGAAGCCCATCGGCTTGTCGAACAGGAGCAGCGCCGGCACCACGCCGATCAGCCCGAGGGGGGCCACCGCGAAGACCAGGAACAGCTTCTGCACGCTCTGGAGCTGGACCATCAGCAGCAGCGCCATGGCGAGCAGCATCACCGGCACCACGGCCGCGATCGGGCCCTGGCCCTTGGCCGCCTCCTCGACCGCGCCGCCGGTGGCGAGCGTGTAGCCCTCGGGGAGGGCTGCCGCGAAGGCGTCGATGCCGGGCTTCAGGGCCGCCACGATGGTGGGCGGCTGCGTCGCGTCGGTGATGGCCGCCCGCACCGTCAGCGTCGCCACCCGGTCGCGGCGCCAGACGATCGGCTGCTCCAGGTCGTAGCCGATCTTGGCGAAGGCGAGCAGCGGCACCACGGCGCCGTTGGCCAGCGACACCTGGAGGCTCTGGAGGGTGTCGAGGGAGGTCCGCTCGGCGGCGCGCGCCCGGCCCACGACGTTCACGAGGTAGATCGAGTCCCGCACCTGCGTGATCGCCGAGCCGCCGACGACGCCGTTGAGGATGCCGGCGATGTCCTGGCTGGTGACGCCGAGCTGGCGCGCCTTGTCCTGGAGGATCTCGACGCGCAGCACCTTGCCGGGCTCGTTCCAGTCCAGGGTCGGCACGGCCACGTGCGGGTCCGTGGCGACGATGCCGGCCAGCTCCAGGGCCTTGGCGCGCACGACCTGGAGGTCGGGGCCGCTGAGGCGGTACTGGACCGGGCGACCGACCGGGGGGCCGAGCGAGAGGGGGTTCACGAACACGTCCGTGCCCACGAACTCCCGCTTGCCGAACGCCTCCAGCTTGGGGAACAGGCGGTCGCGGGCCTCCAGCGACTTCGTCACGATGACGACCTGGCCGAAGAAGGCGTTGGCGAGCTGCTGGTCCAGGGGCAGGTAGAAGCGCACGGCGCCCTGGCCGACGTAGGAGGACCAGCGCTCGATGTCGGGGTCGCCCTTCAGGCGGGCCTCGAAGCGGTCCATCTGCGCCCGCGTCTCGCCGATGGTGGCGTTCTGCGGCAGGGTCAGGTCGACCAGGATCTCGGTGCGGTCGGAGGCCGGGAAGAACTGCTGCTGCACCTTCGCCATGCCGGCGACCGCGATCCCCATCAGGACGACGCAGGCAGCCACCGTGACCCAGCGGAAGCGCATGGCCACCTCCAGCACCGTGAGGAAGGCGCGGGCCGCCCGGCCGGGGCCGTGGTCGTGCCTCTTCATGGTCTTGGGCAGGAGGGTGACGCCGACCAGCGGCGCGAACAGCACCGCCACCACCCAGGAGACCAGCAGCGCGGCGGCGATCACCACGAACAGGGAATAGGTGTACTCGCCCGCCGACGAGCCGTTGAAGCCGATGGGCAGGAAGCCCGCCACCGTCACCAGGGTGCCGGTGAGCATCGGGAAGGCGGTGGAGGTGTAGGCGAAGGTCGCCGCCTTCTTCAAGGAATCGCCGAGTTCGAGGCGCGCCACCATCATCTCGACGGTGATCATGGCGTCGTCCACGAGCAGCCCGAGGGCGATGATCAGGGCGCCGAGCGAGATGCGCTGGAGGGTGACGCCCATCACCTGCATCACCACGAAGACGATGGCGAGCACCAGCGGGATCGAGATCGAGACCACGAGCCCGGCCCGGAAGCCGAGGCTGAGGAAGCTGACGCCGAGCACGATCACCACCGCCTCGACCAGCGCCTGGGTGAAGCCGCCCACCGCCTCCTCGACGATCCTGGGCTGGTCCGAGACGAGGTGGATGCCGACCCCGATGGGGAGCTTGGCCTCGATCAGGCGCATCCGCGCCTTCAGGTCCTCGCCGAAATGCAGGAGGTTGGCGTTGGGCCGCATGGCCACGGCCAGCCCGATCGCCGGCTTGCCGTCCACGCGGAACTGGGCGGCCGGCGGGTCCTCGTAGCCGCGGCTGATCTCGGCCACGTCCGAGAGGCGGAAGAAGCGGTCGTTGACGCGCAGGTTGACCGTCTCCAGGGAGGTCTCGGAGGAGAACTGGCCGCTCACCCGCACCGAGACCCGCTCCGGCCCGGCCTGGACCACGCCCGAGGGCGAGATCGCGTTCTGGCTCTGGAGGGTCTTGATCAGCGACTGGATGTCGATGCCGTAGCCGGCGAGCTTGCGGGTGGAGAAGTCGAGGAAGATCGTCTCCTTCTGCGTGCCCAGCAGCAGGGTCTTGCCGATGTTGGGCACCTTCAGGATCTCGGTGCGCACGCCCTCGACGTAGTCGCGCAGCTGCCGGTGGGTCAGGCCGTCGGCGGTGAAGCCGTAGACGTTGCCGTAGACGTCGCCGAACTCGTCGTTGAAGAACGGCCCCTGCATCCCCTGCGGGAAGGTGTTCTGGATGTCGCCCAGGCGCTTCCGCACCTGGTAGAACGAGGGCTGGATCTCGCTGGCCTTGGTGGTGTCGCGCAGGTTGACGAAGACGGTGGCCTGCCCCGGCGTGGTGTAGCTCTTGACGTAGTCGAGGGTGGAGACCTGCTGGAGCTCCTTCTCGATCCGGTCCGTGACCTGCTCCAGGGTGTCGCCGATGGTGGCGCCGGGCCAGCTCGCCTGCACCACCATGGTCTTGATGGCGAAGGGCGGGTCCTCCTCGCGCCCGAGGCCGCGATAGGCCAGCGTCCCGGCGACCAGGCAGATCGCCATCAGGAACCAGACGAAGGACCGGTGGGACAGCGCCCATTCCGAGGCGTTGAAGTTTTTCACGAAGGCGATCCGGCGCGAAGGTCTAGAGGGGTTCGTCGGAGAGCCGGACGGTCTGGCCCTCGCTCAGGGAGTTGACGCCGGCCACGACCACGCGGTCGCCGGCCGCCAGGCCCTCGGCCAGGGCGACGTGCTCGGAGCGGCGCTCGGCCACGCGGACCGCGCGGCGGCTGACGCGGGTGCCGGCCGCGTCCACCACCCAGACCGCGTCGTGCCCGTCGGCCGAGAGCAGGGCGGTCTCCGGCAGGATGACCCGCGGCTCGACCTTGCGGGCCAGCGACACGGTGATGGTCGCCCCGAGCCGGAAGGCCGGGGGCGGGTCCTGGAGGGTCATGCGGATGCGGCGGGTGCGGGTGCTGGCGTCGGCGAACGGCGCGGTCTCGCGCACGGTGCCCGTCGCCGTCACCTCCGGGGCGCTCTGGAGGGCCACGGTGAAGCGGCCGTCCTTGGGCATCGCGCCGATCAGGTCCTCGGGGATGTCGACCACGGCCTCGCGCACCTCGGGCCGGGCCACGGTGACCACGGCCTGGCCGGCGGAGAGGTCCTGCCCGACCTCGGCACTGCGCTGCGTCACCACCCCGTCGAAATCCGCCTTCAGCTCGGTGTAGCCGATCTGGTCGCGGGCCTTCTGCAGGCTCGCCTGGGCCTGGGCGAGGCGGGCCTGCGCGGTGTCGCGGTTGGCGGTGGCGCCGTCCATCTGGGCCTGGGTGACGTTGCCGCCCTCCATCAGGCGGCGGGTGCGCGCATCGGTGGCGGCGGCGTTCTCGGACTGGGCGCGGGCGTCGGCCACGTCCGCTTCCGCCCGCGTCAGGGCGAAGCGCGGCACCACCGGATCGAGGGCGGCCAGGCGCTGGCCCTTCTTGACGATGTCGCCCACAGTCACGTCGCGGGCGACCACGCGCCCGCCGATCTGGAAGCCGAGCTGCGACTGGTAGCGCGGCTCGACCGTGCCGGCGAAGGGCCCGAAGCGCACCGTGTCGACGGGCTTGGCCACCGTGTAGAGCACCGGCCGGATCGGCGGCGCCTTGGCCTCCTCGGCCGGCTTGCAGGCCGACAGGGCGAGGACGATCGCGGGGAGGGCGAGACCTATCCCTCCCCCCTTTGCGG
>NZ_BPRB01000140.1 GCF_022179685.1 Methylobacterium trifolii
CACCGGGCTCTCGAAATCGACGGCCGCCTGCTCGGCCAGCCCCTTGCCGAGCTGCTCCTTGAGCACCTTGGTGCGGATCTCCTCGACGAGGCCGACCTCCAGGTCGCCGAGCTGGAACGGCCCGAAGGAGAGCCGGATCAGCCGGTTCACGGACAGCCCGAGATGCTCGAGGATGCGCTTGACCTCGCGGTTCTTGCCCTCGCGCAGGCCCAGGGTCAGCCAGAGGTTGTCCCCCTGCGTCCGGTCGAGATGGGCCTCGATCGGCCCGTACTCCATGCCGTCGATGGTGACGCCCTTGCGCAGCTTGTCGAGTTCGGCCTGGCTGGTGTCGCCCCAGGCGCGGACCCGGTAGCGGCGCAGCCAGCCGGTGTCGGGGTGGGCGATCACCTTGGCGAGGCCGCCGTCGTTGGTCAGCAGCAGCAGCCCCTCGGTGTTGATGTCGAGGCGGCCGATCGCCACCACGCGGGGCAGGTCCTCGGGCAACTCGTCGAACACGGTCTGGCGCCCCTCCGGGTCGCGCGCCGTGGTGACGAGGCCGCGGGGCTTGTGGAAGATCCAGAGCCGGGTGCGCTCGCGGACCGGCATCGGCTCGCCGTCCACCATGACCCGGTCGTCGTCGGTGACGTTGATCGCGGGCGAGTCGAGCCGCACCCCGTTCAGGGTGACGCGGCCGGCCAGGATCATCGCCTCGGCGTCCCGGCGGGAGGCGAGGCCGGCCCGCGCGATCGCCTTGGCGATGCGCTCGCCCTCGTAGCCGCCCTCGGCCGGTGCGGCCGCCTCGGCAGGCACGGGAGTCTCGGCGGGTGTCGCGGCTTCGACGGCGGGCGCGTCCACCGCGGATGCGGCGACGGCCGTGTCCGCCTCGTCCGTGTCCGTCTTATGCGCGGGCGCGGCATCGGCCGGCCGGTCCGCGACGAGCTCGGGCTCAACGGCGGGCCGGGCGGCCGGGCGGCGGCGCAGGGGTGCGTCACCGCTCCTGTCCTTGGTCGCCTCCTTGGCCGCCGCCTTCGTGGATTCCTTGGCGGGCTCCTTCGCAGCCTCCTTGGCCGGACGCGCGTTGACGTGGCGGTCCTTCGACCGGTCGGGCCGCGCGCGGGCGAGGCGCGCCCGCGGCTGCTCCTCCGGGTCGTCGGACCTGCGGTTGGCATCCGTCTCGGGAGCCCAGGACTCGGACGAGGGTTCGGCGGGGAAAGCCTCGGAGGCTGCCTCGGGTGCCGAGGCTTCGGCGGCGGAAGCGCGGGGCTTCCGCGGCTTCGGGCTCTTCGCCGCCTCGGGTGCCGCAGGCGCCTGGGCGGCCGCGGATGCCTTGTCGGCGGCGGATGCCTTGGGAGCCTTGGGGGCCTTGGGGGCCTTGGGGGCCTTGGGAACCTTGGGGGCCTTCGCTACCCGGGCCCCTTCGGGGGCCTGCGCTGCGTCGGGCCCGCGGACGGAATCGTCCGGGGTTTCGGTGGTCGGATTGTCGCTCATGAGCGAGCCCATAACAGAGCGCGCCGCCCTGCGCGAGGCGCGAGCGCGGATACGGGCCTCTTCGCGGGCCTGCGTCCCGGCGGTACGGGCCTTTCCGGGGACCATCGCAGGCGGTCGGTGTCGGCCCGGGAGACGATGGGGACCCGTCCCGAACATGCGGAAGGCGGCCCCGGAGGACCGCCTTCGCTTACGCGAGACTGATGGCAAGACTCGTGGAGTGCTCCGAGCGCGTCAGAGCCTCGGAGCCCGCCCCCGCATCACGCCGAACACGGCGGAGACGAGGAACAGGACGATCGCGACGAAGAAGACGATCTTGGCCGCCTCCATGGCGGTTCCGGCGATGCCGCCGAAGCCCAGGAGCGCCGCGACCAGCGCCACGACGAGGAAGGTGATGGCCCAACCGATCATGATGACCTCGGTGCGAGACGGGTTGTCAGACAGGCGCGGGCTGCCGGACCGGCCGGCGGCCCGGACCGGGCGGGTGGATCAGAGCTTGCTTTTCACCGCGTCCTTGGCGTCGCCCACGGTGCCCTGGGCCTTGCCCTTGAGCTCCTGGGCCGCGCCCTCGGCCTTCAGCTTGTCGCTGTCGGTGACGTTGCCGATGCCCTGCTTGGCCTTGCCGACGGCCTCGTTGGCCGCGCCCTTGATCTTGTCGGTGGTGCTGCTCATGGGAGGCTCCTCTGAGTTTTCGTGGGCGGCGGTGCCGCGTTGGAACAGGAACGGCGGCGGCCCGGGAATGTTCCGCCCATTAACATTCCCGGGCCGCGGCCGAGCCGGCGGCGGATGCCGCTATTCCCGGCCGTGACCGCGCACTAGAAACGACGCCATGCCCGATCCGATCCAGACAGCGGCGCGCGAAACCCGGGACGCTTCGCGCGAAACCCGGGACGCGGCGCGTGACATCGAAGCCGGCGCGCAAGAATGCGATCCCTTCGACCGCGCCTTCGCCGCCGCCCGGCAGGCGGCGGGGGAGGGGGAGGTGCCGGTGGGCGCCGCGATCGTGCGCGGGGGCGCCGTCATCGCGGTGGCCCACAACCGGCCCCGCGCCCTGCACGACCCGACGGCGCATGCCGAGATCCTGGCGATCCGCGCCGCTTGCGGCATCCTGCAGGACGAGCGCCTGCCGGGATGCGACCTCTACGTCACCCTGGAGCCCTGCCCGATGTGCGCGGGCGCGATCTCCTTCGCCCGCATCCGGCGGCTGTATTTCGGCGCCTCCGACCCGAAGGGCGGCGGCGTCGAGCACGGCCCCCGCATCTTCAACCAGCCGACCTGCCACCACGCGCCGGAGGTCTACGGGGGATTCCGCGAGGGGGAGGCCGCGGGGCTACTGCGGGCCTTCTTTGAAAGCCGGCGCCCGTGACCGCCCCTCGCGGCACGCGCCCCACGCGGGCATGGTGGGCGCGAGCGGGACGGGAAGAGCCCCCGAGGAGGACGAGACCATGACGCCGACCTACAAGCGGGCCCTCATCGTCGGGGCCGGCGCGGGCCTCAGCGCGTCGCTGGCCCGCCTGCTGGCGCAGGACGGCCTGAAGGTGGGGCTGGCCGCCCGCGACACGGACAAGCTCGCCGACCTCGCCCGCGACGTCGACGGGGCGGTGGAGACCTGCGACGCCACGAGCCCGGAGCAGGTCGAGGCCCTGTTCTGCGCCATGGAGACGAAGCTCGGGGGCGCCCCCGACGTGGTGGTCTACAACGCCAGCGGGCGCCTGCGCGGGCCGGTCACGGAACTCGATCCGCAGGCCGTGGCCCAGTCCCTGATGGTCTCGGCCTTCGGCGGCTTCCTGGTGGCGCAGGCCGCGGCCCGGCGCATGCTGCCCGAGCGCCACGGGGCGATCCTGCTCACGGGGGCGTCGGCCAGCGTCAAGGGCTTTGCCGGCTCGGCCCCCTTCGCCATGGGCAAGTTCGCCCTGCGGGGCTTGGCCCAGAGCCTGACCCGCGAGTTGCAGCCCCAGGGCATCCACGTGGCCCACTTCGTCATCGACGGGGCGATCCGGAACCCGCGCCGCTGGGGCGAGGCCCTCGACGCCCCCGACAGCCACCTCGATCCCGGCGCCATCGCCGCGAGCTACCGCGCCGTCCTGCGCCAGGACCGCAGCGCCTGGACCTCCGAGCTGGAGTTGCGCCCCTGGGTCGAGCGCTTCTGATTTCTTTTGGCTGTCCCCGATTCTTTTCCGGCACCGGGCGTTGAGTCCGCAAACAGCGAGGGCCTTCGCATGATGGGCTGGTTTCGGGCCTTGATGCCCCGCGAGGACCGCTTCTTCGACCTGTTCGACCGGCATTCGGCCACGCTGGTGGCGGGCGCCGAGGCGCTGCGGGCCCTGCTCGACGGCGGCGAGGGGGTGGCGCGCTACGGCCGGATCATCGTCGAGCGCGAGGCGGAGGCCGACGCCATCACCCGCGAGGTGCTGCTGGCCGTGCGCCGCAGCTTCATCACCCCCTTCGACCGCGGCGACATCAAGGACCTGATCCAGTCGATGGACGACGCCATCGACCAGATGCAGAAGACGGTGAAGACCATCGAACTCTACGACATCCGCAGCTTCGAGCCGCGGATGCGCGAGATGGGCGACACCGTGGTCGAGGCGGCCAAGCTCACGGCGCAGGCCGTGCCCCTGCTCAGCGGCATCGGCACCCACGCGGCGACGCTCGCCGGCCTCACCGAGGAGGTCACCCGCGTCGAGGGCCGCTCCGACGACCTGCACGACGAGGGCCTCAAGGAACTCTTCCGCACCCACGGCCGCAGCGACCCGATGAGCTACCTGATCGGCCGCGAGATCTACGAGCACCTGGAGAAGGTGGTGGACCGCTTCGAGGACGTGGCCAACGAGATCAGCGGCATCGTCATCGAGAACGTGTGATGCACCAGCCCTCCCTCACGAGCACGCGGAGCGCAGGCCGATGACCGCCCTCGCGCTGCCCTGGCTCTTCGGCCTGATCGCCGTCGCCCTGTTCTTCGACTTCCTGAACGGCCTGCACGACGCGGCCAACTCCATCGCCACCATCGTCTCCACGCGGGTGCTGCGCCCGCGCTACGCCGTGCTCTGGGCCGCCTTCTTCAACTTCATCGCCTTCCTGTTCTTCGGGCTCCACGTGGCGCAGACGCTCGGCACCGGCATCGTGGATGCCAGCATCGTCGACGCCCGCGTGATCTTCGCCGCGCTGGTCGGCGCGATCAGCTGGAACATCGCCACCTGGGTGCTCGGCATCCCGTCGAGTTCCTCCCACGCGCTGGTGGGCGGCCTCGTCGGGGCGGGGCTGGCCAAGGCCGGCCTCTCGGTGGTGGTCTGGGGGGGCCTGGGCAAGACGGTCGCCGCGATCGTGCTGTCGCCGCTGCTCGGCTTCCTGCTCGCCCTGGTGCTGGTGCTGGCGGTCTCGTGGCTCTGCGTGCGGGCCACGCCGTTCGCCGTCGACCGGAGCTTCCGCGTGCTCCAGTTCGTCTCGGCCTCCCTCTACTCCCTCGGACACGGGGGCAACGACGCGCAGAAGACCATGGGCATCATCGCGGTGCTGCTCTACTCGCAAGGCCTGCTCGGGGGCGAGTTCCACGTGCCCCTCTGGGTGGTGCTCGCCTGCCAGACGGCGATGGCGCTCGGCACCCTGTTCGGGGGCTGGCGCATCGTCCACACGATGGGCTCCAAGATCACGCGATTGAACCCGATGCAGGGCTTCTGCGCCGAGACCGGCGGGGCGATCACCCTGTTCGCCGCGACCTGGCTCGGGGTCCCGGTCTCGACCACCCACACCATCACCGGCGCCATCGTCGGGGTGGGCGCGGCCCGGCGCGCCTCGGCCGTGCGCTGGGGCATCGCCGGCGACATCGTCGTGGCCTGGGTGCTGACGATGCCGGCCGCCGGCCTGATCGGGGCAGGCTGCTACGGGCTCACGGCGCTGTTCGGGTGAGGCGGCCGGGGCCGGCCGCCGGCCCCGTCGTGCGGGCTCAGCCCGCCAGGAAGCGTCGCAGGGCTGCATGCGTCTCGGCCGCGTTCTCCTCCGCCAGGAAATGGCCCCCGTCGATCTCGGCGCCCTGTGCCTGCGGGGCGAAGGTCCGCTGCCAGGCGGAGAGCGCCGTCTCGGCCTTGCCGTGGTCGAGGTAGGCCCGGCTCGCCAGCACCAGGACCGGCATCGGCAGGGTGCGCCCCGCGGTCAGGTCGGCCGCGTCCGCCTCCCGGTCGGGGCCGGCCCCGGCGCGGTAATCCTCGCACAGGGCGTGGATGCGCTCGGGCACGCCCCAGGCCTGCCGGTAGAGATGGAGCGCGCGCGGGTCGAAGGCGGAGAGGTCCTTCCTCTGCGTCCAGTCGCGCAGCAGGCCCTCGAAATACCCGTCCGGGTCCCGGGCGATCGCCTCCTCGGGGCCGGGCGCCGGCCCGGCGAGGAACGGCCAGTGCGGGTTCAGGCCGGGCTGCGCCTCGATGCGCTCCCACTGGGTCAGGGTCGGCACGATGTCGAGGAGGGCGAGGCGCGAGACCCGGCCGGGCTCGTCCAGCGCCATCCGGTAGGCCACGCGCCCGCCCCGGTCGTGGCCGGCGACCGCGAAGTGGACGTGGCCGATCCGCTCCATCAGGGCGACGACCTCGCGGCCGAGGGTGCGCTTGGCGTAGACCGCGTGCGCCGGATCGCCCGTCGGCGCCGCAGACCAGCCGTAGCCCTTCAGGTCGAGGCAGATCACCCGGTGGGTCCGCGCCAGGTCCGGGGCGACGCGGTGCCACATCGCATGGCTTTGCGGGAATCCGTGCAGGAGCAGGAGGGGCGGGGCGTCGGACGCGCCCCCGGCCCTGGCGAAGGCCTTGCCCCAGGGCGCCTCGATCCAGAGGGCTTCGAAGCCCGGAAACAGGTCTGCGGCGGCGTCGGCCATTAAGGAACTCCTTGCACCGGCCACGATCGGGCGGATCGATCCGCGCGGCGGCCACGCGATGGGAACGCCTCCCCCCCGGGCCCGGTGCCGGCCGCGGGGATTGAGAGGATTCTTAATGTCTGCACCGGAAGATCACGGCTTCATCGTCGGTGATCGAATGCCCGCAGAACTTCCCGAAGACCTCGTGCAGGTCGACCCGGACTGGATCTGGGAGACCGACGCGGACCAGCGCTTCGTCTTCCTCTCGCCCCAGGCGGAACGCTTCCTCGGCCGCGGCGTCGAGGCGCTGATCGGCCGGGCCCGGTCCGCGATCGCCACGAACGGAGAGGATGCCGGCTTCTGGACGCCCTACCGGGACGCCCTGGCCGAACGGCGGGCATTCACGGACTTCCTCTATCCCTACCACCACCCGGACGGCCGGACGCGCTGGTTCCGGATCAGCGGCGAGCCGGTCTATTCGGAGGACGGGGCGTTCCGCGGGCACAGGGGCATCGGCACCGACGTCAGCACGGAGGGCCGGGCGCGCGCGGCTCTCGCCGGGGCGCTCGCGGACCTGCGCAGCTCGAACGCGCAGCTCCTGGAGCAGAACCGGCGCTTCGACGCGGCGCTCGGCAACATGACCCAGGGCCTGTGCCTGTTCGACGACGCGGCCCGCCTGGTCGTCTACAACCAGCGCTATTGCGAGATCTTCGGCATCGCGCCCGAGACGCTCCGCCTCGGCATGAGCCAGCGCGAGATCTGCGAGGGCCTCGTGGCGCGCGGCTGCTACCAGCGCGGCACCAGCGTCGACGCCCTGTGCGAGGGCACCCGCCTCGCGCTGCTCGCTCCCGAGCCGGTGCCGAGCCACCGGGAACTCGCCGACGGGCGGGTGCTGGCCGTCTGCTATCGCACGATCGAGGGCGGCGGCTGGGTCTCGACCTTCGAGGACATCACCGAGCGGCGGCGCAACGAGGCGCGCATCGCCCACATGGCGCGCCACGACGGCCTCACCGACCTGCCCAACCGCGCGGCCCTGCGCGAGCACGGCCTGGACATGCTGGGCCAGGGCAGGGGGGACGATCCGAAGAAGGCCCGGCTGGCCCTGCTCTGCCTCGACCTCGACCGCTTCAAGGCCGTCAACGACACCCACGGCCACGGGGGCGGCGACACCCTGCTGCGCGCCGTGGCCCAGCGCCTGTGCGACAACGTGCGCGTCGGCGACCTCGTGGCGCGCCTCGGCGGCGACGAGTTCGCGGTGCTGCACCGGGTGGGCGACGAGGCCGGCGCGATGGCGCTGGCCCAGCGCCTGATCGCCACCGTGAGCGCCCCCTACCTGATCGACGGCTGCGCCGTCGAGATCGGCATGAGCGTCGGCGTCGCCATGGCGGACGAGGCCGCCGACGACATCGACCGCCTGCTCAAGAGCGCCGACATGGCCCTCTACCACGCCAAGAACGCGGGCCGCGGCCAGGCCTGCCTGTTCGAGGCGGCGATGGACGAGACGGCCCAGGCCCGGCGCGTCCTCGAGCGGGAACTCGCCGAGGCCCTGAGCCAGGGCAGCTTCGAGCTGCACTACCAGCCCCTGGTCGACCTCGGCAGCGACCGGGTGACGGGCCTGGAGGCCCTGGTGCGCTGGCGCCATCCCGAACTCGGCCTGGTCTCGCCGGCGACCTTCATCCCCGTCGCGGAGGAGACCGGGCTGATCGTGGGCCTGGGCGCCTGGGTGCTGAACCAGGCCTGCCGGGACGCGGCGGCCTGGCCCGCCGACGTGAAGGTCGCGGTCAACGTCTCCGCCGTGCAGCTGCGCCACCGCACCTTCGCGCAGGTGGTGCTGCTGGCGCTGGCCGCCAGCGGCCTGCGGCCGGAACGGCTGGAACTGGAGATCACCGAGAGCGTGCTGCTCGACGACACCGAGGCGAACCTCGAGACCCTGCACCTCCTGCGCCGGGCCGGCATCCGCATCTCGATGGACGATTTCGGCACGGGCTACTCCTCCCTGAGCTACCTGCGCCGCTTCCCCTTCGACAAGATCAAGATCGACCGCTCCTTCGTGAAGGATGCCGGGCAGGCGACGGAAGCCGGCGCGATCATCCGGGCCCTGGTCGGCTTAGGGGGCAGCCTCGGCATCACCACGGTGGTGGAGGGCGTGGAGACCGAGGCGCAGCTCGCCGCCGTGCGCGCCGAGGGCTGCCAGGAGATGCAGGGGTTCCTGTTCAGCCCGCCGCGCCCCATCGGCGAGATCCGGCAGATGCTGGCGGAGCGGGACCGGACGACCAAGGCGGCCTGAACCCGCTTCGGCCGGTGGACGGGTCAGCCGATCTGGCTGACCAGGGTCACGGCCCCGAAGATCAGCACGGACAGCACCACGGCGGCCAGGAGGATCAGGGCCGCCCGCGAGTCCCGCAATTCCGGCGCCATGCCACCTCCGCCCTGCGGCCCGCCCGGCCGCGCTCGCGGGAACCTCGCATCGATCCGCGCGCCTGTCGAGACGGCGGGCGCGCCCTGCCGGCGATCCGCGGCGCGGCCTCGCCCCGGGCGGCGGGTGCGCTAGCGCACGGATCGCGGAGCCGGCTCGGCTTAGCTTAACCGTCAGGGGGTCAGACTGGTCGGCAGCGGCGGCACGCCGGTGACCGGCCGCGCCCGCACAGGGGTCACGACCATGACGACAGATCTGCGCAGCCTCTCCCTCGGCCTCCTCGTCGCCCTCGCCCTGCCGGCCGTCTCGGCCGAGGCGCGGGACCTCCGCAAGGTCGTGGACAAGCCCCAGGCCCGCGCCACGCTGGCGGCCTCGCAGGGCTTCTCGGACCGGATGAGCCGGCTGGACGCCCTGATGGGCGGCGCCCCCACGGCGCGTCCCGCCCGTGCGCGCTCGGCCAACGCCGAGCAGTAATACTCGACGGCCGCCGACTACGACTCGTCTGCCCTCGCCCGTCGGCAAACGCGCATGCGCGCCGCCGCGCGTGCGGCGGACAGGCCTTTGATCGGTCAGGGTCGAAGGCCGCTGGTATAGGGCCGGGGGCTCTGCCTCAGCCCAGGCCGCCGGCCTCCTCGACGAAGCGGGCGATCCTGTCCGCGCCGTGCCCTTCGCGCAGCGAGGCGAACACGTAGGGCCGGCTGCCCCGCATGCGCCGCGTGTCGGCCTCCATCACCGAAAGGTCGGCGCCCACGAAAGGCGCGAGGTCGGTCTTGTTGACGACGAGCAGGTCCGAGCGGGTGATGCCGGGGCCGCCCTTGCGCGGGATCTTCTCGCCGCCCGCCACGTCGATGACGTAGAGGGTGAGGTCGGCCAGTTCCGGCGAGAAGGTCGCGGCCAGGTTGTCGCCGCCGGATTCGATCAGCACGAGGTCGAGCTTCGGGAATCTCCGGCGCATCTCGGCCACCGCCGCGAGGTTGATCGAGGCGTCCTCGCGGATCGCCGTGTGCGGGCAGCCCCCGGTCTCGACTCCCAGGATGCGCTCCTCGGGCAGGGCGCCGGCCACGGTGAGGATGCGCGCGTCCTCCTTGGTGTAGATGTCGTTGGTGATGGCGCAGATCTCGTAGCGGTCGCGAAAGCGCTTGCAGAGCTGCTCCATCAGCGCGGTCTTGCCGGAGCCGACCGGGCCGCCGATGCCGACGCGCAGGGGACCGTTGGCTGACGTCATGGGGCGAAACCTCCTCGGGATGGGGCGGGCAGCGGGAGCCGGGCAAGGACGGAAAGCGCCTGCGCGATCTCGTCCTCGCCGTTGTAGTAGTGCGGCGAGATCCGCACGAGGGGCGGGAGCCTGCGCGCCTGCGCGTCGAGCGGTGCGGCCGAGGGCAGCGAGACGCCGACCGCGATCCCGGCCGTCGAGAACGCCGCACGCACCGCCTCCGCCGACCGGCCCTCCAGCGTACAGGTGACGAGGCTGGCCGGATCGGGGCCGAGATCGTGCAGGCGGATGCCGGGCAGGGCGGCGAGCCCGGCCCGCAGCTGCCCCGACAGCACCCGGCAGCGGCGCGCGATCCGATCCAGGCCCAGCCCCAGGGCGTAATCCACCGCCGCGCCCAGCCCCAGGCGTCCGGCGCGGCTGTGCTCGTAGGTCTCGAAGCGGCGCGCGTCGGGCCGCAGGGCATAGCCGTCCGCCCCGGTGAGGGGTGCGCCGAAATGGTCGAGCATGGCCGGCTCCAGCCGGTCGAGCCACGGGCGCCGGACGTAGAGGAAGCCGGTGCCGCGCGGCCCCCGCAGGAACTTCCGCCCCGTGGCCGCGAGCATGTCGCAGCCGAGTTCCCCGACGTCGACCGGCCGCTGGCCGAGGGCCTGGCAGGCATCGAGCAGGAACGGCACCCCGTGCGCGCGGGCGATCCGCCCGATCCCGGCGACGGGGTTCACCAGGCCCCCGTTCGAGGGGATCGTGGGCGCCGCGATCAGCCGCACCCGGCGGTCGACCATCCGCTCCAGGGCCCCGAGGTCGAGCCGGCCGTCCCCGGCGCTCGGCACGGTCTCGATGCACGCGCCGGTGTGCCGCGCCACCTGCATCAGGGCGACGACGTTGGCGCCGTACTCCGCGCGCGCCACCAGGATGCGGTCGCCGGGGGCGAAGGTCCGGGCCAGGGCATGGAACGCCATCTGCCAGGCGCGGGTGGCGCTCTCGGTGAGGGCGATCTCGTCGGGCTCGGCCCCGATCAACCGGGCGACGCTGTCGTAGACCGCCTCGAGGCGGGCCGCCGCGCGCTCGGCCGCCCCGTGGCCGCCATGGGCCGCTTCGAGGTCGAGGTAGCCCCGCATGGCGTCGAGCACCGGCTCGGGCATCAGCGCCGCGCCGGCGTTGTTGAGGTGGATGCCGTGGCGCGTGCCCGGCGTCTCGGCCCGAAGGCGGGCGAGGTCGAGGGCCGCGCTCACGAGCGGAAGATCCGCGAATACTGCGTCTCGTGCCGGAAGGAGCCGAGATCGAGGCGCAGCGTCGCCGAGCCGATGGCGTCGAGGTCGGCCGTACCCGTCGCCTCGGCGAGCGCCGCGACGCGGGGGGCGAGCGCGGCCACGACCCGCGTGCCGGCCCCCTGGCCGATGGGCGCCGCCCGCAGAGCCGCCGAGACCAGGTTCTGGACGAAGGCCAGCCCGTAGCCGGCCAGCATCGCGGCCGGCGCCATGCCGTGGGCGCCGGCCGCCGCGCCGACCGCGACCGGATAGGCGACCTCGCCCGCCAGCTCCCCGGAGAGCGCCGTCAGGGCCGGGCAGGGCCAGGCAGCGCACGTCGCGTCGAGGAAGCTGCGGCCCTGCTGGGCGGTCTCGAGGTGGAGCTCGCGCGAGGGCGCCAGCGCCAGGGCGAGGTCGTTGACGGCGGCGAGCCCCGGCCCGTCGCCGGCCACGGCCGCCCGGTGGGCGTGGGCTGCCAGGATCATGTCGTTGCGCAGCGACCCCCGCTCGGCCACGTCCGCGAGCCAATCCGAGAAGCCCGCCTCGTCGCGGACCTGGCCCGCCTCCACCGCCCATTCGAGGCCGTGCGAGTAGGCGTAGGCCCCGACCGGATAGCCCGGCGAGAGCCACGCCATCAGCCGGAGCGCCTCAATCATGGTCGTGGTGGTGGCCGCCGTGATGGTCGTGGTCGTGACGGTGGTGGCCGTGCCCCGCCGCCGCCCCGGCATAGGCCCCGCCCTCCGGCCGGAATGGGCGCTCCACCGGCTCGGCGCTGCCGCCCAACCCACGCACCATCTCGGCCAGGACGTGGTCGTGGACGATGAACACCGCCTCGTCCCCGATCTCGGCCGGGATGTGCCGGTTGCCGATGTGCCAGATCAGGCGCTTGAGGGCGCGGGCATCCTCCGCGCGGATCTCCAGCAGGCGCTCGGGCGCCGCCTCGACCCAGACGAGGCGTCCGTCCTCCAGGGCGAGGGCGTCGCCGTCCTCCAGCACGCTCGCCTCGGGCAGGTCGAGGAGGAAGGCCAGCCCGCCGACGCCCCGCATCGCCACGCGGCGGCGGTGGCGGTCGCCGTGGTCGAGGACGACGCGGTCGACGATCTCGCCGGCCCCGAGGGCGTCGGCGCGGATCAGGCGGGTGGCGCGGATCATCGGCTCTTCCACCAGCCGGCGCCGCGGACCGCGTCGTCGCCGTAGGGATCGGGGTAGAGTCCGGCCGTCAGGATCTCGTCCGGGGTGAAGGGGCAGGCGGCCGAAAAGCTCTCGTCGAACAGGGCGCTCTCCAGCACGGCCCGGGCCCTGGCGGCGGGGTAGCCCTCGGCGACGAGGTTCGGGACGGCGGCGGCGAGGCTCGGGTTGTCCCTCAGGAGCCGCTCGACCCGATGCCGCTGCGCGTCGATGGTCGCCGCCCAGCCCCGGCAGCGCAGGTCGACCTGCTGCGCCCAGCGCAGGAGGCCGGTGAGGATGACCTGGAGGCGTTCGCGCAACTCGCGCCGCTCGCGCGATGCGAGCCCGGCCACGACCTCGGAGAGACGGTCGTGGTCGAGATCGTCGAAGCGCCCCTCGTGCAGGGCGCGCACCTGCGCCTCCGCCCAGGCGCTCAGGTCGGCGGCGTAGAGGTCGTTGCGGAGAATCGCCCTGCTCATTCGGGCTCGAAGCCGGCGTCGAGGATCTGGGCCAGGGTGAAGGGGCAGTCCTGCGGGAAGCGGGCCGCGTCGAGCTGGGTCTCGTCGCAGGCCAGACGGACCGCGTCGCGATAGGTCTCGGCCAGCACCTCGGCGGGATAGGCGCGCAGGCTCGGGTTGCGCGCGATGCGCTGCGCGATCTCCCGGCGCTGGTTCCGCAAGGTCCTGCGCCAACTCGGCGAGGCCCGCTCCGGCTGCACGCGGAACTTGAGGAGATGCGCGATCAGGACCTCCAGGTGGGAGCGGATCGCGTGCCGCTGGCTCCGGCCCAAGGACTCCACCTCGTCGATCAGGTTGCCGACATCGAGCGCGGCCCGGTCCCTGGCGGACAGGGCGCGCGCCTGGGACCGCGCCCAGCCGTAGAAATCCGTCCCGTACAGGTTGTCGGCCGGGGGCGGCATCCGTGCAAGCTTCGGCATCGCGGGCCTCCGCCGTTCGATCACGCTGTCGTCGCCATTATCAGACGACCTCCCGCTCGGGCGCTCCGGGATAGTAGGACGCGTCGAGGATCTGCCCGATCGCGTAGGGGCAGTCCGCGGGAAAGGCGCCGTCCGGCAGCCCGGTGTCGTCGGCGGCCCGGACCCGGGCGAGGCGGTAGGCCTTGCCCAGGACGGCCTCGGGCCAGGGTTTCAGGCTCGGGCTCACTTCGATCAATCCCTCGATCTGCAGCCGCTGCTCCATGAGGGTGGCGCGCCAGCCGTATTTCCGCTTCTCGGGCTGGTATTCCCATTTCAGGAGATGCGCGATCAGCACGGCCAGCCGGCTGCGGATCTCGGACTTCTGGGACGCGCCCACGCTCGCGATCTCCTCGGCCAGGTTCGCGACGTCGATCTCCTGCCGGCGGCCGGCCCGCAGCAGGGCGGCCTGCGCCTCCGCCCAGAGATACAGGTCGGTTCCGTACGGGCTTTCCGCCGGGGGCGGCATCCGTGCAAGCTTCGGCATCGCGGGCCTCGCCTCCTTGCGCCCGATCCTACCTCAAAACAGGAAGTAGCGCTGCGCCATCGGCAGCACGTCCGCCGGCTCGCAGACCAGCAACTCGCCGTCGGCGCGCACGTCGTAGGTCTCGGAATCCACCTCGATCACCGGGGTGGCGTCGTTGAGGATCATGCTCTTCTTGCCGATCCCGCCGCGCACGTTCTCCACCGCGACCAGTTGCTTCTGCACGCCGAGCTTCTCTCGCAATCCGTCCTCCACCGCCGCCTTCGAGACGAAGGTCAGGGCGGTGGCGTAGGGCGCGCGGCCGTAGGCGCCGAACATCGGGCGGTAATGCACCGGCTGGGGCGTCGGGATCGAGGCGTTGGGGTCGCCCATGGGAGCGGCCGCGATCATGCCGCCCTTGAGCACCAGGTCCGGCTTCACCCCGAAGAAGGCGGGGCTCCAGAGCACGAGGTCGGCGAGCTTTCCGGGCTCCACCGAGCCGATATGCCGCGAGACCCCGTGCGCGATGGCCGGGTTGATCGTGTACTTGGCCACGTAGCGGCGCGCCCGCAGGTTGTCGGTGCCCGACGCGTCGCCGGCGAGCGCCCCGCGCTGGCGCTTCATCTTGTCGGCCGTCTGCCAGGTGCGGATGACGACCTCGCCGACCCGGCCCATGGCCTGGCTGTCCGAGGACATCATCGAGAGGGCGCCGAGGTCGTGCAGGATGTCCTCGGCCGCGATCGTCTCCTTGCGGATGCGGCTCTCGGCGAAGGCGAGGTCCTCGGGAATCGACGGGTCGAGGTGGTGGCACACCATCAGCATGTCGAGATGCTCGTCGATGGTGTTCTTCGTGTAGGGCCGCGTCGGGTTGGTGGACGACGGGAGCACGTTGGGCAGGCCCGCGACCTTGATGATGTCGGGCGCGTGCCCGCCGCCCGCGCCCTCCGTGTGGAAGGCGTGGATGGTGCGGCCGGCAAACGCCGCGATCGTGTCCTCGACGAAGCCGGATTCGTTCAGGGTATCGGTGTGGATCATCACCTGCACGTCGTGCAGGTCGGCCACCGAGAGGCAGGTGTCGATGGCCGCCGGCGTCGTGCCCCAGTCCTCGTGAAGCTTGAGGGCGCAGGCGCCCGCCCGCACCATCTCGACGAGCGATTCGGGGCGCGAGGCGTTGCCCTTGCCGGCGAAGGCCAGGTTCATGGGGAAGTTGTCCGCCGCCTCGATCATCCGGGCGATGTGCCAGGGGCCGGGCGTGCAGGTGGTGGCGAACGTCCCGTGCGCCGGCCCCGTCCCGCCGCCGAGCATGGTGGTGACGCCTGAGCACAACGCCTCCTCGATCTGCTGCGGGCAGATGAAGTGGATGTGGCTGTCGAAGCCGCCGGCCGTGAGGATCTTGCCCTCGCCCGCGATCACCTCCGTGCCCGGCCCCACGACGATGTCGACGTTGGGCTGAACGTCCGGGTTGCCGGCCTTGCCGAGCCTGTGGATGCGGCCGCCCACGATTCCGACGTCGCACTTCACGATTCCCCAATGGTCGAGGACGACCGCGTTGGTGATCACCGTGTCCACCGCCCCGTCGCGGTTGGTCACCTGCGACTGCCCCATCCCGTCGCGGATGACCTTGCCGCCGCCGAACTTCACCTCCTCTCCGTAGGTGGTGAAGTCGCGCTCCACCGTGATCTCGAGGCTCGTGTCGGCGAGCCGGATGCGGTCGCCGGTCGTCGGGCCGAACATGTCGGCATAGGCGGCGCGGGGGAGGCTTGCGGGCTTGGGGGTGTTGGCCATGCGGCCCTCCCGGCTCTGTCAGTTGGTCGGTAGCGAGAAGCCCGGTCCGGCAGCCGCCGTCTCGTCGAAGGTCAGCGTCGTCGTGGCGCCCGCGGCCCGGTTCAGGTGTCCGATGAGGTAATCCTGAAAGTCCGCCTTGCCCCGGCGCCAATCCGTGATCGCGGCGGTGACGGCGGCCGGGTCGGTGAAGGCGACGTGCGGAGAGGCCGCGAGCACGTCGAGCAGCGCGAGGATAGCAGGTTTCTCGAAGCGTTCTCGGCGCGCCAGGGTCCAGACGAACTCGACCAGGACCACCGGATTGACGAGGGCAGGCTCCACCAGCCGCCGTCCATCGAGCAGGAAGGCTGTCGCCTTCGGGGATTGCACGTCATCGTCCTGCAAGGTGTGGCGAAGCAGGACGTTCGTGTCGACCCCGATCATCGCCGCGTTTTCGTGCGCTCGTCGTCCGCCACGAGGTAGTCGCCGATCGGATCACAGGACGGGTCGGCGCCACGCGTCCGGAGCGCATGACGGGCGATGGCTTGCATGAGCGCCAGATCGTCGGAACCGGAGGGGCGCACCACGCGGCTCGCCGGGCCGGGCCGCAGCCGAACCTGTCCGGCCGCGTCCTGATCGAACACGAGCGTGTCGCCGGGCTTCACGTTCAGGGCTGCACGCAGGTGTACCGGTACCGTCACCTGCCCCTCGGCCGACAGAGTCGCTTCGAACGTCGCCACGACCGATCTCCTCGATACTGCGTCCCGATATAAGGCATCCGGCGCCCGATCACAGCGTGCCCATCACCTCACCCCGGAACCCGTACACCGTGCGCCCGCCGGAAAGCGGCACCAGGGCCACCGCCCGCGTCGAGCCGGGCTCGAAGCGCACCGCCGTGCCCGGCGCGATGTCGAGGCGCTGGCCCCGCGCCTTGTCGCGCGCGAACACCAGGCCCGGGTTGACCTCGTAGAAGTGGTAGTGCGAGCCGACCTGGATCGGCCGGTCGCCGGTGTTGGCGACCTCGATCACGGTGCGCTCGGCGCCCGCGTTGAACAGGATCTCGCCCGGCAGGGTCGTCACCGTGCCCGGCACGTCGGGGGAGGGGGCGCCGCGGATCGGGTGGTGCACGGTGACGAGCTTGGTGCCGTCGGGGAAGGTCGCCTCGACCTGGATGTCGTGGATCATCTCCGCGATTCCCGGCATCACCTGGTCGGCGGTGAGCACGGTGCCGCCCGCCTGCATCAGCTCGGCCACCGAGCGCCCGTCGCGCGCGCCCTCGACCACGAAGTCGGTGATGAGCGCCACCGCCTCCGGGTGGTTGAGCTTCACGCCCCGCGCCAGCCGGTTGCGCGCCACCTGCGCCGCCATGGCGATGAGGAGCTTGTCCTTTTCGCGGGGAGTCAGGAGCATGGGGCCTCGCGCGGCATCGGTTGCGGGGCGGCAGCAAGGATCATGCTGGGGCGGGGGTCAAGCCCGGCCGGAACGTTGCCATCCGGGACCGGGGAAGACGATCTTACCGGCTCGACTTGCCCGCGGCCCGCGCGTAGCGTTCTCCGAAAGGACAGGGGGAGCATAAGGCCATGGATCTCCAGCGACTGATCTACGCCTCGCGGCCTTTCGGATTCGATCAGGCCATGCTCAACGGCATCCTGATCGAGGCCCGGCGCTGCAACGCGCGGGACGGCATCACCGGCGCCCTGATCTGCCGGGCGGACCTCTACCTCCAACTGCTCGAAGGCCCCGCCGCGGCCCTCGAGTCCGTCTACGCCCGGATCGCGCGCGACGACCGCCACGTCGAGGTCACGCGGCTGCTGCACGAGCCCGCCACGGAGCGCCTCTTCCCCGACTGGGCCATGCGGGACGATCCGGCGCGCTCCTGGATGTGGACCCAGGCCGAGGTCGCAGACGGTGCGGTCGCGCGCGCCTCGCGCGACGACCTGCTCGGCGTCTTCGCCCGGCTGGCTGCCGAGCCGGCGTGATCGGCGGGCGAGCCTAGAGGGCGTCCGCCACCGCCCCCTCCAGCGCCGCGGGCTTCGCGGACGGGGGGAAGCGCCGGACCACCCGCCCGTCGCGCCCGACCAGAAACTTCGTGAAATTCCACTTGATGCCGGGCAATCCCAGAAACCCGGGTTTCTCCCGCTTGAGGTGGACGTAGAGCGGGTCGGCGTCCTTGCCGTTCACGGCGACCTTGGCCATCAGCGGGAAGGTCACGTCGTAGGTCAGCGAGCAGAAACGGGCGATCTCGGCGGCATCCCCCGGTTCCTGGGCGCCGAACTGGTTGCAGGGGAAGCCCAGCACCACGAGGCCGGCCTCGCGGTGGCGGCGCCAGAGGGCCTCCAGCCCCTGGTATTGCGGGGTGAAGCCGCATTTCGAGGCCGTGTTGACGACGAGCATCACCTGGCCCCGGTACTGCGCCAGGGGGTGCGGGGTGCCGTCCGCGGCAATGGGCGTGAAGTGGTGGATGCTCGGCATCGGGGAGGGGTCCTGTGGGGCTCTCCCTCTCCCCTCTGCGGG